>NZ_SNYB01000002.1:0-9051 GCF_004362795.1 Leifsonia sp. 115AMFTsu3.1
CCCGCCCCCGGCCGCGACCGACACCCCGCTGGTGGCGAACCCCACCCTGAACCTGATCAAGACCGCGAACGCGTCCGCGGTGAAGAACCCGGCGACGGTCGGGGACACGATCACCTACACCTTCACCTCCACCAACACCGGCAACGTCACCCTCACCGGGGTGAGCATCACCGACCAGCTCCCGGGCCTGTCCGCGATCAGCTACACCTGGCCCGGCACCCCCGGCACCCTCACCCCCGGCCAGACCGTCACCGCAACCGCGACCTACCAGCTCACCCAGGCCGACATCAACACCGGCCAGGTCATCAACCAGGCCACCGCCACCGGCACACCACCCACCGGCCAAAACGTCACCACACCCCCCGCCACCGTCCCCGTCCCCCTCACCGCCGGCCCGAAACTCACCTCCACCAAGACGGCCGACTTCGATGCCGTGCAGACGCCGCCGGTTCCCGGTGACACGGTCGTGTTCCACTTCTCGGCGAAGAACGAGGGCAACGTCACCCTCACCGGAGTGACCATCACCGACGCCAAGGCGGGCCTGAGCCCGCTGGTCTACACGTGGCCGGGAACTCCGGGCACGCTGCTTCCCGGCGAGACGGTCACGGCGACGGCGACGTACAAGCTGACCCAGGCCGACATCAACACCGGCCACCTGGCGAACTCCGCCACCGCAAAGGGCACACCTCCGACCGGTCCCGACGTGACGCCCCCGCCTTCCGTGACGGACACCCCGCTGCTGGCGAACCCGGACATGACCCTGGTCAAGACGGCCGACCGCGACCAGCTGAACAGTCCGACCAAGGTCGGCGACCAGATCACGTACCACTTCACGGCGAAGAACACGGGAAATGTCACGCTGACGAACGTGTCGATAGCGGACGCCCTGCCGGGCCTGTCTGCCCTGACCTACACGTGGCAGAACACGCCGGGCACGCTGCAGCCGGACGAATCCGTCACGGCCACCGCGATCTACTCCGTGACCCAGGCCGACATCAACGCCGGTCACGTGGACAACCGCGCCACCACCACGGGCACCCCGCCCACGGGACCAGCGGTCGTTCCGCCGCCCGCTGTCGTCGACGTCCCGCTCACGGCGGGTCCCCAGCTCACCCTGACCAAGGGGGTAGACCTCGTCGGTCTGCCTACCCCGCCCTCCGCGGGTGACGTCATCACGTACCGGTTCAGCGCCCAGAACACGGGCAACGTGACGCTGACCAACGTCAGCATCTCCGATGTGCTTCCGGGTCTCTCCGCACTGACGTACACGTGGCCGGGCACGCCGGGCACGCTGACGCCGGGCCAGACCGTCACCGCGACGGCGACCTACCGTGTCACCACCAACGACATCAACTCCGGCCACGTCGCCAACGTCGCGACCGCGGTCGGAACCCCGCCCTCGGGTCCGCCGGTGAACTCCCCGCCGGCCCCGAACGATGTGACCCTGACCGCCAACCCGGCCATCGGCCTGGTCAAGTCGGCGTCCCCGAACGACGCGGCCAACTTCGTCGTCGGCCGAACCATCACCTATACGTTCGTGGCGACCAACAACGGCAACGTCACGCTGACGAACCCGCAGATCTCAGAGACCCAGTTCTCCGGCTCGGGCACGCTGTCGCCGCTGTCCTGCCCGCCGACGGCGCAGTTGCAGCCGCGCGGCCAGCTGGTCTGCACGGCCACCTATGTGCTGACACAGGCCGACATCGACGCAGGACACGTGCTGAATGAGGCGACCGCCTCCGGAACGCCGCCCACCGGCCCGGACGTGGTATCCCCGCCGGCCGAGGTCGAGATCCCCGGCGTGCAGGACCCGAAGCTCACCCTGGCGAAGGTCGCAGGCACCAGCGGCGTGTCCAATCCGGCCAAGGTCGGCGACGTCATCGTCTACACGTTCACCGCACACAACGACGGCAACACGACCCTGACCAACGTGTCGATCACGGACCAGCTTCCGGGTCTGTCCCCCCTGACTTACACGTGGCCGGGTACCCCGGGCATCCTCCTGCCTGGTGAGGACGCCGTCGCCACTGCGCAGTACGTGCTGACGCAGGCGGACATCAACGCCGGCCACGTGGCGAACTCCGCCACCTCGACCGGAACCCCGCCGAACGGGCCGCCGCTCGTGACCCCGCCGGCCGAAACCGACACGACGCTCGGCCCGGCGCCGAGCATCGACCTGGTCAAGTCCGCCGACGCGTCTGCGGTGCAGTCGCCCGCGGTCGTCGGTGACACCGTCACCTACACGTTCGTGTCGACCAACAACGGCAACACGACCCTGACCGGTGTCACGATCGACGACCCGCTGCCGGGCCTGTCACCGCTGACCTACACCTGGCCGGGCACTCCGGGCACCCTCGACCCGGGCCAGCAGGTCACCGCGACGGCGACCTACCAGCTGACCCAGTCCGACATCAACGCGGGCAAGGTGACCAACACGGCGACCACCGAGGGCACCCCGCCAAGCGGCCCCCCGGTCACCGACCAGGACATCTACGACCTCACCGTGACCGCGGGTTCGGGCATCGAGCTGACCAAGACGCCGGACGCCGGCGCAGTGCAGTCCCCGGCCCGCCTCGGCGACACCGTCACCTACACGTTCGTGTCCAAGAACACCGGTAACACCACGCTGACCGGCGTCACCATCACCGACCCGATGCCCGGGCTCTCCGCCCTGACCTACACGTGGCCGGGCGCCCCGGGCGTCCTGCAGCCGAGCCAGTCGGTCACGGCGACGGCGACCTACCAGCTCACGCAGGCCGACCTCGACGCCGGCCGGGTGGACAACACGGCAACCACGACGGGCACGCCGCCGACGGGTGGGGATGTCACCGACACCGCCACCGCCCAGGTCCCGGTCACGCCGGGCCCGTCGCTGAAGGTCACCAAGGCGGCCGATACCGGCGCCCTCCAGAACCCGGTGAAGGTGGGTGACACGATCACCTACACGTTCTCCGCCGAGAACGACGGCAACGTCACCCTGACCGGCGTGAAGATCGACGACGTCCTTCCGGGTCTGTCCCCGCTGACGTACACGTGGCTGAACACCCCGGGCATTCTGGCGCCGAAGGAGATCGTCACCGCGACGGCGACCTACCAGGTGACCCAGGCGGACATCGACGCCGGCCACGTGGCGAACGCCGCCACCGCGACCGGCAACCCGCCCGTCGGTCCGCCCGTGGTCACCCCGCCGGCTCCGACGGACACCACCCTGATCACCACCTCGGAACTCGAGCTGACGAAGGTGGCCGACCCCCGCGCCATCCAGTCGCCGGCCCAGGTGGGCGACACGATCATCTTCACCTTCGTGGCGAAGAACAACGGCAACACGACCCTCACCGGCGTGACCATCAACGATCCGCTTCCGGGCCTGTCCACGTTGACCTACACGTGGCCGGGCGCCCCGGGCACGCTCCCACCGGGCCAGAGCGTCACCGCCACCGCGAGCTACCATCTGACCCAGGCAGACATCGACCGAGGCCTCGTGTCCAACACGGCGATCGCCGTCGGCACCCCGCCGACGGGCCCGTCCGTCACCTCGCCCCCCGCGAGCACGGACACCCCGGTCGTCCCCGGTCCGAAGCTGACCCTCACGAAGGTCGATGACGCGACCGCGGTCAAGAACCCCGCGCAGGTCGGTGACACCATCACCTACACCTTCACCGCGGTCAACGACGGCAACACCACGCTCACCGGGGTGACCATCACTGACGCCCTGCCGGGCTTGTCCTCGCTCACGTACTCGTGGCCGGGCACCCCGGGCACGCTTGCACCGACGGAGAAGGTCACCGCCACGGCGACGTACCAGCTGACCCAGGCCGACATCAACGCCGGCAAGGTCACCAACTCGGCCACGGCGACGGGCAACCCGCCCACGGGCGGCACCGTCACGACGCCTCCGGCGTCCGTGGACACCCCGCTGGTGTCCGACCCCGAGCTGACGTTCGCGAAGGACGTCGTCCCCGGCGGCATCCAGTCGCCGGCGCAGCCGGGTGACGTGGTCACGTTCCAGTTCTCGGCGAAGAACGACGGCAATGTGACGCTCACCGGTGTCACGATCACCGACCCCAAGCCGGGACTCTCTGCCCTGACCTACACGTGGCCGGGTACCCCCGGTACGTTGCAGCCGGGCGAGACGGTCACGGCGACGGCGACCTATGCGCTGACGCAGGCCGACATCGACGCGGGTCATGTGGGCAACGTGGCGACGTCCAAGGGAACTCCGCCGTCCGGTCCGGACGTGACCCCGCCGCCGGCGGCGACGGACACCCCGCTCGTGGCGACCTCCAAGCTGACCCTGACCAAGGATGCCGACGCGACCGCGGTCAAGAACCCCGCTCAGGTGGGCGACACGATCACGTACCTGTTCGCGGCCGAGAACGAGGGCAACACGACCCTCACCGGTGTGGTCATCACCGATGTGCTGCCGGGCCTGTCCCCGTTGACGTACTCGTGGCCCGGAACACCCGGAACACTGCTCCCGGGTGAGAAGGTCACCGCGACCGCGACGTACCAGCTCACGCAGGCGGACATCAACGCCGGCATTGTGACGAACTCCGCCACGGCGACAGGTACCCCGCCGACGGGCACCGATGTCACGACGCCTCCGGCGACGGTCGACACCCCGCTGGTCTCTGACCCGGAGCTGACTTTCACCAAGAACGTCGTCCCCGGCGGCATCCAGTCGCCGGCGCAGCCGGGTGACGTGGTCACCTTCCAGTTCTCGGCGAAGAACGACGGCAATGTGACGCTCACCGGTGTCACGATCACCGACCCCAAGCCAGGACTCTCTCCGCTGACCTACACGTGGCCGGGTACCCCCGGTACGTTGCAGCCGGGCGAGACCGTCACGGCTACCGCGACCTACGCGCTGACCCAGGCTGACATCGACGCAGGTCACGTGGCGAACACCGCGACCTCGACGGGTACCCCGCCGACCGGTCCGGACGTGACCCCGCCCCCCGCGACCACGGACACCCCACTGGTGTCGTCCTCGGTGATCGAGCTGGTGAAGACCGCCGACTCGACGGCGCTGTCGTCCCCGCCGCGGGCCGGAGACCAGGTGACCTACACGTTCGTGTCCAAGAACACGGGCAACACGACCCTGACCGGTGTCATCATCACGGATGCGCTGCCGGGCCTGTCACCGCTGACCTACACGTGGCCGGGAACCCCGGGCACGCTGCAGCCGGGTGAGTCGGTCACCGCGACCGCCACCTACCTGCTGGTCCAGTCCGATCTCAATGCGGGCCAGGTCGTCAATACGGCGACAACGGTCGGCACTCCGCCGACCGGCGGCAACGTGACCGACGACGCGACCGAGACGGTTCCGCTCCCGGCGGATCCGACGCTCGAGCTCGTCAAGGACGCGCAGGCCGATGCTGTGCAGTCGCCCGCTGCTGTCGGCGACACTGTCACCTTCGTCTTCCTGGTGACCAACGCCGGGAACGTCACGATGACGGGCGTCACGATCGACGATCCCAAGCCGGGACTTTCTGCGCTGACGTACTCGTGGCCGGCCGCTCCGGGCGTGCTCGAGCCGAAGCAGTCGGCGTCGGCGACGGCGACCTACCAGCTCACGCAGGCCGACATCGACGCGGGCCACGTGGGCAACGTGGCAACGTCGACGGGCACGCCGCCGACCGGTTCCGACTTCACTACTCCGCCGGCGGCCACCGACACGCCGCTGGTCCCGTCCGCGTCCATCGACCTCGTGAAGACGAAGGACACCTCCGCCCTGCAGTCGCCGCCGAAGGCGGGTGACGTGGTCACCTATACCTTCGTCTCGGAGAACACCGGTAACACCACGCTCACCGGCGTCACGATCGCCGACCCGCTGCCGGGACTGTCCCCGCTGACCTACACGTGGCCGGGCACCCCGGGCACGTTGCAGCCGGGCGAGAAGGTTACGGCTACGGCGACGTACCCGCTGACGCAGGCGGACCTCGACGCGGGCACGGTCGTGAACACGGCGAGCACCACCGGCACTCCGCCCTCCGGTGACGACGTCACCGACGTGGCGAGCACGACGGTTCCTCTCGCGTCCGACCCCGACCTGTCGCTGGTCAAGAGCACCAACGTCGACGCTGTCACGAACCCGGCTCAGGTCGGCGACACCATCACGTACCTGTTCTCGGCGAAGAACGAGGGCAACACCACCCTCACCGGCGTGGCGATCACGGACGCGCTGCCAGGCCTGTCCCCGCTGACGTACGCATGGCCGGGCGCTCCGGGCACGCTGAAGCCGGGAGAGACCGTCACCGCGACGGCGACCTATCAGCTGACGCAGGCCGACATCGATGCAGGGCACGTGGCGAACTCGGCGACCGCGAAGGGCACACCCCCGACCGGCACCGATGTCACCACTCCACCGGCCGTGACGGACACCCCGCTGGTGTCGACGTCGAAGCTGACCCTGACGAAGGACGTCCAGCCGGGCGGCATCCAGAATCCGGCTCAGGTAGGTGACACGATCACGTATCTGTTCTCGGCGAAGAACGAGGGCACGACGACGCTGACCGGCGTCACGATCGACGACCAGCTTCCGGGTCTGTCTCCGCTGACCTACACCTGGCCGGGCACCCCGGGCACCCTGCTGCCTGACGACGTCGTCACGGCGACGGCCACCTATCAGCTGACCCAGGCCGACATCGACGCCGGTCACGTGGCGAACACCGCGATCTCGACGGGCACTCCGCCGACCGGTACAGACGTCACCACTCCGCCCGCTGTGACCGATACCCCGTTGGTGTCGACGTCGAAGCTCACCCTGACCAAGGACGCGGACGCGACTGCGGTCAAGAGCCCCGCGCAGGTCGGTGACACGATCACGTACCTGTTCACCGCGGAGAACGAGGGGACGACGACCCTTACCGGTGTCACGATCACGGATGTGCTGGCGGGACTCTCCTCGCTGAAGTATTCGTGGCCGGGCGCTGCGGGAACGTTGCTGCCCGGTGAGAAGGTCACCGCGACGGCGACCTACCAGCTGACGCAGGCCGACATCAACGCCGGGCTGGTCACGAACTCTGCTATCGCGACGGGCACCCCGCCGACGGGCACGGATGTCACGACGCCTCCGGCATCCGTCGACACACCGCTCGTGTCGGACCCCAAGCTGTCGCTGACGAAGGACGCCCAGGCCGGTGCCGTGCAGTCGCCGGCCAAGGTCGGCGACCTGATCACCTTCGTGTTCTCGGCGACGAACGACGGAAACGTCACACTCACCGGTGTCACGATCGACGACCAGATGCCGGGGCTCTCCCCGCTCGCGTACTCGTGGCCGGGGACCCCGGGGACCCTGCAGCCGAAGGAAGTCGTCACCGCGACGGCGACCTACCAGCTGACGCAGGCGGATCTCGACGCGGGCCACGTGGGCAACACGGCGACCGCGACGGGCACTCCGCCCACGGGCACCGACGTCACGACTCCGCCAGCGGTCACAGACACTCCGCTGACGTCGGGGCCGTCCATCACGCTGCTCAAGGTTGCGAACACGACGGCCATCCAGTCACCGGCCGAAGTGGGCGACACGATCACCTATACCTTCGAGTCCACCAACTCGGGCACGGTGACCCTCACTGACGTGAAGATCATCGACCAGCTGCCGGGCCTTTCGGCTCTGACGTACACCTGGCCGGGAACGCCGGGGACGCTCGCGCCGAAGGAGAAGGTCGTCGCGACGGCGACGTACCAGTTGACGCAGGCGGACCTCGACGCGGGCCATGTTCCGAACACGGCGACGACCGTCGGCACTCCGCCCTCGGGACCTGACGTGACGGCCGAGTGGTCGGTCGACGTTCCGCTGACCGCTTCTCCGAACCTGACACTGACCAAGGTGGCGGACGCGGCGGCGGTGAAGGACCCGGCCCAGGTCGGGGACACGATCACCTACCTGTTCTCGGCCGAGAACACCGGAAACACCACCCTCACCGGTGTCACCATCGCCGACGCCCTGCCGGGTCTGTCCCCGCTGACGTACACGTGGCCGGGCACTCCGGGCACGCTGGCGCCGACGCAGATCGTCACGGCGACCGCGACCTACCAGCTGACTCAGGCCGACATCAACACAGGGCTCGTCACGAACTCGGCGACCGCCAAGGGCACTCCGCCCACTGGCACCGATGTGACGACGCCTCCGGCATCCGTGGACACCCCGCTCGTCTCGAACCCGGTGCTCACATTCACCAAGGATGTTCAGCCTGACGCCATTCAGTCGCCGGCGCAGCCGGGCGACGTGGTGACCTTCCAGTTCTCCGCGAAGAACGACGGAAACGTCACCCTGACCGGTGTGACCATCGACGACCCGATGCCCGGGCTCTCCCCGCTGACCTACACCTGGCCGGGCACACCGGGCACGCTGCAGCCGGGCGAGACGGTCACCGCGACGGCGACCTACGCTCTGACGCAGGCCGACATCGACGCAGGTCACGTCGGCAACGTGGCGACCTCCACCGGCACCCCGCCCTCGGGTCCCCCGGTCACCCCGCCGCCGGCCGCGACCGACACCCCGCTGACCTCCACGCCGAAGCTCACTCTCACGAAGGACGCGGACGCGACTGCGGTCAAGAGCCCCGCGCAGGTCGGTGACACGATCACCTATCTGTTCACGGCCGAGAACGAGGGCACCACGACCCTGACCGGCGTCACGATCACCGACGTCCTTCCGGGTCTCTCACCGCTCACGTACTCGTGGCCAGGAACCCCGGGCACGCTTGCGCCGACGGAGAAGGTCACCGCCACGGCGACCTACCAGCTGACCCAGGCGGACATCAACGCCGGCATCGTCACGAACTCCGCGACCGCGACGGGTAACCCGCCCACGGGGACGAGCGTCACGACGCCCCCGGCGACGGTGGACACCCCGCTGGTGTCCGACCCGGAGCTGACGTTCACGAAGGACGTGCAGCCGGGCGCCATCCAGTCCCCAGCCGAGCCGGGCGACCTGGTGACGTTCCAGTTCTCGGCGAAGAACGACGGAAACGTCACGCTGACGAACGTGTCGATCGACGACCCGATGCCGGGACTCTCTCCGCTGACCTACGTGTGGCCAGG
>NZ_SNYB01000002.1:9286-11418 GCF_004362795.1 Leifsonia sp. 115AMFTsu3.1
GTGAAGAACCCGGCGCAGGTGGGCGACACGATCACGTATCTGTTCACGGCGGAGAACGAGGGCAACACGACGCTGACTGGTGTCGCGATCACCGATGTCCTGCCGGGCCTTTCGACCCTGACGTACTCGTGGCCCGGCACTCCGGGCACCCTGTTGCCGGGTGAAAAGGTCACCGCGACCGCGACCTACCAGCTCACGCAGGCCGACCTCAACGCCGGCATCGTCACCAACTCGGCGACCGCGACGGGCACTCCGCCCACGGGCACCGATGTCACGACGCCTCCGGCGACCGTGGACACCCCGCTCGTCTCCGACCCGGAGCTGACGTTCACGAAGGATGTGCAGCCGGGCGGGATCCAGTCCCCGGCGCAGCCGGGTGACGTGGTCACCTTCCAGTTCTCCGCGAAGAACGACGGCAACGTGACGCTCACCGGTGTCATGATCACCGACCCCAAGCCGGGACTCTCTCCGCTGACCTACACGTGGCCGGGCACCCCGGGAACGTTGCAGCCGGGCGAGACCGTCACGGCTACCGCGACCTACGCGCTGACCCAGGCCGACATCGACGCGGGACACGTGGCGAACACCGCGACCTCGACGGGTACTCCGCCGACCGGTCCGGACGTGACCCCGCCACCCGCGACGACCGACACCCCACTCGTCGCGGACCCCGCGCTGACGTTCACCAAGGACGTCGTCCCTGGTGGGATCCAGTCGCCGGCACAGCCGGGTGACGTGGTCACCTTCGCGTTCTCCGCGAAGAACGACGGCAACGTCACGCTCACCGGTGTCACGATCACCGACCCCAAGCCGGGACTCTCTGCCCTGACGTATACGTGGCCGGGCACGCCCGGTACGTTGCAGCCGGGCGAGACCGTAACGGCGACGGCGACCTATGCGCTGACGCAGGCCGACATCGACGCAGGTCACGTAGACAACGTGGCGACCGCCATCGGCACCCCGCCGACCGGTCCGGATGTCACTCCGCCGCCCGCGGTGACCGACACCCCGTTGGTGGCGACGTCCAAGCTGACGCTGACGAAGGATGCCGACGCGACCGCGGTCAAGAACCCCGCTCAGGTCGGTGACTCGATCACATACCTGTTCACCGCCGAGAACGAGGGCAACACGACCCTCACCGGCGTCGCGATCACAGATGTGCTGCCGGGCCTGTCCCCGTTGACGTACTCGTGGCCCGGAACACCCGGAACACTGCTCCCGGGCGAGAAGGTCACCGCGACCGCGACGTACCAGGTCACGCAGGCGGACATCAACGCCGGCATTGTGACGAACTCCGCCACGGCGACCGGTACCCCGCCGACGGGCACCGATGTCACGACGCCTCCGGCGACGGTGGACACCCCGCTGGTCTCCGACCCCGAGCTCACCTTCGCGAAGGACGTCGTCCCTGGTGGGATCCAGTCGCCGGCGCAGCCGGGTGACGTGGTCACCTTCCAGTTCTCCGCGAAGAACGACGGCAACGTGACGCTCACCGGTGTCACGATCACCGACCCCAAGCCGGGACTCTCTCCGCTGACCTACACATGGCCGGGTACCCCTGGTACGTTGCAGCCGGGCGAGACGGTAACCGCAACCGCGACCTACGCGCTGACCCAGGCCGACATCGACGCGGGCCATGTCGGAAACGTGGCGACGTCCAAGGGGACGCCGCCGTCCGGTCCGGACGTGACCCCGCCGCCGGCGGCCACGGACACCCCGCTCGTGGCGACGTCCAAGCTGACCCTGACCAAGGACGCGGACGCGACCGCGGTCAAGAACCCGGCGCAGGTCGGCGACACGATCACCTACCTGTTCACGGCCGAGAACGAGGGCAACACGACGCTGACCGGTGTCGCGATCACCGACGTGCTGCCGGGCCTCTCGCCCCTGACGTACTCGTGGCCGGGCACCCCCGGAACACTGTTGCCGGGTGAGAAGGTCACCGCGACCGCGACCTACCAGCTGACCCAGGCGGACATTAATGCCGGGATCGTTTCCAACTCCGCGACCGCGACGGGTACTCCGCCGTCGGGTACGGATGTGACGACGCCTCCGGCGACGGTCGACACGCCGCTGGTGTCCGACCCGGTGTTGACGTTCACGAAGGATGTGCAGGCGGGCGCCATCCAGTC
>NZ_SNYB01000002.1:12258-495410 GCF_004362795.1 Leifsonia sp. 115AMFTsu3.1
TACGCGCTGACCCAGGCCGACATCGACGCAGGTCACGTGGCGAACACCGCGACCTCGACGGGTACCCCGCCGACCGGTCCGGACGTGACCCCGCCACCCGCGGCGACCGACACCCCGCTGGTGTCGACGTCGAAGCTGACCCTCACGAAGGATGCGGACGCGACAGCGGTCAAGAACCCCGCGCAGGTGGGCGACACGATCACGTACCTGTTCTCCGCTAAGAACGACGGCAACACGACCCTCACCGGTGTCACCATCACGGATGTGCTGCCAGGCCTGTCCCCGCTGACCTACACCTGGGTGAACACTCCGGGCACCCTGCTGCCGGGAGAGGTCGTCACGGCGACCGCCACCTACCAGCTCACTCAGGTCGACATCAATGCCGGGATCGTCACCAACGCGGCGACCGCCACGGGTACTCCGCCGACCGGCACCGATGTCACGACGCCTCCGGCGACGGTGGACACGCCACTGGTGTCCGACCCGGAGCTGACGTTCACCAAGGACGTCGTCCCTGGCGGCATCCAGTCGCCCGCACAGCCGGGTGATGTGGTCACCTTCCAGTTCTCCGCGAAGAACGACGGAAACGTGACGCTCACTGGTGTCACGATCGACGATCAGATGGTCGGCCTGTCGCCCCTGACGTACACGTGGCCGGGTACCCCCGGCATGTTGCAGCCGGGCGAGACCGTCACCGCGACGGCAACGTACGCGCTGACCCAGGCGGACATCGATGCCGGGCACGTGACGAACACCGCGACCTCGACGGGTACTCCGCCGACGGGTCCGGACGTGACGCCGCCGCCCGCGACAACCGACACGCCCCTGGTGTCGACGTCCGAGTTGACCCTGACCAAGGACGCCGATGCGACCGCGGTCAAGAACCCGGCTCAGGTCGGTGACACGATCACCTATCTGTTCACGGCCGAGAACGAGGGCACGACGACGCTGACCGGTGTGGTCATCACTGACGTGCTGCCGGGCCTGTCCTCGCTCACGTACTCGTGGCCGGGCACTCCGGGCACCCTGCTGCCGGGTGAGAAGGTCACCGCGACGGCGACCTACCAGCTCACACAGGCCGACATCAATGCCGGCATCGTGACGAACTCTGCGACCGCGACCGGTACTCCGCCGTCGGGTACGGATGTCACGACGCCTCCGGCGTCCGTGGACACCCCGCTCGTGTCCGACCCGAAGCTGACCTTCGTAAAGGATGTCGTTCCTGGTGGGATCCAGTCGCCGGCGCAGCCGGGTGATGTGGTGACCTTCGCGTTCTCGGCGAAGAACGACGGAAACGTCACGCTGACGAACGTGTCCATCACCGACCCCAAGCCAGGACTCTCCCCACTGACGTATACGTGGCCGGGAACTCCGGGCACGTTGCAGCCGGGCGAGACCGTCACGGCTACCGCGACGTATGCGCTGACGCAGGCCGACCTCAACGCGGGTCACGTGGCGAACGCCGCGACGTCGACGGGAACTCCGCCGATCGGCCCGGAGGTGACCCCGCCGCCTGCGGCGACGGACACCCCATTGGTGGTCGACCCGGAACTGACGTTCACCAAGGACGTTCAGCCTGGTGGCATCCAGTCGCCGGCGCAGCCGGGTGACGTCGTGACCTTCCTGTTCTCGTCGGAGAACACCGGAAACGTCACGCTGACGAACGTGTCGATCACGGATCCGATGCCGGGCCTGTCCGCTCTGACGTACAACTGGCCGGGAACTCCGGGCACGCTGCAGCCGGGCGAGACGGTCACGGCGACGGCGACGTACGCGCTGACGCAGGCAGAAATCGACGCAGGCCACGTGGGCAATGTGGCGACCTCGAAGGGCACCCCGCCGTCCGGCGCCGACGTGACTCCGCCGCCCGCAGCGACGGACACGCCGCTGACGACTTCGGCGACGATCGAGCTCACGAAGGCAGCGGATGCGACCGCGTTCAGCTCGCCGGCGAAGCCGGGCGATGTGATCACCTACACCTTCGTGTCGGAGAACACGGGCACCGTCACCCTGACCAACGTGTCGATCACCGACCCGATGCCGGGCCTGTCCGCCCTGACCTACTCGTGGCCGGGCACGCCGGGCACGCTGGCTCCGAAGCAGAAGGTCACGGCGACGGCCACGTACCAGTTGACGCAGGCGGATATCGACGCCGGACTCGTGACCAACTCTGCGACCACGACGGGCACCCCGCCTACGGGCACCGACGTGACCGACGGTGCGACCGCTGACGTGCCGGTGCCGCCGGCGCCGAGCATCGATCTCACGAAGCTGGCCGATCCGTCGACGGTGCAGACCCCGGCGCAGGCAGGCGACACCGTCACGTACACCTTCGTGGCGGAGAACACCGGCAACGTGACGCTGACCGGCGTCAGCATCACCGACCCGTTGCCGGGCCTGTCCGCTCTGACCTACACCTGGCCGGGTACCCCGGGCACGCTGGCCCCGAAGCAGAAGGTCACCGCCACGGCCACGTACCAGCTGACGCAGGCGGACATCGACGCCGGGCATGTGGCCAACACCGCAGGCACCGAGGGCACCCCGCCCACCGGCACGAAGGTCACCGACGGGGCATCGGCGGACCTTCCGCTGGTGACGGTCCCGAGCATCGACCTGATCAAGGCGGCCGACCTCGCCGCCGTCCAGTCGCCACCCCGGGCGGGCGACACCGTCACCTACACCTTCGAGGCGGAGAACACCGGCAACGTCACCCTCACCGGTGTCGCGATCACCGACCCGAAGCCGGGCCTGTCCGCCCTGACCTACACCTGGCCGGGCACCCCGGGCACGCTGGCTCCGAAGGAGAAGGTCACCGCCACGGCGACGTACCAGCTGACGCAGGCGGACATCGACGCCGGGCATGTGGCCAACACCGCAGGCACCGAGGGCACCCCGCCCACCGGCACCAAGGTCACCGACCAAGCCTCCGTCGACATCCCGCTCACCGTGACTCCGGGACTCGACCTGGTGAAGAGCGCCGAGGCGGGAGCGGTCCAGTCTCCGGCTGCCGTGGGTGACACCATCACCTTCACGTTCGTGTCGCAGAACACGGGCAACGTGACGATGACGAACGTGTCGATCACCGACCCGATGCCGGGTCTGTCGGCCCTGACGTACTCGTGGCCGGGTGCTCCGGGCACGCTAGCGCCGAAGGAGAAGGTCACCGCTACAGCGACCTACCAGCTGACGCAGGCGGATCTCGACGCAGGACACGTGAACAACGCGGCGACGGCGAACGGGACGCCCCCGTCAGGCACGGCCGTGACGACTCCGCCGGCGAGCACGGATACCCCGCTCGTCACCACTGCAGCGATCGATCTGGTCAAGTCGGCCGACCCCGCGCAGATCGGCACACCGGCTCGAGCAGGCGACGTGGTCACCTACACGTTCGTCGCCGAGAACACGGGCACCGTCACGCTCACCGGTGTCACGATCACCGACCCGATGCCGGGCCTGTCCGCTCTGACGTACACGTGGCCGGGCACGCCGGGCACGCTCGCTCCGACGCAGAAGGCCACCGCGACCGCGACCTACCGACTGACGCAGGCGGACCTCGACGCGGGCCACGTGTCGAACACCGCCGGCACGACCGGCACCCCGCCGACCGGCTCGAACGTGACCGATGGCGCAACGGCCGACGTTCCGCTCCAGCCGGCACCCAACCTCACCCTGGTGAAGTCGGCGGGCACAGGAGCCATCGCGAATCCGGCGAAGGTGGGCGACACGATCACCTACACCTTCGTGGCGACGAACGAGGGCAACGTGACCATGACGAACGTGTCCATCGCCGACCCGATGCCGGGGCTGTCGGCCCTGACGTACTCGTGGCCGGGGACGCCGGGCACGCTGGCCCCGAAGGAGAAGGTCACGGCGACGGCGACCTACCAGCTGACGCAGGCGGATCTCGACGCAGGGCATGTGACCAATACGGCGACGTCGACGGGCACCCCGCCGTCGGGCGAAGTCGTGACCACGCCGCCGGCCGGGACGGACACCCCGCTCACCCCGGACCCGAAGCTCGACCTGGTCAAGACGGCCGACACCAGTCGCCTCTCGTCCCCGGCCGCCGTGGGTGACGTCATCACCTACAGCTTCACCGTGAGCAACATCGGCAACGTGACCATCAGCAACGTGGCGGTCGCCGACCTGATGCCGGGCCTGTCCCCGCTGACCTACGCCTGGCCGGGAACCCCGGGCACGCTGGCCCCGGGCCAGAAGGTCACGGCGACGGCGACCTACCAGCTGACGCAGGCCGACCTGGATGCGGGACACGTGGACAACACGGCGTTCGTCACGGGCACCACGCCCGGCGGCGGCAAGGTGACTGCCACGCCACCCGCCACGGTCGACACGCCCCTGCCGCGCAACGCTCTCCCGGGAGTCTCCGGATGATCCGCGCGGGCCGTGAGGCCATGGCGATGCAGGCGCCGTCCTCGGAGGGAGGGATGGGATGACCGAGCTGCCCGAACACCCGCGGCGTGACCGCCGGCGTCGACACCGGCGCCGGCTGGTCATGGCCGTCATCCTCGGGGCGACGGCGGTCGTCCTCGCGGCCGGGGCCGTGGCGACCGTCGTCGCGCAACCGCAGCAGAAAGGCGCCGACCGCGCTTCCGGCTCCTCGACGCACGACGGCGGGGTGGCGGTGCGCGCCGGCGACCATACGGCGCTGACCGCCGAACAGGTCGCGGCACTCCCCGAAGCCCGGTACGACGCGGTCATCCCCGGACTTCTCCCATACGCGAGCTCCGACGTGCCCGTCGTGTCGCACGACGTCTACACCATCGCGACGGACACGCCCATCTACAACGACGAACACGTCGCGGTCGCCCGATTCGCGTTCATGAACTTCACCGGACGCCCGACCGTGATCGTCCCCGTGCGCTCCGACGGCGCGTGGACGCTCGTCATGACACCCGCGCGGCAGAAGCTGCCGTCCCAGTCGAACGGCGCAGCGCCGGCACAGACGGCCGGATGGGTACGGACCGACGCCCTCGACCGGACCACGACGCTCGACCGCCGCGTGGTCGTGTCGACGGGCGAGCAGAAGCTGCGCATCGAGGACTTCTCCGGCGCGGTCGAGCAGACGTTCGACGTCGCCGTCGGAGCGCCGGGCACCCCGACCCCCACAGGAGTGACCGGCTACCTGCAAGAGCGTTACCTCGACCCCCAACAGGGCCAGGCGACCTACCCGATTCAGTTGACATCCCTGCACGCGTCCGCTCAGGACGAACCGTTCCAGGGTGAGGACGGAGGACTTATCGGCATGCACTACTTCCCCTCCCACAGCGGCAGCATCTCGCACGGATGCATCCGCCTGTCCGACGAGGCCGTCACGGCCGTCAACGCTCTGCCCCTCGGCACGAGCGTCACGATCGTCCCCTGAGAGTCCGCTCTCCCGGGGCCCAACCCAGCACCCTGAACAACCGTTCCGTGAAGCAAAGGATCACACCATGACGAAGAGAAGAAACCTCATCCTCCCGATCGCCGCGGCCGCCCTCGCCGTCGCCGGACTCGCGGGCTGCACCGGCACCCCGAGCACGTCGCCGTCGTCGACCAGCGCAGGTGGCAACAAGGCAGCGGCAGGCGGCTCCACGCCGCTGCCGACCATCCCGACCGGCACCGGCGTCATCTCCGCCACGAAGATGGACAGCTGCGAGACGACCGGCTCCAGCGTCACCGCCAAGGGCACGGTCACCATGCCCAAGGACACCGAAGGCGACGTCGTCGTGTCGGTCAGCTGGGTGAACTCCAAGAACTCGTCCGTCTACGGGCGCGGGGTCACCACCGTCAAGGGCGCCGCCGGCGACAAGAAGGAGTGGACCACCACGGCCACCCTCCCCGCCAACGCGGACTCCGTGTCCTGCGTCCTCGGCGCCGTCGTCCCCAAGAAGTAAGGGACCACAACGGCGGCGCTCACATGATCGGAATCTTCGCATTCCGCGTCATGGAGCGCCGCCGGCTCCGTCTAAGTGAGTGAACCCGTGTCTCACCAGCGTTCAGAAAGGGAGGCGAGATGACCGTGATGCCTCGCATCCCGTCGAGGAGGTCGAAGCAGCGACGCTCCTCGTACGTACCGCCGGCGAACCGCTCCAGCGTCGTCCCCGACGCGCTCTCCTGGCGCGAGCAGCAAGACACGACCACGGCCCCGAAAGGTCCGGCGGCCTGGACGGCCGCGAGCATCACCGAATCCGACCGCACCGTCATCGACGCCGGACCGTACGGCGTCATCGACCTCGCCGTGATGGAAGCCGGAGGCGACTTCCACGGCCGCAACCAGCAACTCGGCGTCGTCTGGTGGGACAAGCGCTCCTTCCGCGAAGAAGACGACGACTTCGGCACCATCCAGACCAGCTTCGTACCCGCATCGATCACCGACCACGTCTCACTCGCACCGCCGCAGAGTCGCACGGCCGCTCCGGTGCTTCACGATCCGCGTCACGCCGACGGGCAGGTGCAGACGCCCGGCGCCGCGCCGCTGCCTCCGGAGGTCGCACCGCTGCCCGCCGCTGCGCCCGCAGCCGCCCATATCTCCGTTGCCCCGGCCGCGGCCGCCGTTCCTGCGGCGCCCGCGACGCCCGCCCCGGCACCGGCCGCCACCCGGCAGCCGAGCGAGGATCCCCGGGTCGCTGAACCGCGGCCCACCTCCCGCCGCGCCAACCGACACGCGGCAGCCCCCGCGCAGGCAGTGCCCGCGCAGGCGGCGCCCGATGTCACGGTCCCGCCGATGCCCACGGCGGAGACGCAGGCGTTCGCCCCTCCCGTCTCGGCGAGCAGCCCCATCGCGCTCGACGACTCCGAGCACCAGAGGCACGCGCGGCGGTCCCGCCACGTCGCGCTTGTCCCCAAGACCCGCGGTCGACGGGGGCGCTTGGCCGACAGCAGGCACCCGCGGAGGGCGATGCTGCGCCGCCGCCGCACCCGACGCCGTGTGATCCTCGGCACCCTCCTCGTCGTGGTCGCGTTCGCTGTGACCATCCTCGTCCAGAACATCATCGTCACCCCCTTCACCGTGCCCTCCGTCTCGATGGAGAACACCCTCCACACCGACGACCGCATCCTGGTGAACAAGCTCGCGTACGGCGCAGCACCCATCAGCAGAGGCGACGTCATCGTCTTCAGCGATCCCGGCGGCTGGCTCGACGGCTCGCCCTCCGCGAGTGCGAGCGCCGCGGGTGCAGCGGCGTCGGGCACCGGCGACTACCTCGTGAAGCGCGTGATCGGCATCCCCGGCGACACGGTTTCCTGCTGCAGCACGAACGGTCGGGTCACGGTGAACGGCGTCGAGCTCTACGAGCCCTACGCCATCATCCCCGAAGGACAGCCGGCGTCCGCCGAGTTCGACGTCACCGTTCCTGCAGGAGAGCTCTGGGTCCTCGGAGACAACCGCTACAACTCCCGCGACTCCAGCCACACGCAAGACCTACCCACCAAGGGGTTCGTCCCCATCGTGGATGTGGTCGGCCAGGCAGCACTCAAACTCTGGCCCCTCAACCAACTCGCGCCGATCTCGTCGGCGCGAGAGACTTTCGCGTCCGTTCCGAACCAGACATGTCCCATCTGAAAGCTCGCCCGCTGAGCGACGACGAGGTCGACGGACTCGATGAGTCCGCGGTCGGAGTGCCCGCACCCCACACGGCGTCCGAGTACGTCGCAGACTACGCGCTCCCCACGGTCGTGCCCCGACGGGTCCACCCGGTCGCCGTCGTCGCGCTGATCCTGGCCTTCCTGCTCCCCATCGTCGCCATCCCGCTCGCCCACAAGATCACCCGCACCCTCCAGCACGACGGAGGACGGGGCCGGGCCGTCGCACAGACGGCCATCGTGATCGGCTACCTCAACATCCTGCTGCTCGCCCTGCTGTCGCTGAACGTCGCCGTCGCCGTCTTCCTGCACTCCGCCGTGTGATCGACAGCCCCGCGGCCGGCGGCCGGCGACCGGCAGCCGCGAGACCGGCAGCCGGCAGCCGCGCGACCGGCGACCGACAGCCGCGAGACCAGCAGCCGGCAGCCCCGCGACCGGCAACCGGCAACCGGCAGCCGCGAGACCAGCAGCCGAGCAGACCCGCGGCCGGCAGCCGCGCGGCCAGCAGCCGAGCAGACCCGCGACCGGCAGCCGCGCGAGCGGTAGTCGTGCGACCGGCGGCCGTGCGACCGGCGGCCGCGCGACCGGCGGCCGGCAGCTCGCGGCCCACTGCCGGCAGCCCTCGGCCGCACCCGGCGTCCGCTGCGCTCAGCGCACCACCGACGGCGACCACGCGTGCTCGATCAGCAGCGTCTCCGCGGCCGAACCATCCGCCGGCGCCGAGTAGACGTTGAAGTCCCCGTCCTTCCCCGCAGCGGGCAGGCCGAACAGCAGCGTCCGGTCGTCCAACCACTCGGTCTGGTCGTCGACGTTCCCCTCGAGCGGGAGCACCGTCTCCTTCTCCGACGCGAGGTCGAGCACCGCGAGGGTCCACCGCGGCGCATCCGTCGTCCCGAGGTTCTTCTTGTAGGCGACGCGGGTGCCGTCGGGCGACAGCGACGGACATTCGGCACCCTCGTGGAGGGCCACCAGCGTGCGCCCGCGGAGGTTGCCCTTGACCAGCCAGGTACGGCCGGCCGACGCCGCGGTCGCGTAGAACGTATTGCCGTCGTCGGTGAACGTCACTCCCCAATAGTTGAGGTCGACGGCGGTGTAGGGCTTGGCATCGATGAGGAAGGTGAACGCGTCGAGCGGCCCGTAGTACGTGCCGTACAGCGCCGTGATGATGGTCTGGGTCGAGAACTTCACGCCCTCATACGATTCGCCGTCGACGAACGAGGTCCAGGCGGCCAATTTGGAGTCGGGCGACAGGCGCGTCCGGCTCGGGGCGCCGGGCAGCGGCCAGAACCGTGTCTCCACCCCGTCCGCGTTGTACAGCGTCTCGCGGTAGCCGATCGGGTTCGTCCCGCTCTTGCTCATGCACGACAGCGCCTTGCGGGTCGCGTACACGCGCTCACAGGCGAGGTCGGAGACGGTCCGCTTCGACTGCGGGGACGAGAGGGGAACGGAGGCGACGAGCCCGGAGTCCGGCCCCGGCGCCGTGTTCCGGAACACGATCCGCGGGCCCGAGGGCAGCTTCCACACCGACGCACCGGTGGATGCGGGAGCCGAGGTCGAGGCGGCGGGCGCTGGTGAGGCTCCCGCGCATCCACTCGCTCCGCCGAGCACCGCGGCGATGGCTGCCGCTGTGGCGACAGCCCGCGCGACGCGACGTCTGGTGGCCTTGTTCATCGACGGTCTCCTCCGCTTGAGCGCTCGTTAATAAGGACTCGGGAAGGAGCGGGTGATTACGCAGGAGGACGACATCCACAGGAGGAGTCGCCCACCGTTCAGCCGATCAGCGAGACGGCACGCGCGATCACGAGGGCGAGGAGCGCGAAGCCGGCGAACGACTCCAGCGACATCAGCAGCTTCGCGCGGTGGGTCAGCGGCATGGTGTCGGTCGGGCTGAACGCCATCGAGTTCGACAGCGAGAAGTAGAAGTAGTCGATGTAGTTCGGCACCCAGTCCGCCTGCTTGCTGGATCCGCGCGCCACCTCGTCCACGGCGTCGTGATCCTCGTCCTGCGGGAAACGGAAGTCCGCCAGCGCCAGTCTCGGCCGCGGAACGGTCGCGCGGGCGACCGGGCCACCGCGGTCGAGCACCCAGAACACCAGCGCGAAGGCGATCACGTTGGTCAGCCACACCTGCAGCGACGCGAGCAGCAGCTCGTACCCGTTGCCGTGCTTGTTGAGCAGCCGGACCACCGTCTCCGCGAACGCGATCTGGTTCGCCAGCAGGATGAAGATCGAGAGGGCGATCTCGGCCCGGCGCGACCACCGCGACTCCCGGGTGAGCCGGTGCGGGTTGTAGAGAACGAGCGCGACGACCATGAGCACGCACACTCCGACGACGGCGTACCGCTCCAGCAGGGGGACGACGCTGGGGAGGAACGCGTACGCCGCCAGGGCGACGAGCGTGGCGATCACGGCGGGCCAGCGATGCTCCGGCTGGGCCGACCGCTCCCGCTTCTCGGTCTGGGTCACACGGGCAACAGTACCGCCGGGGCGCGCGGTGGAGCGGGAGGCGGCGCTGGGCGGTGCCGCGACCTCTCCGCCGAGAGAGCCTTCGGCGGAGAGGTCGGACCGTCAGTTGAAGATCGCCCACTCGGAGCGGTCGAGCTTGGCGCGGTTGCCGTTGATGACGAGGTACCACGAACCTTCGTCGCGATGGAGGTACTCCGCGAGGATCGTGGTGTACTTCCACTCGCCGGACACGAGTGACCACCGGATCAGGGAGATCAGCTGGCCCTGTCGCAGGTACGGGACGGCGACGAAATCATCTTGACGATGGGGCTCCAGTGACCGGTTGCGGGCCCCCGTCCGCTGCATGCTCATGCTGAACTGTAACTCCGCGCCCGACCCGCTGGATATACCTGAATTCACCCCAGGGTGAATTTTCTGCGAACTCAGCTCTCGGGCGCGGAGGCGGTCACCAGTTCGCGCACCGAGCGGACCGGCGCGATCGTCCTGTTCTGCGCCGATTCGTAGGCGGCGAGGATGATGCCGAGCACCTCGATCCCCTCCTTCTGCGTGTGGAGGGGGCGCGTGCCGTCGAGGATGCTGCGAGCGAAGTGGCCCACTTCCTCCTGGAACTCGTGCACCGGCGCAAGCTCGAGCACCGCCGGCTCGGACTCGCCGCGCAGCCGGTAGCTGAGGGATGTGCCGTCGCTGGTGAGACTGCCCAGCTCGCCGACCACGGAGAACTTCTCCGTGCCGTCCGCCGGCTGGTAGGCCCAGCTGGTGACGAGGCTGCCGATCACGCCGTTGTCGAAGCGGACCAGCACCTGCGCGGAGTCCTCGCCCTCCATGAACGAGAGACGGTGGGTGGCGAGCATCGCGGTCACCTCGACCGGCGAGCCGCCCGCGAGGTGCAGGAGGAGGTACGTCGGGTGGTAGCCGGTGTCGATCAGCTCGCCGCCGCCGCTCGTGGATGCGTGGGCCCGCCATCCCATGTTCGACGGGTCGAAGTCGTTGTAGAAGCTGTCAGTGGTGCGCACCTCGTAGACCCGGCCGAGCACGCCGGAGCCGATGAGCTCCTTGGCCGTGGCGACGGCCGGGAGGAACAGCTGGTTGTGCGCGCACATCAGGGTGACGCCGGCTTCGGCGACCGCGGCATCCACCTCGGCGGCTTCCTCCGGGGTGAGGCAGAGCGGCTTCTCGCACAGGATGTGCTTGCCGGCGCGGGCGGCGGCGACGATCGCATCCTTGTGCAGGTGGTGAGGCAGGCAGATGTCGACGGCGTCGATGTCGGCCTCGGCGAGCATGGTCGCGTAGTCGGCGTAGACCTCGGCGCCGCTGTCGCCGGCCCGGCGCTCGGCGGCCTCGCGGACCGGGTCGGCGACGGCGGCGAACGTGACGGTCTCCGGGTTGCGGAGGTAGCCGGCGACGTGGGCTCCGGCGATGCCGCCGGCTCCGATGAGACCGATACGGACGGTGTTGCTGGGCATGGTGATGCTCCTTCGGAGAAGTGGATGGGCGTGCTGATGCACGGAATGAGGGGTGGGAGTGGGGATGGTGGGGCGGGTCAGGCGACCGGCGCCGGCTGTCCGGTCAGTGCGACAGCACGGCCGGTGGCGGCGGACTCGTTGGCGGCGACGACCATGCGGGTCAGCTCGACGGCGTGACGCAGGTTGTCGTCGGCGGTCGTGCCGTCGTGGATGTGTTGCACCCACTGCGCGAACGCGCCGGGCCGTCGCTCGGGGAGGGGCAGCTCCTGCCATTCGTCGCCGAACGCGCCGCCCTTCGCGAGAAGGCGCTCGCCGCCGAAGCCGAACATGACCGTCGCGGCGGTGCCGCGCAGTTCGATCGTGAACGCACCCGGCGTGGTGACGACGCTCGCCTCGAAGACGCCGATGCGTCCGCCGGGGAACTCGGCCGTGACGACCGCGTTGTCCTCGACCGCGCGGTCGGTGACGTGCCCGTAGGCCGCCGAGATGGCGAGCGGCTCGGCGCGATGGAACAGCCGCGTCAGGTACGCCGGGTGGCACCCCAGGTCGGTGAGGGCGCCGCCGATCGCGGCCACCGGGTCGGCGAACTGCTCCGGCAGCCAGCCGGCGACCCAGCCGTCGTGCGCGAGGCGCACGCGGGAGTAGGTCAGCTCGCCGAGCGTGCCGTCGTCGAGGATGCGCTCGATGGCGACGGTGTAGTCGTCGGAGAGCCGGGGGAGGGACACCACGAGTGCGACGCCGGCCTCGCGGGCCAGGTCGACCAGTTCCTCCGCTTCGGCGACCGTCGGGGCGAGGATCTTCTCGGTGAAGACGTGCTTGCCGGCCGCGATGGCGCGTCCGATGACGTCGCGGTGCTGGTCGGTCGCCGTGGTGATGGTCACCGCGTCGAGTTCGGGGCGGGCGAGCAGCTCGTCGAGGTCGGCGACGAACTCCACGCCGAACTCGTCTGCGGCCGCGCGGCCGCGCTGCTCGTCGTCGTCCCAGACGGCGACGAGGGTGGTGTCGGGATGCTGCTGGACGTTGCGCACGTAGTCGCCTGCGTGGACGTGCCAGAAGCCGATCGCTGCGACAGCGAGTGGGTGGGACATGCCTGTCAAGGCCTCCTTGCCTGGTATTCGATGCGCGCGAACCACGAAAGCGTACCTTCTGCTCGGGAGCAGTCGATAGTCCCCGGTGCAAATTTCTGGAATCGTTCCCAGATTGGGCATGATCGTGGGGTGAGCTCAACGACGATCACCCTCGACGGCGACGATTGGACCATCCGCGAAGCCCTCGGCGACACGGCCGAGTGGTACCTCGGGGCGCCCCTGCCGGAGGCGGGGAACAACGTGGCCGAGGCGTCTGCGGCGATCGCGGCCGCGCCGGGCTGGCTGCCGGGACGGGTGCCGGGCGCGGTCGTCGACGACCTGCGCCGTGCAGGCGAGCTGCCCGATCCGCGCGTCGGCCGCAACTCCCGCGCGGCCGAGTGGGTGGCTGAGCGCTCGTGGGTGTACCGGCGGGCCGTTGAGCTGGATGCGAACGCAGCTCACGGCGTGGCGGTGTTCGAGTTCGACGGCGTGGACCCGGGAGCCGACGTCTACTGGGACGGAGAGCGCATCGGCTCGGTGCGCGGGCTGTACCACCGCCTGCGGGTGCCGCTGGACGCATCCCTCCGCTCGGCCGGGCGGCACAAGCTGGCCCTACGCGTGCATCCCGCGCCGGACTCCGAGCCGCAGGTCGGACGGACCGAGCACGTGCGCGTTCACACACCGCGTCTCGGCTACGGCTGGGACTTCTCGCCGCGACTCCGCCACCAGGGCGTCTGGAAGAGCGCGCGCCTGCGTATCGGGCGCGCGCTGCTCGGCGACGTGACGGTAAGCGCGTCGGTGGCCGAGCCGTCGAGCCGTGAGCCGGTGCGCGAATCCGGGCCGAATGGTGACGAGATGTCGCACCTGGGCGGGATGGGCCGGGGCGGGGACGGGGTCGTCGCCGTCGCGTGGGAGGCGCCGCTGGCGGAGCGCGGCAACGAGCGGCTCAGCGTCACGGTCACGGTCGCGCGAGACGGACAGGCGGTGGCCGAGCGGCGCGTCCCGGCGGCCGACGGTTCGGCGGAGCTGCGCATCCCGAACCCGGAGCTGTGGTGGCCGGATACGGTCGGCGCCCAGCCGCTGTACACGGTGACGGCCGTCCTCGCGGACGACGAGGGCGAGACCGACCGCACCGAGCGTCGGGTCGGCTTCCGGACCGCCGCGCTGGTGCGGAATCCCGGCGCACCGGCTGATGCCCTCCCGTACACGGCCGTGGTGAACGGCGTGACCGTCCCGCTGCTCGGCTGGAATTGGACGCCCGCCGACGCCCTCTTCGGCTCGATCGACGAGGGCACGGTCGAGCACCTGCTCGGTCTGGCGGCGGCCTCCGGCGCGCGGCTGATGCGCGTGTGGGGCGGCGGGCTGATCGAGACCGAGCACTTCTACGCCACCTGCGACCGCCTCGGGCTGCTCGTCTGGCAGGAGTTCTCGCAGTCGAGTTCCGGGATGCAGAGCGCGCCCAGCAAGGACCCGGCGTTCGTGGCGCTGATGCGCGCGGAGGCCGAGGCGCTCATCCCGACCCGGGTGCACCATCCGTCGCTGCTGCTCTGGGGTGGAGGGAACGAGCTCGACGACCGCGGGGTGCCGCTCTCCGACGACCGCTCGCCCGTGCTGGCCGCGCTCTCCGACGCGGTCGCGCGCCTCGATCCGGGCCGCGGGTGGCTGCCGACGTCGCCGACGGGTCCGGAGTTCCACAACCGGCTGGACCGCATCGAGGCGAACCCCGAGGGGCAGCACGACGTCCACGGACCCTGGGAGCACCAGGGCTTCGTCGGCCAGTACACGCTGGCCAACGCCGGAAGGAGCCTCGCGCACACCGAGTTCGGGGTCGAGGGGATGACGAACCTGCGATCGCTCGAAGCGCTCGTGCCCGAGGCGGATCGCTGGCCCGCGAACCGGACGAACCCGGTGTACCGGCACCTCGGGGAGTGGTGGAACAACGCCGACCAGGTGGTCGAGCTGTTCGGCGGCCGGCCGGCCACGCTCGAGACGCTGAACCGCGCATCCCAGCTGCTGCAAGCCACGGGGCTGCAGTACGCGGTCGAGGCGGACCGGCGGCGCTCGCCGCGCTGCAGCATGGTGCTGCCGTGGCAGCTGAACGAGAGCTACCCGAACGCGTGGTGCACGGCGGCGGTCGACTTCCGGGGCGACCCGAAACCCGCGTACTTCGCGGTCGCACGCGCGTACGAGCGGCGGCGGGCGACGCTCCGCGTGACGCGGGCTGTGTGGGGCGGCGAGGCGGTCGCGTCGGTCGAGGCGTGGTTGTGGGCGGAGGATCCGGTGCCGTCCGGTTCCGTGCTCACGCTGCGGGCTCGCGGGCTCGACGGCGGCGTGCTCGCCTCGCGTGAGGTGCGCGCGGGCGCTGTGCGGCATCCCGAACCCGTCGGGACGCTGGAGGTCGCGACCGCCGACCTGCCCGACGTCTTCGCGTGGGAGGCGGAGTGGCGGGATGCGGACGGCCGCGAGCTCGACCGCGAACGGATGCTCGCCACGGCGACTGCGGACTGGGCCGCGCTCTTCGACGTGCCGGCACCCGTTCTGACCGTCGCTCGTGATACGACCGGAGGCGTGCGCGTGCGCAATGACGGCCCGAATGCCGCCCTGACCGTGCGGTTGGTCGACCCACGGCCGGTCGGTGCGCCCGGCATCCTGAGCGTCGGCGGCGACCCCCGACCGCTGCTGCCCGGGGAGGAGCGGACGCTTGCTGCGACCGCCGGAATGCCCGTGCGGATCGAGACCTGGAACGCCGAACCGCCGGATCTGGCATGAAACGAATGCAGGCGGCACACCGTGAGCGTTCACGATCCGTTCAGACGTAGGTGGTGTGATAGCCCCGTGAAGACGCGAATCGCGGAATACCCGCGGCCGGACCACTTCCTCCTCCACATCAGCGACACCCATCTGCTGGCGGGAGGCGAACAGCTCTACGGCACCGTCGACAGCGAACAGCACCTCCGCGCCCTCCTCGCGGAGGTGGAGGCGTCCGGTGGCAGGCCGGAGGCGATCGTCTTCACCGGCGATCTCGCCGACCGCGGCCAACCCGATGCGTACGCGCGGCTGCGCGCCCTCGTCGACCCGGCGGCCGAGCGGATGGGCGCGCGCGTCATCTGGGTGATGGGAAACCACGACGATCGCGCGTCGTTCCGGCAGGGCCTCCGCGACGAGCTCGGCGACACGTCACCGATCGACGACGTGTACTGGCTCGGCGGACTGCGCGTCATCGTCCTCGACTCCACCGTGCCCGGACACCACTACGGCGACGTCAGCGAGTCGCAGCTGGACTGGCTGGCGGCCGAGCTGGCGATGCCGGCGCCGGAGGGCACCATCCTCGCGATGCATCACCCGCCCATCCCGAGCGTGCTCGACCTCGCCGTCTCCGTGGAGCTGCGCGACCAGTCGCAGCTGCGCGAGGTGCTGGAGGGCAGCGACGTGCGCAGCATCCTCGCGGGGCACCTCCACTACTCGTCGACGGCGACCTTCGCGGGCATCCCCGTGTCCGTGTCGTCGGCGAGCTGCTACACGCAAGACCTCAACGTGCCGGTGGGAGGCACGCGCGGCCGGGATGGGGCGCTCGCCTTCAACCTGGTGCACGTGTACCCGAACACCGTGCTCCACTCGGTGGTGCCGCTCGGGCACTACCCGACGCTCGACTACGTGGACGCGGAGGAGTCGGCGCGTCGCCTGGCCGAGGATGGCATCCGCATCCCTCCGGCGCCGCGTCGCGAGACCCCGACCGAGCCCATCCGCGTCCTCGCCTGACCCTCGCCTCGCCCCGCCCCGTCCGGTCCGAGATTTGCGCCAAATCGTCGTCATGGACGCGCCACAACCGAGATTTGGCGCAAATCGCCGTCAGCACGACCATGCGGAGATTTGGCGCAAATCGTCGTTATGGACGCGCCATAACCGAGATTTGGCGCAAATCGTAGCCACCCCGGGCGGCGGCGGGAGCGCGCCTCAGGTGCCGGGACGCTCCCAGGGAGCCGCGAACGGGAAGTAGCGCTCGAGGAAGTCGGTCACGATCCGCGTCCGCTCCTCGGGGCTGATCTCGGGCTTCGAGCCGTCGTTGAGGCAGAACATGTCCTGATCGCGCCGCTTCAGGAGGCGACGCATCATGTCGGGCGCCTGCCGCAGCGTCGTCTCGATGTAGAGCACCTTCGCCTGCGTCTGCGTCACCGCGCGCCCGGTCATCAGCGCGTAGTAGTGGTAGAGCGAGTTCGTGACGGAGATGTCGGTCGCCGAGCGGAACGGGCTCGCGGCGGTGCGCCGGAAGTCCTCCGCGAACTCGCGCTCCATCTCCCGCAGCACGCTGATGCGCAGCGGGGCCGCACAGTGTTCGAGATGGCGGGTCGTGACGGCGCCGAATCGCTCCCAGAGCAGGCGGCGGTTCACGCGGGCCGCATTCTCGAATCCGCTGCGCGCCGGGTCGGTCTCGCCCAGTCCGATGCGCGTCCCGGCCTCGACGAACTTGGTGATCCCGCCGGGCGAGAAGAACACGTCGGGCGACAGCGGACGGCCGATGAACATGTCGTCGTTGCTGTAGAGGAAGTGCTCCGACAGGCCCGGGATGTGGTGCAGCTGGCTCTCGACGGCGTGCGAGTTGTGCGTGGGCAGTGTGGAGGTGTCCGCGAAGAAGTCCTCGCTCCGCATGATGTGGATGCGCGGATGCTCCGGATCGAGCCACGGCGGCACCGGGGAGTCGGTCGCGATGTAGATGTTCCGGATCCACGGCGCGAACATGTGGACGCTGCGGAGCGCGTACTTGAGCTCGTCGATCTGCCGGAAGCGGGCCTCGTTGTCGTCGCCCTCCCCGACCACGTACGCCGCCATCCGCGCGGCCCGCTGCCGCTGGTACTCCGCACTGGAGCCGTCGACCCACGAGAACACGATGTCGACGTCGAAGGCGATGTCGCTCGCCAGCGGGTCGAACATGTGCTGGAGGGTGCGCCAGCGTCGTCCGTACAGCTCCACCTCGGCCTCGACCGCTTCGCTGCGGGGAAGGCGCGGCCGCATGAGGGCGTTCTCGCGCGGTGCGGTGATCTCGTCGTCGCCGAACCGCCAGAACTCGAGCTGGAACGCGGTGTCGGCGCCATATCGCAGCCGTCCGATGGGCTCGAGCCGCGGACGGTACAGGCGCAGGATGTCGGCCTTGCGGCGCGAAAGGCGGCCGTCGGCGATGAGCAGGTCGTCGCCGTGCTCGTCCTTCTCGGGGTCGATGCTGCGCGAGTAGAAGGGCTCGTCGGCGAACGCTTCGGCGAGGACCGCCGAGACCTCCTTGCGGCGCCGGCGGTCGAGCGCCACGATCAGGCGGTTGTCGTCGTCGCGCACGAGCAGGTACTCGAGACCGGCCGCATCGAGCGCGTCGCGCACGGCGAGGAGGTCTTCGATCATCGACTCCCGCGGCGTGAAGGGGCCGGAGACCAGCGTGAAGAGGCCCTTGCGCTGCACGATGTCGTCGCGGGCGAACCGGGGCGCGCCGGGACCGGGGTCGAGGGTGACGACGACGGGCTCGGGCTGGTCGGAGAGGGATGCGGGAGGATGCTCAGCCATACACGCATTACTCTAGGCCGCTCTCGTGAGAGTGCGTTCCGCGGTCGGAGGCGCGAGATTCGTGCCGAATGTGCGTTATCGACTCGCCATTCCGCACATTCGGCACGAATCTGCGGGGGATCAGGGGAGGAGGGCGCGGAGGGTGGCGAGCAGGAGGTCGCGAGCCTCGGGGGTCACCAGCCACGGCGCGAAGCCGTCGGCCGCGAGGAAGAACGTGGCGCGCGCGGCGGGAGCGGGCGTGCCGTCGGCAAGGGGAGACCCCGCCGGGGTGATGCCGATCACCACGCGGCCGGACTCGGGGTCGCGTGCGACCACGTCCGCGTCTGGTGGAGGGTCCGCGACGGTGAGCTTCGAGCGTCCGCGGTAGACGACCACCTCGCCGTCGAGACCCGCGGCGGCCGGGTGCTCGGCGGCGGAGATGTGGATGCGGTCCAGCGACAGCGGGACGGCCGCGGCCGAGGCCAGCCCCAGCGGGACGAGGTGCCCCCACGCCAGCAGCGGCACGGGACGGGATGCGGCGGCCCGCGCGACTTCCTCGGGCGCGGCGCGCGTGACGATGACGAGGTCGGCGTTCGGGTCGTCGCCCAGGTGCGCGCGCATCCCGGAGCGGCCGAGGAACTCGACGAGCTCGCGGTCGCCCGGCGTCGGGTTGGGGCCGCTAAGCACGGCGACGAGCGAGCCGTCGCCGTGGGTGCGGTGCGCTGCGACTCCGAGGCGTTCGAGGGCCGCGTCGACGAGCGCGAGGACGGCGCCGCGCGCGACGTCGGCGTACTCGGACTCCAGCTCACGTCGCGCGTCGAGGAGCGCCGAGGCGTCGCCGGCCGCGTGGATGTCGGGGGCGGCCAGGACTCGGCACGCGAGCGCTCCCGCGGTACCGGCGGCCCGCGCCGCGACGATCCACGGCTCCAGCTGGTCGGCGAGGTCAGCCGGCACGGAGGTCGCCGCGTGGGTGTCCGCGAGCTCGGAGAGCAGAGCGCCCGCCGCATCCCATCGCTCGGCGTCGACGGCGGCGTCGAGGTCCGGCCAGCGCGGGGCTCCGGGCGGCCAGGCGCTGCACGCGGCCACCAGGGCGTGGAGCCCCGGGTCGTCGCCGATGACGGCCGCATAGGCGCGGTCGGCCGCCGCTGCCGCGTCGTACCCGGCCGGGTCGGCTGCCCACTCGGCGACCGTCTCCAGCGCGAGCCGGGAGGGCGCTGCCTCGACCATCGGATTGGCGACGATGCCGACCAGTCCCGGCGCTGCCTTCCGCCCGGTCAGCGGACCGAGGAAGACGCGCGAGCGGTCGAAGTCGTTGACGGGGAAGTTGTCCCAGAGCACCAGGTCGCGGCCGAAGCTCTCGACGGCTCGGACGATGTCGTCGGCGGTCACCGCGCCGACCACGACGTCCGCGCCCGTCCACAGCAGGCGGGCGTCGGCCGGGAGCGTCTCGGCCAGCCCGACGCGGTACGGCGTCCGCTCGACGCCGGCGTAGTCGGTCGGGCAGAGCAGCACGGGTTCGTCGATGCCCGCCGGGCGGAGGAAGCCGCGCTCGAACCGGGCGGCGACCTCTCCATGGGCGCGGCCGAGGGCCTCCGGTTCGTCCATCGGCACATCGTCGAAGAGGAGGGCGAACGAGCGGATGCCCGCGTCGAGGAGCTGCCGGCACTTCGCCGCGAGCGCGTCGTGCTCCGCGTCATCGTCGAAGCGCATCGAGAGGCCCGGCGAGATCGCGTAGACGAAGAGCACGCCGCGCTCGGCGGCGGCCCGGTTCAGCTCGGCGAGGTCGGCGAGCCGGTCGGCGGGATAGGGCTCGCGCCACTCCTCGCGGTGCCACGGGTCGTCCTTGGGGGCGTACAGGTAGCGGTCGAGCCCGATCGCGCCGCCGCGCTCGAACCAGGCGAGCCGGTCGGCGTGCGACCAGGGTTCGCCGTAGAACCCTTCGACGACGCCGCGCCACGCGAGGGCGCCCGGCCCTCCCGCGGCGCTCACCGACCGCCTCCGTGCCACGACGCCCAGAGTTCCGCGTACGCACCGCCCGCGGCCACCAGTTCTTCGTGGCTGCCCAGCTCTTCCACGGCGCCGTCGCGCACCACGGCGATACGGTCGGCGTCGTGCGCGGTGTGGAGGCGGTGCGCGATCGCGACGACGGTCCGGCTCTCCAATACGCGGTTCATCGCGCGTTCCAGGTCGCGGGCTGCGGTGGGGTCGAGCAGCGAGGTCGCCTCGTCGAGGATGAGCGTGTGCGGGTCGAGGAGCACCAGCCGGGCGAGGGCGAGCTGCTGCGCCTGCGCCGGGGTGAGGACGACGCCGCCGGAGCCGACGACCGTGTCGAGTCCCTTCGGCATCGCGGCGACCCAGCGCAGCGCATCCACCACCCGGAGCGCCCGGGCGAGCTCGTCGCGGCCGGCGCCCGGTTTCGCGAGCGACAGGTTCTCGGCGATGGTGCCGACGAAGACGTGGTGCTCCTGCGTGACGAGGGCGACGTGGCTGCGGAGGTCGTCGAGCGGGAGGTCGACGAGCCGGACACCGCCGACGGTGATGCGTCCGCTGGTCGGCTCGGTGATACCGGCCATCAGGCGGCCGAGCGTCGACTTGCCCGACCCGGACGGTCCGACGATCGCGAGGCGCTCGCCGACGGCCAGGTCGAGGGTGACGCCGTGCAGCACCTCGGTGCCTTCGCGGTAGGAGAAGCGCACGTCTTCGGCCAGCACGTGCTCGTCGACCGGCTGCTCGCCGGTCGCGTGGCGGTCCTCCGGCACGTCGGCGACGCCGATGATGCGCGACAGGGCGGTGGTGCCGACCTGGATCTCGTCCAGCCAGCTGATCAGCTCGTCGACCGGCGACACCAGCTGCATCGCGTAGAGGGCGACCGCGGTGACGGCGCCGATCGTCGCGGCGCCGCTGCCCACGAGGAACGCGCCCCACGCGATGACGACGATCACCGGGAGCAGGAACGCGATGTCGGTGCTCGGGAAGAACCAGGAGCGCAGCCAGAGCGTGTACCACTCCGACTCGCGGCGCTCGCGGAGCGCGGCATCGATCTTGGCGCGCTGCGCGGGGGCGAGGCTGAGCGCCTCGATGGTCCGCACGCCGTCCACGGTCTCGCTGATCGTTCCGCCGAGGGTCGCGTAGGAGGCGAGCTGGCGCTGGTAGCCGGGGCCGGAGCGCCGGAGGTACCAGCGCGCTGCGATCACGAGGATGGGCACGCCGGCGAACATGGCGACAGCGACGGCCGGGTTCACCAGGAACGCCGCGATGACCGTCAGCACGGCCGTGACGCTGGCGACCAGGATGCGCGGGACGCCGAACCGCACGGTCTGGGCGACCGACTGGATGTCGTTGGTGGTGCGCGCGAGCAGGTCGCCCGTCCCCGCCGCCTCGACGGTGGAGAGCGGGAGCCGTGCGACGGTCGCGAGGAACTCCTCCCGCAGCTGCGCGAAGACGCCCTCGCCCAGAACCATCGACTGCCGCTGGGCGAACCGGATCAGCACGGCCTGGCAGACGATGGCGACGAGCAGGATGAGCGCGATCGTGTCGATCCCGCTCGTGACGAGAGTGTGGCCGGTGACGCCGTCGATGATGACGCCGATGAGGGCCGGTCCGGCGAGACCGGCGACCGCGGCGAGGGTGTGCAGGACCAGCACGACGGAGAGGCCGCCGCGATGCTGGCGGATGAGACGCGCGCCGGTCTCCCGGACCGTCCTGGTGCTAGCGATCGGCAGCAGCATCGCCCGTTCCCTTCTTCGTGCGCTTGTCCTTCTTCTTCGGCTTCTTCGTCGTGCGTCCGCTCTCCGGGCGCTGCGCCGTCACGGGATGCGTCGCCGTCCAGAGCGCGTCGATCGAGCCGGTCCAGGCGGCGTCGAGGTCTTCGCCTTCGGCCGGCTCGGCGGCCGAGATCGTGCGCGAGACGATCTCGCGGTAGAGGTCGCCGAGGTCGTCCTCCTGGCGCAGCAGCTGCTGGTGCGTTCCGGTGCCGACGACCCGGCCCTTCCGCACCACGGCGATGGTGTCCATCCGGTCGAGGAGCAGCGGGCTGGCGGTGACGACGACGGTGGTGCGGCCGTCGCGGGCCTCCCGGAGCCGTTCGGCGATCTGCGACTCGGTGTGCGCATCCACCGCGCTCGTCGGCTCGATGAGCACGAGCACCTCGGCGTCGGTGAGCAGCGCTCGGGCGAGGCTGAGGCGTTGCCGCTGGCCGCCGGAGAAGGTGCGGCCGCGCTCGGCGACGCGCTCGTGCACGCCCTCGGGGAGCGCGTCGACGGTCTCGGTCGCTGCCGCCGCGTCGAGCGCGGCGGAGACCCGGCGCATCCGCCCGGTGGAGGTGTCGTCCTCGCGCCAGCGGCCGGCCTCCTCGTCGCGCACGGGCAGCGTGTCGAGGCCGTCCAGCAACCGGCCGCCGAACAGGTGCGGGTTCGCGTCGTTCACGACGATGCGCCGGCGCACGTCGCGGACGGGGACGCGGGTGTGGTCGACGCCGCCCCACAGCACCGGCGCCTCGCGGTGCACGGCGTCGTCGAAGCGGCCGATGCGGGTCGCGATGGCGGCGGCCTCGTCGGGGTCCGCATCCACGATCGCAGTGAACCGGCCGGGCGGGATGACGACGCCGGAGGCGAGGTCTTCGATCGCCGATCCCCACGCCGGCGCCTCCGCGGTCTCGTCGGCGTCCTGCGCGGCGGGCCGCGTGCGGAGCACGGAGAGCACGCGACGGGCGGACACGACCCCGGCGGTGAAGGTCTGCGCGGCCTCGACCGCGGTGCGCAGCGGGAGCACGAGGAAGGTCGCGTAGCCGTAGAACGCGGTCAGCTGGCCGGGCGTGATGGTGCCGTCGACCGCGAGGTGGGCGCCGAACCAGACGATGAAGACCAGGAAGACGCCGGGCAGGAGCACCTGCAGTCCGTCGAGCCAGCTCTGCGTCTTGGCCACGCCGACCCCGGCGGCACGGACCCGCTGCGACTGGTCGGCATACCGCTCGACGAACTCCTGCTCGCCGCCGATGCCGCGCAGCACGCGCAGGCCGACGACCGTGTCGGCGCCGAGGGTGGTGAGGCCGCCGGACTCCTCGCGCCACACGGCCTGCCGTGCGCGAAGCGGCCGCAGCAGCAGGGCGAGCACGGCGGCCACGGCCGGGACGCCGATGACGACGGCGAGCCCGAGCGGAACACTGGCGGACAGCATGATGATCGACACCACGACGAACGCGACCACACCGCCGCCGAGCCGGGCGGTCACCTCGTACATCGCACCCAGGCGCAGGGAGTCGGTGCTCACGGTCGCGACGATCTCGCCCGACGAGGTCGTCGCGGTGATCGCCGGACCGGTCTCCGCGGAGTGGTAGCCGATCAGCCGGGCCACGCCGAGCGACGAGCGCAGCCAGTTGGAGATGGCCATCCGGTGGCGCAGCATCCCGGTGATCGCCTGGACGACGGCGACGATCAGCAGGGCGCCGCACCAGGTCCACAGGCGGCCGGAGTCCCCGGAGACGCCCTCGTCGACCGCGCGGCCGAGCAGGTAGGGCCAGACGGCCTGGCACAGCATCCAGACGACGCCGAACAGCATGCCGGCACCGAGGCTGGCGGGCTGTCGCGCGGCCTGCCACAGCAGGAACCGCGGCACCGACGACAGGTGCCGTTCGGTGGGCCTGGCCGCGGGGATGCGGGCGCCGCGCGGTGTGCGCGACGGCGGACGGGAGGCGGACGGACGAGCAGCGCGGACGCTGGACACGAGTGCTCCTGAGGGGGATCGAGCGGGTGTGGGATGTGGGTGAGGTGCGTTGGGCGGAACGGCGGGACGGCGGTTCAGCGGCCCGGCGGGGTGAGCGCGGCGATCGCCGCCGCGTCGAGCGGGACGGCCGGGGCCTGCTTCAGCAGAAGCGTCAGCTGGGCGGCCGTCTCGAGCTCCTCGACCAGGTCGATGGCCCCGTCGAGGGTGCCGGCCGCGACCACGGGGCCGTGGTTGGCGAGCAGCAGAGCAGGATGCCCGGGCGCGGCCGCCGCCACGCCCGCGGCGAGCTCGGCACTGCCCGGACGCGCATACGGGACGAGCGGCACATCGCCCAGCCGCATCACGCGATACGGCGTCAGTGGAGGCAGCTGGGCGAACCCGCCCTCCGTCGCCGGGAGGCAGGCGACCGCCGTCGCGTACGGCGAGTGGAGGTGGACCACAGCGGTGGCGTCGGGATGCGCGGCGTACATCGCGGCGTGCAGCGGCAGCTCCTTGGTGGGTCGCGGTGTGCCCTCCTGGTCAGCGGGAGTCGCGGCCAGCTGCTCCTCGGTCACGGAGCGCAGAGAGGAGCCGGTCGGCGTCGCGATGATGCGGGAGCCGACGCGCACGCTCACGTTGCCCGAGCTTCCGGGCGACAGGCCGGCCGCCGAGAGGTGGCGGCAGGCGCGGACGACCGCCGCGCGGGCCTCCGCCTCGCGCACATCCCGCTCCCGCAGGGCAGTGTCGTCGGAGCGCGTCATGGCTCCATCTCCCACGCGTCGGTGAACAGCGTCGGGAGGCCGAAGTTGCCCGACTTGAGCAGGACGGCGACGGTCCGGCCGGAGCCTGTGCGGGCGACCGCCCACGGCACGCCGGGGGCGGCCTGCACGCCGATCCGCAGGCGCTCGATGCCCAGGCGGGTGGTCACGGCGCCGGAGGTCTCGCCTCCCGCGACGAGCAGATGACTGACCTCCAGCTCGTCGACGGCCCAGGCCGCGAGTTCGGAGAGGGCGTCCTCCAGAAGTGCCGCGGCCCGCTCGGCGCCCAGTTCGCGCTGTGCGGTCGTCACATCCGGCGACGCGTGCACCAGGACGGGCGCCAGCCGGTCGGTGCGGGCGGCGAGGCCATCGCGGAGGCGGTCGAGGGTGCCGGGGTCGCGAGCGAGGTCGAGCGGGTCGAGTTCGTGGCGTTCGCCGGTGAAAGCAGCGATCTGACCGCGGGTGGCGGCGGAAGCGCTTCCGGCGAGGATGAGACGGCCGGTCACGGGGACGGCCGGGAGGGAGGCGGCGGGTCCCGTGGCGCCGAACTCGCGGACCGCGACGCGCGCCAGCGCGGTCCCCACCCCTGCGCCGCCGCCCGCGACGACGGGACGTTCGGCGGCCACGCGGAGGACGGCCGCCGCGACGGTGTCGAGGTCGTCGTCGGTGAGGGCGTCCACGAGGGTGTGTCCGTCGCCGATGCGGTCGACGACCGCGTCGGCCCCGCGCTGCACGTCCAGCCAGCGCACCAGGGAGACGGGCGCGGAGGTCTGCGGGGCGAGCAGGCGGACGACGTTCGAGTCGCGCATGGGCGTCAGCGGGTGGTCGCGCATCGGGGACTCGGCCAGCGGCACCCCGCCGGCGAAGAGCACGCCCTGGTACTGGGTGCGCGCGGCCTCCGGGGTCGCGGGAGTCCCGATGGTGACGGCGGTCGGCGCATCGGCTGTGGCGCCTTCCGCAGCGACGGCCGCGAGCGCGTCCGCGATCGGCCCGATGTTGCCCTCCGGCGTCGAATCGAAGGTCGAGCAGTACTTCTGGTACAGCAGCGTCGCGCCCGCGCCGACGAGGAAACGGGCGGCCTCCGACGAGGCGGCGACCGCGTGCGCAACGGGCGCGGTCCGTACCTTCAGGGCGACGACCGCGCACGACGAACCGGCCGGGGCGAACACATCATCCGGCGATACGTCCGAAACCGGGGTGCCGAGCAGCACGCTCGCCGGGAGCCCGGCTTCGGCGACGCGTCCCGCCAGGTCGCAGGCTCCGGTGACGTCGTCGGCGACAGCGCCGAGCCGCATCACGAGACACCGACCCCCGGTGCGTCGGTGGTGGCGTCGGTCGCGCGGGAGGTCAGAGAGCCCGGCGCGACGTGCTCGCCGGCGACGACGACGGTCGCACCGGCGTCGCGCAGCGCCTGCAGGTCGTCGGGGTCGGCGCCCGGGTCCGTGAGGATCACATCCACCAGGTCCAGGCCGCCGACGCGGATCGGGGCGCGCGCTCCGAGCTTGGAGTGGTCGACCAGCAGGATGGTGGTGCGGGCCGCGCGGGCGAGCTCTTGCTTGAGTTCGGCGTCGAGTGCGTTGGCGCAGAGGATGCCGGTGGTGTCGACCGCCGTCGCCGAGAGGACGGCGATGTCGACGGAGTAGTCGGCGATGGTCCGGCGTGCGGTGGCGCCGGCGAAGGAGCGGGTCTCGCTCTGGTACACGCCGCCGACGGCGACGAGCTCGACGTCGGCACGCTCGATGGCGGCCTGGATGACCGGCGCCGAGTGGCTCACGATCGTGGTGCCGGGCCGCAGCATCCCGGTCAGGGGTGCGACGGAGGTGCCGGCGTCGAGGGCGACCGTGACGGCGCCGTCGAGAAGGTCGAGGCAGGCCTCGGCGATGGCGTGCTTCTCGCCGCTGCCGGTGACGGCGCGCTCGTCGAAGGGACGCCCGTGGCCGAGGTTCGGGAGGCTGGCGCCGCCGATCACCCGCCGGGCGAGCCCCTCCCCTTCGAGTTGCCGGAGGTCGCGGCGGATGGTCATCTCGGAGACGCCGAGCTCCTCCGCGACGCGCGACGACGACACGTAGCCCTCGGCGGAGAGCCGTCGGAGCAGCTCCTCGCGGCGGGCGGGGGCATCGGTGTAACGCACCCGTCCATCCAAGCGGCTGCCCCGAACGCTTGTCAACAAACGCACAAATCTTGACGTGAATGTTCAGAAGTGAACAGAATGGAGCACGTGACCTCCGCCTCTCTCGCCGCCCTCGGCGTGGACGTCGGCACCACCAACACCAAGGTGGTCCTGGCGCTGCTGGGCGATTCCGTGCGCGAAGAGCGGACGCTGACCGTCCCGACGCCCGGAAGCGGCGCGGGGCTCCAGGCGGTCGTGCTGGGGGCGATCCGGGAGATCGCCGCCGACAGCCCGTACCCGATCGCCGCGCTCGGCGTGGCCTCGATGGGCGAGACCGGCTGCCTCGTCGCCCCGGACGGACGCCCCCAGGGCGACCTCCTGCGCTGGGCCGACGGAGACACGGCGACCGCCGACCGCCTGGTCGCGGCCGCCGGCGCCGAAGCGCTGTACGCGGCGACCGGCGTGCCCGCCCCGTCCAAGTCGCCGCTGACGCATTGGCTGCGGCTCGCGGCAGACGGGGATGCGCGGCTCGCCGACGCGCGCTGGCGCGGCGCCGACGGGCTGATCGTCGAGGCGCTCACCGGAGAGGCGGCCACGGACCACACACTCGCCGCCCGCACCATGGCGTATCGCCTGCCCGAGCGCGGGGGAGCGCTCGCCGCATCCTTCGACCCGGAGCTGCTCGCGCTCGCCGGCGTGACCCCCGAGCGCTTCCCGCGCGTCGTCGAGCCGGGCGGTATCGCCGGGACCCTGACCGTCTCGGCGGCCGCCGCGCTTGGCCTGCCAGCCGGGCTGCCCGTGGTCGTCGCCGGCCACGACCACGCCGTCGGCGCCTGGGCCGCGGGAGTCCGCGAACCGGGCCAGGCTGCCGACTCGGTCGGCACCGCCGAGGCGCTGCTGCGGGTCGCCGACGACGTCTCCCGGCAGGGCGCGCGCCGCCACGGGATGAGCCTCGCGCGCACCGTGGACGGTGCCCACGAGACGCTGCTGGCGGGCAATCCCACCGCCGGTGCGCTGGTGGAATGGGCGTTCGCCGAGCTGCTGCCCGGGGCCGATCGCCACGATGTGCAGGAGCAGGCGCTCGGGCTCGCGGGCGGCCCGGTCGAGGCCGTCCTGCTCCCGTACCTCCGCGGGCGTCAGTCGCCCGCGCCGGACCCCGCCGCGACGCTGCGCCTCGTCGAGCTCGCCTCCGCGGGCGACGCGCGCACCGCATCCACCGGGCTGGCCGACCCCGCCGCGACGCTGACCGCGGTGCTCGCCGGACTCGCGCTGCAGCTGGCGTGGATGGATGCGGCCCAGACCGACCTCGCTGGCCCGCGTTCCGCCGACCTCGCCGTGCTCGGCGGTCCGGGTGCGGCCAACGGTGCCTGGTGGCGGCTCAAGCAGCGTTTCGTCCCCGGCGCGTTGCGTCGCGTGGACGCTGCGGAGCCGGTCGCCACCGGCGCCGCGATGCTGGCCGCCCACCGCGTCACCGGCGTCACGACCTCGCTGCCCCTGCGCAGCGCCGACAGCGCCGCGTCCGCGGGCGATCCGGCACTGCTGGACGCCTTCGTGCGCGCGGCCACGCTCCACGACAAGGAACACGCATGACCGACACCACCTCCCGCCCGGCGCTCGACCTCGACGCCATCGCCCGTCCCAGTGGCGGCCTCGCGATGGTCGCGATGGATCAGCGCGAGAGCCTCCGCCACATGTTCGACCTGGCGGGTGCCGGACGCCCGGCGGACGACGTGCTCATCCGGTTCAAGCTCGACGTCGCCGAGGCGCTCGGCCCGCTCGCGTCCGGCTTCCTGATCGACCGGCACTACGGATTCGAGGCCGTGCGCGACGCGCTCCCCGCTGAGACGGGCCTCATCCTCGCCGCCGACGCCCTCACGCAGGAGGACGGCGGCCCGGTCGAGGAGACCGCACTCGACGAGGTCGTCCTCGACCAGACCGATCTGGCCGGCGTATCGGCGCTGAAGCTGCTCGTGATCTGGCGGCGCGACGCCAAGCGCGAGCAGCGCGTCCGACTGGTCGAGCGGTTCGTCGCCGAGTGCCGTACGCGCGGCGTGCTCTCCGTGCTGGAGCCGGTCGTCCGGGCCACCCCCGAGGAGCTCGACGCCGGCAACTGGGATCTGGATGTCGCCATTCGCGAGGCCGCGGAGGAGCTGTCGCCGCTCGGCCAGAGCCTCTACAAGGTGCAGGTGCCGATGTCGGGCACCGGTGATGAAGCAGCGCAGCGCGACGCGAGCGAGAAGCTCAACGCCTCCATCACCGGGCCGTGGGTCGTGCTCTCGCAGGGTGTCGACCGGCCGGCGTTCCTGCCCGCGGTCGAGGCGGCGTGCCAGGCCGGTGCGAGCGGCTTCCTCGCCGGACGTGCCCTGTGGAGCGACGTCGTCGGCCGCGATGACGTGCCGTCGGCTCTGCGCGAGCTGTCGGTCCCGCGTCTCGAAGCGCTCATCGAGGTCGTCGACCGCGAGGCCCGGCCGTGGCGGGAGGCGTGATGATCGCGGGGCTGCTGCACACCGTCCCGGCGCTCGCGCCGACGTTCGACGCGCTCGTCGCCGATGCCGTTCCCGGTGCCTCCCGTGAGCACGTCGTCGACGCGTGGATGCTCGAGACGGCCATCGCCGAGGGCGTCACGCCCGCGGTGCGCGAGCGCGTCGCCAGGCACCTGCGTCACCTCGCGGACTCGGGCGCGGACGCGGTGCTCGTGACCTGCTCGTCGGTCGGCGAGGCCGCGGAGGAGGCGGCTGCTGCGCTCCGCATCCCCGTCATCCGCGTCGACGCCGCCATGGCCGCCGAGTCCGTCCGTCTCGCCGCCCACGCCAACAGCTCCGGAGTTTTTCGGCCTGACACGCCGTCCGAGGGCGGAAAAACTCAGGAGCTGGCGGCTGGGGGGATCGCGGTGCTCGCGACGAACACCGCGACGCTCGGGCCGACCACCCGGCTGATCGAGCGGGAGGCGGCGGCGCGCGGCGTCGCGGTCGACGTCACCGCGACGGTCGTCGAGGGCGCTGCGGCCGCACGGGCCGCCGGCGACCAGGCGACCCACGACCGGCTCATCGCCGACGAGGTGCGCCGGCTCGCGGAGAGCGGAACGGCCTCCGTCCTCGTCCTCGCCCAGGCCTCCATGGCCCCGGCCGCCGAATCGGCCGGCGTCGACCTCCCCGTGCTCACCTCCCCGGCCGGCGGCGTCGCCGGCCTGCGGGAGGCCCTGACCCCGTCGGACCCGGGAACGCCGGACGCCAGCGCGAACCGGCCGGCGCCTCCCGGGTCCGGCGGTACCTCCGCCGCGGCGAGCCAGGCGGACGGGACCCCGGCGAACGGGACCCCGGCGGACGGAGCCCGCGCATGACCGGCGTCGACCTGCTCGCCTACGCGGACCGCCTCGGCGGCGACCTGCCGCGCCTTCGGGCCCTGCTCGAGGGCCCGCTGCGCGACTTCGCCGGGGTGCACATCCTGCCGTTCTTCGTGCCCTTCGACGGCGCCGACGCGGGCTTCGACCCCATCGACCACGGCACGGTCGACGCGCGTCTGGGCACCTGGGACGACGTCCGTGCCCTCGCTGCGGAGCGCGAGGTGACCGCCGACCTGATCGTCAACCACGTGTCGAGCGACTCCGCCGAGTTCGTGGACTGGCTGGCGAACGGCGAGCAGTCCGCCCACGACGGGATGTTCCTCACCTTCGACGCGGTCTTCCCCGACGGCGCGACCGAGGACGGCATCACGGCGTTCTACCGCCCGCGGCCCGGCCTGCCGTTCACGGCCTACCGGATGGCCGACGGCCGCCGCCGGCTGGTGTGGACCACCTTCATGCCGACCCAGGTCGACCTCGATGTCGCCAACGACCGGGCCCGCGCGTACCTGCGCCGCATCCTCGCGACCCTGCGGTCGGGCGGCGTCACCACGGTCCGTCTCGACGCGGTCGGCTACGCGGTCAAGACGCCCGGCACCGACAGCTTCATGACCCCGGAGACGCTGGAGTTCGTCCGCGAGATCGTCGCGATGGCCCGCGACGAGGGGCTCCGCGTGCTCGTGGAGGTGCACGCCCACTACACGCAGCAGCTCGCCATCGCGCCGCTCGTCGATTACGTCTACGACTTCGCGCTCGCACCGCTGCTGCTCCACAGCCTGGGCACGGGCACCTCCGATCGCCTCGTCGAGTGGATGCGCATCCGCCCGCAGAACGCGATCACCGTGCTCGACACCCACGACGGCATCGGCATCATCGACGCCGGACCCTCCGGCGATCGGCCCGGGCTCATCGACCAGGGCGAGATGGCCGCCATCTTCGAGCGCGCCGCCGTCGCGACCGGCGGCCACTCGACCGTCGCCTCCGTCATCCCCGCGTGGATGAGCCTTCCGCACCAGATCAACGCGACCTTCTTCTCCGCGCTCGGCGCCGACGCGCGCAGCTACCTGCTCGCCCGGGCGGTGCAGCTCTGGCTCCCTGGCAGACCGCAGATGTACTACGTCGGGCTGCTCGGCGGTCTGGATGACGTCGCGCTCTTCCAGCGGACCGGCCAGGGCCGCGACGTCAACCGTCACGTGTACACGCCCGACGAGCTGGAGGTCGCGCTCGCGAGCGAGGTGACGCGCGCGCAACTCGCGCTCGTCCGCCTGCGCTCGACGCATCCGGCTTTCCAGGGCGAGTTCCGCTACCGTGTGGAGGCGGACGGTTCGCTCGACCTCGAGTGGGTGCTCGGCCACGAGCGCGCCACCCTCACCGTCTCGTTCGCCCCCGAACCCGGGTTCCGCATCCGTCTCGCGGGTGCCGGCGGCCAGCTCACCGCCGACTCCGTGCCCGCCCTCGCCGCTCTCTGACCCCTCTTCCCCCACCGAGGACCATGCAGACCATCCAGGACATCACCGTCACCCGCAGCGCGACCGAGGTCGTCCTCGTCGCGCCCGCCTACACGCTCGGCGTCGCGCTCACCCGGCCGCGCGCGACCATCGCCGGCCCGAACGGGGAGCTCTGGAGCGATCTGTCGCTCCTCGCGAGCGTCGACCGCGTCGGCCTCCCGGACGAGTCGTCCGGGCCGACCGCGGTCACCGTTGAGGAGCAGGAGGACGGCACGGTGCGCGTCACCGTGCTCACCGATTCCAGCGCGTGGGCGACCAAGGCCGTCGTCCTGCACTGCACGCCGAGCGAGGTCCGCGCCCGCGTCGAGGTGACGACGGAGGACGACGAGGCCCGGATCACCGACCTGACGATCTTCGGCGGTCAGGCGGCCCTGCCGACGGGGGCGGCCGGCACGTTCCGCTCGGGCATCCGCTTCCCGTCGGTCTTCGTGCCGACGCCGACCGAGCCCATCCAGGTCGTCCGCGCCTCGAACACCCAGGCGCAGCTCGGCGTCGTCGGCGACGCCGAGCCTGGCCGGCTGAACGGCATCTTCTCGCCGCCCCCGCTGGTGTTCGGCCTCGGCCGGCCGTCCATCGCACCGGACGCGCCGCACGGACCGACCGACATGCCCGTCGGCGACTGGCTCGGCGTCTCGGTGGTCGCGCCGATCGCGCAGCTGGGCTTCACGACGTTCCGCTACGACGCGATCGACGGCGGCTTCTTGTTCCGCCTCACCTACGAGGGCCACACGCGGGTCCGGGCGGGTGGATGGGTGTCCCCCGAGTTCGTGCTGCGGCCCGGCGGCGCACCGCTGAGCCTCATCCGCGACTACCGCGACGACCTGCTCGAGCGCGGCTGGGCCGAGGAGCCGAGTGCCGGCGCCGAGTGGTGGCACGAGCCGATCTTCTGCGGCTGGGGGGCGCAGTGCGCGCTCGCCGTCCGGATGAGCCACGAGGGCGAAGCGCTCGCCACCGACAACGCGGATGGCTTCGTGCTGCCGGCCGGTGCCGCCTTCGCCCCCGACCTCGCCCGCCAGTACCTCTACGACCGGTGGCTGAACCGGCTCGCCGAGCGCGACATCCACCCGGGCACCGTCGTCATCGACGACCGCTGGCAGGCCGACTACGGCACCAACACGGTCGACACCGAGAAGTGGCCGGACCTCCGCGGCTGGATCGACGCGCGGCACGCCGCCGGTCAGCGCGTCCTGCTGTGGTTCAAGGCGTGGGACCCGGCCGGCCTGCCGCCGGAGCTGGCGGTGCGCGACGCGTTCGGGCGCCCGGTGGCCGTCGACCCGTCGAACCCGGCCTACCTCGACGCGCTGCGGGAGCAGGTCACGGGGATGCTGTCGGCTGACGGACTCGACGCCGACGGCTTCAAGGTCGACTTCACCCAGCGCGCGCCGTCCGGTGTCACCCTCCGCACGCACGGCGACGACCTGTGGGGAATCAGCGCGCTGCACGCGATCATCGCGACCATCCACGAAGCGGCCAAGGCGGCCAAGCCGGATGCGCTGGTCGTGACGCACACCGTGCATCCCTCGTTCTCCGGGGTCACCGACATGGTGCGCCTCAACGACGTGCTCGAGGACTCGGTCCACGGCGACCCGGTGCCCGTCGCCGACCAGCTGCGCTACCGCCACGACATCGCCGCGGCCGCCCTTCCCGGCCACCCGATCGACACCGACCAGTGGCCGATGCCGAACCGCGACGAGTGGCTCGCCTACTCGCGCATCCAGCCCGAGCTCGGCGTTCCGGCCCTGTACTACGTGGAGTCCATCGACAACAGCCGCGAGACGGTGACCGACGCCGACCTGGATGAGATCGCCGGTCTCTGGAGCGCCTACCGGGCGACGCGTGCGAGGCGTGCGGGCGAACCCGCCGAGAAGGAGCCATCCGCCGTATGAGCGCGTTCACCGAGGTCGCCCCGGGCGTCCACAGGTTCACGGACACGTGCAACGTGTACGTGGTGATCCCGCCGGCCGGTTCGGCCGGCGGTGCGCGTTCCGGCGCCGAGAGTTCCGGCGCCATCGCGATCGACTTCGGCTCGGGCGACGTGCTCGACCACCTCGGCGAACTCGGGCTCGCGACCCTCGACGCGGTGCTCATGACGCACCACCATCGCGACCAGGGGCAGGGCCTTCCGCGCGCGGTCGAGGCCGGCATCCCGATCTTCGTGCCCCCGGTCGAGCAGGACCTCTTCGCCCGCGTCGACGAGATGTGGTCGGCCCGCGCGCTGTACAACGACTACAACCTGCGCCAGGACCGATTCTCCCTGCTCGACCCCGTGCCGATCGCCGGGACCGTGCCCGAGTACCGCACCGCGCGATTCGGCGGCGTCGACGTGAAGACCGTCCCGACGCCCGGCCACACCATGGGGTCGGTCACCTACCTCGTCGACAGCGGGGATGCGCGGGTCGCCTTCACGGGCGACCTCATCTACGCGCCGGGCAAGGTGTGGTCGCTCGCGGCCACGCAGTGGTCGTACACCGAGAACGAGGGACCGGCGATGAACGTGCTCTCGTGCCTGCTGCTGCAGGAGGAGGAGCCGACCATCCTGCTGCCGTCGCACGGCGAGCCCATGCCCGAGGCCGTCGACGCACTCGACCAGCTGGCCACCCGGATGAGCGGCTACGTCGACTCGCGGCGCACCCACCCGTGGGATCTGCGCGACTGGCTGGAGCGCCCCTTCGTCCGGCTCACCGACCACCTGCTGCTCAACCGCACCGCCAACTCGTGCGTGTACGTGCTGCTCAGCGACTCCGGCGCCGCGCTGTTCATCGACTACGGCTACGACATGTCCACCGGCTGGCCCGCCGGCACCGACCGCGCCGCACGGCGGCCGTGGCTGGCATCGATCCCGGCGCTCAAGCGCGACTTCGGGGTCACCTCGGTGGAGGTCGTGCTCGGCACCCACTACCACGACGACCACATCGCGGGGCTGAACCTGCTGCGCGACGTCGAGGGCACCGAGGTGTGGCTGCCCGAGAACGTCGCGCCGATCATGGCCGACCCGATGCGCACCGACCTTCCGTGCCAGTGGTTCGAGCCCATCCCGGCCGACCGGGTGCTCGGTCTCGGCGAGACGGTGCGCTGGCAGGAGTACGAGATCGTCACGCACGAGCTGCCCGGCCACACGCTCTACGCCGCCGCGTTCGAGTTCGAGGTCGACGGCGTGCGGGTGCTCGCCACCGGCGACCAGCAGACCGCGGAGGGGCGGCTCGGGGTCCAGCGCGAGATCCTCAACTACCAGTACCGCAACCGGTTCCGGCGTGACGACTTCATCCAGAGCGCAGCGCTCTACCGTCGCGTCGCCCCCGGTCTCATGATCACCGGGCATTGGCAGGGTCGCGAGGTGGACAAGGACTACCTGCAGCTGCTGACCGAGCAGGGCGACGAGCTGGCCGCCATCCACGACGGGCTGCTGCCGGACGACGGGATGCTGCCGCCCGCCGACGGCAACCTGGTGCTGGTGGAACCGTTCTATCAGCGCGTGTCCCCGGGCGCGGAGCTCGACTACGAGGTCGTCGTCGTGAACGCCTACGACGAGCCGCGCGAGGTGGTGGCGCGGCTGGTGACGCCCGCGGGCTGGAGCGACCCGGACGCCGCGTCGGTCGTGGCGGAGGCGGGCGAGACCGTGCGGCTGCGGTTCTCCGTGCGGGCGACCGCCGACGTGCGCAAGCGTCAGCGGATCGCGGCGGACGTCACGATCGGCGCCGCCCGCTACGGCCAGGCGGGAGATGCCGTGGTGGACACGGTCGTCTAACGTACCTTATATACACATATAAAGCTTGGATTCGGTACTCCTCTCCGTGTAACGTCCTGTCTACCGACCAGGAGGATGTGCATGAGGGACCGAGATCGGGTGTTGGGGTTTGCGCCGACGCGGCTGAAACGCGCGGTCGCCATGGCGTCGGCCACAATCGCGGGACTCGCGATGCTCGTCCCGATCGCCGTCGCCGAGACCCCCGCGGCAGCGTGGGAGGCGCTGCCCGCCAACGGCGTCTCCCGGTGCGAGACGCTTCCGGACACAGCGGTGTTCAGCATCGTGCTTGAGTCGGTGCCCCAGGAGTTTCAGTCCAGCCTCATCAAGGCGGCTGCCGAGTGGGATGAGTGGTCAGGGAGCACTGGAGTCGGCGTGAAGGTCGTCCCCTCCGAGTCGTCCGCGCGGCCCGGGAGCCACATCGTCCCGGTCCGCGTCTATAGCTCCATCCCCGAGGCACCCACCGGACTCGCCGGCGCGTCGATGCGTTGCGTGGGCTCGCCGTCCTGGCTGTCCGGTGGGCAGATGGCCATCAGTACGGCCCGTCTCGGCGGCAAGAGCGAGACGTACAAACGGGAGATCTTCCTTCACGAGATCGGACACCTGCTGGGCGTCGGGCACAACACCGGTCAGTGGGCGTGCGCCACCGTGATGCTGGGCACGGCGAACTACTGGTCCATGTCCGGCAACGGCGCTGGACCGTATGTCGACGATGTGGCCGCCGTCGTGGCGATCTGGAAGCCACAGCAGACGCCCAGTCTGCCCGCGGAGTCGCGGATTTTCCCGAAATCCGTCGGATCGGGTAGTCAGCTGCTGTCGAGCTATGCGTCGACCGCCGGGTATCGTCGTGCCGTCTCCTTTGGAAGTCCCAATTCGCAGGGATATGCAGACTGGACCTTCGTCCCAGACAAGGGTGAGACCGTCCAAGGATGGGGCTGGTTGGTGAACTCCGCTTCCGGCCTGTGTCTGACGGAGGGCTCGAACTCTTACACGCACATGGGTTACTGCGACAATCGTGCAGCGCAGTGGATGGTCGGAGTCTTCTCCGAACGGATACACCTGGAAAGCAGGGCAACACGACGGTGTCTGTCCACCGAGGGCGGGTACGCCCGATTGGCTCTCTCGTGCGGCGACAGCTCCACGCATCTGAAAGCGGAGAAGACATCTACGGCGCGCGCGAAGCGCTCGATCCCCGACGCGCTCAATCCCGCTGACGCCATCGTCGGCTGAGGCTCGAAGCGGTGCGTCACGGTCACGGGTGGCGCGCGGACCGCGGGCGCGGGGCTCTCGATCCGGACCTGCGACGGGTCGGCAGAGCAGAAGTGGATGTTTCACCCGCTGGACGGCGGCGGGTACCTCCTCGGTGTGTACCCGCAGTTCGTCGACAACCCCGTCGATGAACCGTCCCCCGAATTGTGCGCGCAGAGCTCGGGCGGAACGGTCTCGCTTGCGCCCTGCGATCTCGTGGCGACCCAGATCTGGAGGCTGCCTGCGAACGGGACCATTCTCAACCAGTGGACGGGAACCTGCCTCAACGTGAGCGGAGCTGCGACGGGCGATGGCGCGCCGCTGATCCTGTACTCGTGCGGCACGGCACCGAACGCGGCGTGGAGTGTTCCCGAGGCCCTCCGCACGACGGCCATCTCCCTCGCGTCGGTCGCGATGACGACGGGTGGTGTGCTGGGAACCGCCGCGGCCCCGCCCGGAGACGCCGACCAGCGGGCACGGGGCGTCCTCACGCATGACTCGACGACGGACGCCGCCAAGTGGGGATATGTCGAGGTTGAGGGTACCGGCGGGGGTGTCATCCAGAACCTTGATTCCGGCATGTGTCTGCGGTGGCGCGGAAAGGGCGCGCAGGTCGGGCTGGATCAGGCGTGCGACGGCGCCGACTCGAGCTACCGGTGGGGGCCGACAGTCACGGCGACCGGTGCTTGGACCCTGCAGAGCCAATACAGCGGCGAATGCCTCGACCTCTGGGGTGGGTCATCGACCGACAGCACGCCGATCGGGACCTACGCGTGCACTGGCGGGACGAACCAGCTTTGGCGTGCGGTGCCGTACGCTCCATTGCCTGTCTCGCCGTGATGGGTTCCGCACCGCTTGCTGCTCTCGACACCTCGACGGCCCTCCGCTAGCCTGCGGGCGTGGAACGCATCCCCCTGTATCGCGAATGGCACGGCGACCCGGACTCGCCGCATCCCCCTCTGCTGCTGATCCACGGCGGCGGTTCCACGATCGAGTCGAACTGGGGGATGCTGCTGCCGCTCCTCGCGCCGACGCGGTCGGTGCTCGCGGTCGAGCTGCAGGGGCACGGCCGGACGACCTCGGGTGACCGTCCGGCGAGCTTCGAAGGCTCGGCGGATGACGTCGCGGCCGTGCTGGACGAGCTCCGGCTGGGCCCGGTGGATGTGCTGGGCTTCAGCAACGGAGGTCAGGTCGCTCTGCAGCTGGCGGCGCGGCATCCGTCCGCGGTGCGGCGTCTGATCGCGGCCTCGGCCCCGGTGCGTCGAGCCGGGATGGTGGACGGCTTCTGGGACGGGCTCGCTGCCGGGACGTTCGACGACCTGCCCGCGCCGTATCGGGAGGCCGACCTCGCGGTCAGCCGCGACCCCGATCATGCGCGGCGGATGTTCGACCTCGACCGCGCGCTGATGCTCGGGTTCCAGGACTTCTCCGACGAGCTGCTCGCCTCCGTGTCGGCGCCCACGCTCGTGGTCGGCGCGGATCGTGACGTGGTGCGGGCGGAACACTTCGTCGAGCTGGCGTCCCTGCTGCCGGACGCGCGCCTCCTCATCGTCCCCGGCATCCACGGCGACTACCTGGGCGAGCGTCTCGCCGCCGCGGGCGACCCGGGCCCGCTCCGCCGCACGCTGCCGCACCTCCTCGCCTTCCTCGACGCCCCCTGACCTCGCGGGGCGTTCCGTCGCTCGCCCCTCTCCGCCCCCCGTCGAGTACGCACAAACTGCACGCCCGCGGTGCTCGGGGCGTGCAATTTGTGCGTACTCGACGGTGGGTCGGATGTCGGCGGGGATGGGATGCGTCAGCGGGTGACGTCGGCGGCGAGGAGGTCGTCGATCTGGGAGACGGCCTCGCGCATGCCCTCCTCCATGCCCATGGCGACCATCTCGTCCAGCTGCTTCGTGCTCGCGAACTGGGTGAGTTGCGTCATACGGGTGCGGCCGTCGCGCTCCTCGAGCGTCGTCGTCATGCGGACGGGCTCCCCGGGCGCCGGGTTGCCGTCGTCGTCGGCGAAGCCGTCGTCGAGCGAGATCCGCACCGGAGGCTCGATCTCGACGAACCGCCACCAGCCATGGGCTTTCGTGCCGTCAGGCCCGGTCATGTAGTAGGACGCCCGTCCCGCCGGCTCGAACTCGAACACCTCGAACGTGGCCGGCCAGGTCGGCGGTCCCCACCACCGCTCCAGCTGGCGCGGGTCGGACCACAGCTGCCACACGCGCTCCGGCGGCGCGTCGTACTCGGTGACGAACGTGAGCGTCAGCGCATCCACGTCCTTGTTCGACTCGATGAAGGTCATCGCTCGTTCCTCTCTGGTTCGGTGGTGCTCAGCGTGGTTCGGGCCTCCTCGGCGAGGATGCCGTCGATGGCGCGATCGCGACGGCGCCAGATCTCCTCGTAGGCGTCGAGCAGCCGGGACGCCCGCCGGATCGTCTCCGGGTCGCCCGACACGACGCGCTCGCGTCCGCGGGTCCGCTTGCGGACGAGTCCCGCCCGCTCGAGCACGGCGACGTGCTTCTGCACGGCGGCGAAGCTCATGTCGTACCGCCGGGCGAGCTCGCTCACCGAGTGCTCCCCCTGCAGCGATCGCGCGACGATATCCCGTCGGGTCGCATCCGCCAGTGCCTGGAAGATGCGATCGACCTCAGCATCCGTCAACTCATCTACAACCATTTGGTTGTACGTTACGCTTTGCGCCCGCCTCGCGCAATCCCCCGAATCTCGCGAGGCGCTCAGGCTGCGAGCGACGGCTGCGGACGCGCCCAGCGAACGCGCCGTGTTGACCCGCCTGCCCGCGGCGTCCTAGTATCTGTGGGAACGATCCCACACGATCCACCGACGCTGGCGCGGTCGTGCACCCTCGGAAGGACATGATGGCAAACGGCCTCCGCGCCGTCCTCTCGCTCGACATCGGCGGCACGAAGCTCGCCGTCGGTGTTGTCACGGAAGACGGACGAACCCACGCACTGATCGTCGAACCCACTCGTCGGGAGGAGGGCCCGGGTGCGATCGTTCCCAGGCTGTTCGACATGGGTCATCGCGCGATCGCCGAATCCGGCCTCGAGGTGGAGGCGGTCGGCATCTCCTGCGGCGGTCCGCTCGACGCCAAGGCCGGTGTGCTGACCGGCCCGCTGCACCTTCCCGGGTGGATCGACCTGCCGATCGTCGAGCTCGCCGAGCGCGAGTTCGGCATCCCCGCCGTTCTCGAGAACGACGCGACGGCCGGCGCCCTCGGCGAGTTCCGCTACGGCGCCGCGCGCGACGCCGACACCATGGTCTACCTGACGATCTCCACCGGCATCGGCGGCGGCGCGGTCATCGACGGCCGCCTGCACCGCGGCGCGGCCGGCAACGGCGGCGAGTTCGGCCACGTGATGGTCCGCACCGGCGGCCGTCCGTGCCTGTGCGGGCGCCGCGGCTGCCTCGAGGGATACGCCTCCGGCACCTCCATCGCCCAGCGCGCCCGCGAGGCCGTCGCCGAGCGCGGCGCCGGCTCGACGCTCGCCCAGCTGCCCGTCGTGCGGGCGGAGGATGTGGTCGCGGCCGCCGCAGACGGCGACGCCCTCGCCATCGAGCTCTGGGACGAGACGGTCGACGTGCTCTCCGTCGCCCTCACCGACCTCGTCAACGTCTTCGAGCCCGACCTCGTCGTGCTCGGCGGCGGGGTGACCCGCTCCGGCGACGCCCTGCTCGTTCCCGTGCGCGAGCGCGTCGCCGCCGACGCGATGCCGCCCGCTGCCGCCGCATCCACCGTCGTGCTCGCCGCCTTGGGCGACGTCGTCTGCGTCGTCGGCGCCGGTGCCGTCGCGTTCGACCGCCTCGACCAGCTCGCCGGTGCGGGCGCAGGCGTCCGGAAGGGAGACCACCGTGGCTGAGTGGATGCGACAGCAGCTGGAGGCGCACATCCAGGTCGCCGAGCAGGGCGAGGCACTGCTGCCGGCCCTGCGTGAGGTCGGGAAGCTGCTCTGCGACGCGTTCGCCGAGCGCGGCATCCTGTACACGTTCGGCAACGGCGGTAGCGCGGCGGATGCGCAGCACTTCACCGGTGAGATCATCGGGCACTACAAGCGCGACCGTCGGCCGCTCGGGGCGGTCACGCTCAGCACCGACCCCACGACGATGACCTGCATCGCCAACGACTACTCGTACGACGACGTCTTCTCGCGCCAGGTGCTCGGTCTCGCCCGCCCGGGCGACGTCGTCGCGGCCTTCACGACGAGCGGCCGGAGTGCGAACATCGTCTCAGCGCTCGAAGCGGCGAAGTCGGTCGGCGCCACGACGGTGCTGTTCGGCGGAGGCGACGGCGGCCCGGCGAAGGAGTTCGCCGACTACGCGCTGCTGAGCCCGTCCACGACCACCCCGAGGATCCAGGAATTCCACACGTTCATGCTCCACGTGCTCTCCGAGATCGTGGATGCGTGGGCCGACGGCGACGAGGAGTACGCACTGTGACCACCCCCGAGCAGGCAGCCGTCGATTCCGGACTTTCTCCGGCCGACACGCCGCGTGTGGGCGGAGAAACTCCGGAACAGATCGCGGTGGATGCGGCGCAGGAGCCTCGCGAGAGCGCATCCGGGAACGAGGTCGCCGGCGAGACGGGCGCCCCCGACGCGAACGGCAAAGCCCCCGTCGCGAACGCGCCCGCCGGCACCCAGCCGCGCGACCTCCCGCCAGCGAAGCGCCCGACGGCGACCCCGCAGCGCACCCTCCACATGATCGGCAACGCGCACCTCGACCCGGTGTGGCTGTGGCCGTGGCAGGAGGGATACCAGGAGGCGCGTGCGACCTTCTGGTCGGCCATCCACCGCATGGAGGAGTACCCCGACTTCGTCTTCACCTGCGACCAGATCGTGCTGCTCAGCTGGGTGGAGGAGTCCGACCCCGCGCTGTTCGAGCAGATCAAGCGCCGTGTCGCCGAGGGCCGCTGGGTCAACGTCGGCGGCTGGTGGGTCGAGCCGGACAACAACATGCCGATGGGTGAGAGCTTCGTGCGCCAGGGTCTGTACGGCCAGCGCTACCTCGAGTCGCGCTTCGGGAAGCCGTCGACCGTCGGGATGAATGTGGACCCGTTCGGTCACAACGCGATGCTCCCGCAGCTCCTGCGCGGCCAGGGGATGGACTCGTACACGTTCCTGCGGCCCGGCCCGCACGAGTCAGACCTGGCTCCGAGCCTGTTCTGGTGGGAGGCGCCCGACGGCTCGCGCGTGCTGGCCTACCGCATCCCGTTCGAGTACTGCAGCCCGCCCGGGTCGGTCGACGGCCAGACCGAGAAGGCGCTCGCCTCCCTCGACCGCACGGTCGGATTCGGCGAGAATGCGACCGCGATGGTGTTCTACGGCGTGGGCAACCACGGCGGCGGCCCGACCATCGCGAACATCGAGTCGATCCACCGCTACGACCGCATGGGCTCTTTCGGAAGGATGACGATGTCGTCACCGCGAACGTACTTCGACGAGGTGCTCGGCCGGGGCGAGGTGTTCCTCGACACCCTCCCGGTGCGCCGCGACGACCTGCAGCACCATGCGCCCGGCTGCTATTCGGCGCACTCGGGGATCAAGGCGTGGCAGCGTCGCGCGCAGTTCGCCGTGCTGAACGCCGAGCGCTGGGCAGCGGTGGTCGCCGCGACCGACGGCGTCGACTACCCGCGCGAACAGCTGGAGACCGCCTGGAAGCAGGTGCTGTTCAATCAGTTCCACGACATCCTGCCCGGTTCGGCGATCGAGCCGTCGTACGACGACGCACGTGACCAGCTCGGCGAGGCCGTCGCGATCTCGAAGCGCATCATCACGCGGGCGCACAACGTCCTCGCCCGCCAGGTGCAGGTCGACCGGGAGGACGGCACTCAGCCGGTCCTGGTCTTCAACCCGCACCCCTGGCCGGTGTCGGTGGATGTGGACTTCCAGTACGGCGCGCAGCGCGCCGGCGTGCACGTGGTCGACGAGAACGGCGAGCCCGTCGCCTTCCAGAACTCGCAGTCGACCGCGACGACGGACGACGTCTCGCGCGGCGCCGTGGTGTTCCGCGCCGACGTCCCGGCTCTCGGCTACCGCCTCTACCGCCTGCGTCCCGGCGCCGGCCCGGGTGCAGCATCCAATGCCCTCACCGTGAGCGCCGACACCCTCGAGAACGAGCACGTCCGCATCCGCATCGATCAGGAGACCGGCTGGATCTCGTCCTACCTGGTCAAGGCGACCGGCGTGGATGTGATGGCCGGCGTCGACGGCGCCCAGCACACCCAGATCAACGACGACCCGACCGATACGTGGGGCCACCGGGTCATCTCGTACGCCTGGCCGGGCGCGACGATGGAGCTGAAGCGCATCGTGGTCCGCGAGACCGGCCCGCTGCGGTCGCGCGTCCGGGTCGAGCGGGCGTGGGGCGCATCCACTCTGGTGGAGGAGCTCATCCTCGACCACGATTCGCCCGTGCTGAGGGTCAACGTGACGCTCGACTGGCGCGAGCAGGCGCACCTGCTGAAGCTGCGCTTCCCGACCGTGCTCGACGACCCGACGGCGACGTACGAGATCCCGTTCGGTCACCTGGAGCGCCCGGTCGACGGCGCCGAGGAGCCCGCGCAGTCGTGGGTGGATCTGACCGGCACGATCGACGGCGCCGCCGCCGGTCTCACGGTGAGCACGACCAACAAGCACGCCTACGACGTGTCGCCGGGAACCGCCGACAACGGCGAGCAGCCGAGCATCGGCGTGACCGCCGTCCGCAGCCCGGTCTACTCGTGGCACGACCCGCGCCTGCTCGACCCGGAGGGTATCTACTCCTTCCAGGATCAGGGCGTCCAGCGGTTCAGCTACGAGCTGGTGCCCCACGCGGGCGATTGGCGTGAGGCCGACCCGATCCGTCGCGCGCTCGTGCTCGGCAACCCGGTGCGGGCGATGCAGGAGTCGTTCCACGACGGTGTGCTGCCTCCAGTGAACTCGTTCGCGAGCGACGCCGGCGCTACCGTCATGGTGACCGCGCTGAAGGGCACCGAGGACGAGACGGACGCCCCCGGCGGCGCGGACGTGGTGGTGCGGGCCGTCGAGACACGCGGCGAGGGGGGACGCTCGCGCATCGAGCTCCCGCTGCTCGGGCGCACCATCGAGGAGGACTTCGGCCCGTCGCAGCTGCGCACCTTCGTGGTGCCGGCCGACCCGGCCCAGCCGGTCCGCGAGGTCGACCTGATCGAGCGCCCGCTGCCGTGAGCGCGCGCCCCGAGGTCCGGGCGACCGTCGTCGGTCCCGCTTCCGCGGCGGCCGAGGTGCAGCTGGAGTGGAGCGAGGCGGAGCCCGGGTGGCGGCTCGCGGTGCGCGTGACGTACACCGGCGCGGAGCCGGCCGACGGGTCGGTGCTGGTGGAGGCTGCGGTTCACGGCGCTGATGATCCCTGGTGGCTCATCCCGGGCGCCTTCTACGGCGAGAACCGGCCGGCCGAGAACACCCGGGCGTTCCCGCGCTTCGAGATCGGGGCGAGCACGCCCGAGCAGCACGCGGCCCTGGTGAGCGACGCCTGGGAGTTCCGCGCCGACCGTGCGGCGACGCCGGCGGTGTTCGCCTGGGCGGGGCCGGACCGTGGAGGAGTCGCGCTCGCCGCGGCCGAGACCTCCGCGCTCGGACTCACCGGCGTCGGGCTCGCGCACGACCAGGAGTGGGGCGACGCGACGGTCAGCCTGCGCTTCCCATACCGCGAATACCCGGTCACGTACTACGGCGACGACCGCCCGCGGCCGGCCGACGTGGCGACGCACCGCTTCGTCCCCGGCGAGACCGTGGAGCTCGCGGTGCGCGTGTTCGCGCTGGACGCATCCCGCCACGCCTACGCCCCGATCCTCCGCGCGCTGCACGCCGAAGCGGCTGAGCACACGACCGAGAATCCGTGGGTGGATGTGGCCACCGCCGCCGACCTCACCGCCGCCGGCCTGCTCGACTGGCACTACGACCCCGACCCCGGCGTGCTGCTGGAGACCGTCGGCTTCGACCGCGAAGTCAGCGGCCGGGACGGGCTCAGCGTCGACCGGCAGGCAATGCACGTCGGCTGGGTCAGCGGCATTCCGTGGGCGTACGCGCTCCTCGCGCACGGGCTGCGGACCGACCGGCCGGCCGCGGCGGACGCGGCGCGTCACGTCATCGACTTCATCACCGCATCCCTGTCGCCCTCCGGAACCTTCTGGGGCGTCTGGTACCGCGACCACGGCTGGACGCAGAGCTGGACCGAGCTGAAACGCGGACTCCACTCGCGCACCCTCGCCGAGGCGACGCTGTTCCTCGTCCGCGCGCAGGCGCTCGACCCGCACGAGCAGTGGGAGCGCGCCATCCGCTCGAACCTGGATGTCGTCGTCGGCCGTCAGCGCGACGACGGCAACCTCGGATCGGTCCACCATGCCGAGACCGGCGAGGTGCTGTCGTGGTCGGGCGCTTCGGGCCTGACCTGGATCGCCGCGCTGGTGGAGGCCGCCGGACGCGACGACCGCTACCTGCCCGCAGCGCTCGCAGCCGGGAAGTATTACGAGCAGTTCGTCGACCGGGAGTTCCTCCACGGCGCCCCGGAGGACGTGGACCTCGCGCCGACGTCGGAGGACGGTTACGCCGCCGTGATGGCCTACGTCGCCCTGCACCGTGCGACCGGCGATCGGCACTGGCTCGACGTGGCGCGGCGCGCGGCCGATTGGATGCTGACCTTCCGCTACACGTACGACGTCACCTTCCCGGCGCACACCCTGCTCGGGGCGTACGGCTTCCGCACCCGCGGCGCCGACAACGCATCGCCGTCGAACCAGCACCTGCACGCCTACGGGCTCGTCTGCACGGCCGAGCTGCGCGAGCTCTCGGCGGCCCTCAGCGACCCGCACTACGCGGAGCGCGCCGACGAGACGCTGGCGTGCTTCCGCCAGTTCATCGCCCGCGAAGACGGCGACTTCAACGCCTACCGCGGCATGGTCAGCGAGCGGTACTACCAGACGGCGTGCTTCCAACCGAAGGGGATGCTGCTGACCCTCTCGCACGCCTGGAGCGTCGGCGTGACGCTGCTCGCCTGCGAGCAGACGCTGGCGGACTGAGTGCCGAGGTGCACGTCGTGGTCGCTATCCCGCCCGAATAAGCGCCACGAGTCGCACCTCGATGCCGCTCAGCGGTGGAGGCCCCAGAACGCCCACGGCGACACGTGGTCGATCCACGGATCGCGAACGGCTCGGGGTCGCAGCCGCCCCGCCCGCAGCGCCCGGCAGTGGATGCGCATCCACCTCCCGATCCGCTCGGCCGGGATCTCCGGCCGATGCCCGACCGCGATGATCTGCTGTGCTGTCCGATCCACGATGACCTCCTACACCGGCTAAGCGTTAATGCCGGTGTCAACACCATGCCCACTGTCGGGACACCTGTCAAGGGCGTATGGTGGTGTCATGGGTCGACAGACGGATCTCGCGTTCGAACGGGAGAACGAGATGATCCCCGCCCAGCTGCGGCTGGTGCGGGACTTCGTCAACACCGTCGAGTACCAGGAGGACGAAGAGGGCTGGGAGAGCCCGGACGACCTCGCTGCGTGGCTGCGGGGCCGCGACCTCCTCGGGGAGGGCGTCGCCGCCACCGAAGACGACCTGGCACTCGCGAAGACCGTGCGCGAGGGCCTGCGCTCGGTGCTCGCCACGCACGCCGGCCACGACGCCGATGCCGCTGCGCTCCGCAGCCTCGACGACGCGCTCGCCGAACTGCCGCTTCGGCTGTCCTTCGGCGGCTCCGAGTCATTCGCGCTGGCGCCCGCGACCGACCGCGGCGCCCGCGCCGCCCTGGCCGGAGTGCTGGATGCGGTGCGCGCCTCACGCGAAGACGGCAGCTGGTCACGGCTCAAGGTCTGCGATCGCGTCACCTGCCGGTGGGCGTACTACGACTACTCGAAGAACCGGTCCAGCCGGTGGTGCACCATGGCGGGCTGCGGGAACGCGGTCAAGATGCAGAAGGCGCACGCGCGTCGCGCATCCACGTCGGCCTGAGCGGTCAGGTCAGGAGTCTGCGGGTACGTCGGCCCGGGCGTACTCCGACCCTGAGCGCGTGCGCACCAGGATGCCCGCATCGACGAGATAGCGGCGCAGCGTCACGGGATCGTCGCCGAACCGTGTCAGGCGTTCCGTGAGTTCCCGTTCGGTGACGGTCTCGCCGTCGGCGAGCACGCGGTCCCCGATGTGGGCGAGCAGCGCAGCGCGGTCGTCCGCAGCCGCGGGGAAGCGGTCGATCCGGCCGTCGGGACGCAGGAATCGCTCGACTCCCGTGCGGCGCGACTGCAGCGATGCCGACGTCGCGAGCAGCTCGCGGAAGGCCGTGTCGACCGGCTCGTGGACACCGTCGGCGCGGCGCACCAGGCCGACGCTCTCGAGCAGCGCCAGTGCGCGCCGCTGCCGCGCCGGACTCATTACGGTTGCCGGGGCGCCGTCCGCGATGAGCTGCGCCCACACAGCGCGCGCGTCTCGGTTGGCGAGCGCGGCGACCACGGGCCGCCAGTCCGCGGGCCGCTGCCCGTCGGCCGGCGTCCCGTCGGCGCTCGCGCTGTCGTCCTGCTCCACGTTCCCAGTCTCCCGCACGGGTCCGCCGTGTGGGCGCCTCAGGCGTCCTTCCGCAGCTGCAGCAGCAGCTCCGGGGCGCGCGCGTCCAGCACGCGGCCGCCCACGCGCACGCCGACGACGAGCAGCACCACGCCGAGCACGATCCCGGCGGCGAGCCCGAGCCAGCCCCAGATCGCCTCGCGGGTCACCAGAGAGACGATCAGCAGCACGATCTCGGGCAGGCACAGCACGGCGATGACGCCCCACGCCGCGAACGTCGGCCCGAGCAGCGAGATGTTGCTGCCCGGCCGCGACCGGAACGGGTTGTCGCCGGGCTCAGGCACCGGGAAGACGAACCGCGCCGAGGTCACCGAGCAGACGGCGACGCCGCTGAGCAGCATCCCGAGCGACAGCCCGAGCAGACCGGGTGCGGGAAGCCAGTCGCCCTCGACGGCCGTGGCGCCGACCGAGACGAGGACGACGGCGGGAATGGCGAAGGTGAGCAGGGCCGCCGCACGTCCCCACCGATCCGCTCGGCCCGGCACGGCCTTCGACACATGGAGCGCGAACGCGGTCGAGTCGTACGACACATCGGCGATCATCCCGATCCCGAGGGCGAACGCGATCACCGGCCCGGCGGCGAAGAAGTAGCCGTTCGAGTGGTTGATGCTCGAGTAGAACCACATGATCGCCGGGAGCAACGGGATGACGAGCAGCTGCCGCAGGTACCGCGGATCGCGGAACCAGTAGGTCAGACAGCGCGCGGCGATGGCGCCGGCCGGAGTCCCGGGCAGGATGCCGAACAGGCCCGACTTGCCGGGCGCACGCACGCGCGACGAAGCCCGAGCGGGGGTGACCAGGGAGCGCGCGAGCCCCCAGCGCCAGACCGCCCAGAGCACCGCGAAGGTCGCAACGGCGATGAGCAGCCGCAGCAGCGCGCCGAGCGGGTCGCCTGCGGCGACGGCTCCGGGGACGGCCCACACCGCGCCGAGTGGCGACCACCCGAGACCGGCGGCGACCGCGGGCAGGGCGTCCGCCGACGACCGCAAGCCGCTGGTGATCCCGATGATGATCGGGCCGGCGAGGATGAGCGGGATCAGGATGAGGAGCCCGCTGGCCTCGCGGAAGCGGCGGCCCGACGACAGCCCGCTCGCGATGGAGGTGACCGCGCGCGACACGACGATGCAGGTCGCGGCGCCGAGCACGCCCGTGACGAGGGCGATCAGCGCGATTCCCGGCGAGTGCAGCCAGGGCAGGGCGGTGCCGAGGGATGCGAGAGTCGTCGCCGCGCCGGCCACACCGACCGCGCCGCTCAGCAGCATCCCGATCATCAGCGGCCGCAGCGCGATCGGATAGACCGCGAGATGGCCCGGGTCGAGCGTCTGCTCGACGCCGGAGAGCAGCAGTGGCAGCACCGCCCAGCCGAGGACGGCCGCCGAGCCCGCGAGCACCACGGCCGTCGTCGCGACCTCCGCAGGAGCGAACGACAGGCCGACGAGCGCGCCGAGCACGACGAGGAGGCCGACGGCCCCGTAGATCGCGCCGATGATCACGGCCACCAGCTGCCCGGTGCTGCGGCGGAACGAGTTCTTGAGGACGAGCAGGCGCAGCCTTACGAGTGTCGCAACCACTCCGGCCCCTCCCCGACACGGCGTCCGCCGACCAGCTCGACGAACCGGTCCTCGAGCGTCGAGCCCGCGCGCACGTCGTCCACCGAGCCGGCCGCGACCACGCGTCCTGCCGTGATGACGGCGACGTGGTCGCACATCCGCTCCACCAGGTCCATCACGTGCGACGAGACCACCACGGTCCCGCCGCCGTCGACGTAGGTGCGGAGGATGTCGCGGATGTTCGCCGCCGAGACCGGGTCGACCGACTCGAACGGCTCGTCAAGCACGAGCACGCGCGGGGCGTGCACCATCGCGGCGGCCAGGGCGATCTTCTTCGTCATGCCCGCGGAGTAGTCGACGACGAGCGTTCCGCCCGCCGACTCCAGGTCGAGCAGCTGCAGGAGGTCGTGGGTGCGCTGCTGCGCGGTCGGGCGGTCCATCCCGCTCAGGAGCCCCGCGTACTCGACGAGCTGCTGCCCGGTCAGCCGGTCGAACAGCCGGACGCCGTCCGACAGCACGCCGACCATCGCCTTCGCGGCGAGCGGGTTCTTCCACATGTCGACGCCGTGGATGAGCACTTCGCCGGCATCCGGACGCAGCAGGCCGGTCGCCATGCTGAGCGTCGTCGTCTTGCCCGCGCCGTTCGGTCCGACCAGCCCGTAGAAGCTGCCGGACGGCACGTCCAGATCGATCCCGTCGACCGCGACCTTCTGCCCGAACCGCTTGTGCAGCCCGCGGATCCTGATCGCGAGGTCGTCGTCCTCCGCCACGCGCACCCCCTCACGTCGTCCGTGCCGCCCGCACGTCGGACAGCCCGTGCGAACCACCCTATCGGCGGGCTCCGACGCCGTGTCCAGGAGTACGGGCGATCCGACACGGCGGATCCGGCGGATGCGGCGGGGCGGACAGGACGCGGCATGCCGCGCGCGCCCCTGGTCGCCGTCGGCACGCCGCGCCTGTTCTCCGGCGGGGGAGGGAACGCCCGCCAGGGAGTCGTCCGGAGGCCGGGATGCGATCGGATGGCGGATCCGCCCGGTTGTGAGGGCCTTCCCAGGTTCGGCCGAGGGATGCGGCGGTCAGCTCCCCAGCGGTCCGGTGTACGAGCGCGCCTGCAGCGGCAGCGCGAGGTCGGCGCCGAATGCCGCGACCTCCGCGCGCAGGTCCGCCGCGTCCGATCCCTCCGCCGTCTCCACCGGCCGGAAGCGGTAGTGCAGCGTTCCGGTGAACTCCTGCCGCGCCTGGAAGTTGGTGAAGTGCAGGTTGTTCATCACCCAGCTGTTGATGTGCCCCGCCGGCGCATCGAGGGTGCGCGCCCATTTCCCGGTGTGGAAGCCGCCGAGCTGGACGAGCGGCGCATCCACGGTGCCCCAGAGCAGGGACTGGCCGCCCTCGGCGCTGCGCACACCGACCGCGTGCTGGACGGAGTACCAGTCCTTCGACGTGTCCGGCAGCTGCTCGCTCTCGGCGGCGAAGACTGCGCCGGCGGTCTCCAGTAGGAACTCAGGGCGGTCGACCGCGAACGGGAATGTGACGAACAGGCTCTCCGGACCGAAGTGCTCGGGCTTCGCGATGTGCACGGCGAGGTCGATGTCGTCGAGGTCGCGGTAGAGGGTGAGCGTGTGCGTGGCCGCGAGGCTGCTGGGGAGCTCGCTCGACCAGCGGATGCGCGCGTAGGCGTCCGTCTCGGTCACCTCCGGAGCCGAGGTGGATGCGGCGTGCGAGCGCTCGAACTCCGGGCCGGGGAAGCCGGGGTTGAAGTTCTTCGGGTTGTCGAAGATCGCGTGCGAACGACCGGCCGCGGTGACCGTCTCGGCGACGACGGCCCCGAGACCGTGCGGCGTGTGCGCATCCACCAGCTCCCGGCCGGTGCGGACGTCGACGAGCGAGACGACACCGCCGCGCTCCGGGTCGACCGTCGCTCGGAAGCGCCCGGCCTCGATGGTCGTGCCGCTGGTGGCCGCGGGCTCCTCGGCGGGCGCGGGCAGCACCACGACGGACGACGCGGGCACGTCGGCGACTAGCGTCACCCTGGGTGTCCCTCCGACCTCCGCCTCGACGGCCTCCCGGCGCGGACGGTCGGTGAGGTTGGCGACGAGCACGCCGTCCGCCGGCTCGGGATCGCGGCCGGACGCCGCGAGGCGGTACAGGGCCTCGACGCTCAGGTCGCGGGCGAGGTCCCAGGCGCCATAGGCGAAGCCGGCCTTCGCGTTCCAGTGCGAATGGCTGAAGTGCGAGTGCGGTTTGGAGTAGGTCTCCCACGAGCCCCAGGTGTGCTCGCCGAAGAGCAGGAGTTCTTCATCCACTCGCTCGAACGTCGCCGCGAGCTCGGCGTCCTCGCGCACGCGAACCGGACCACGCCGGTAGCCCAGGACCGTGGCGAGCGCCGGCTCGCCCTCCCCGCGCGCGCGGGCGAGGTCGAGGGCCGCGCGTGCGGAGAGCGCGAACCGGCGCGCCTCGCGGTAGACGGCGACCTCCCGGGCGGTGGAGCCGTGACCGTGCGACCACCAGTCGGCCCACTCGCCGCGGAGCACGGGCAGGTCGGCGGGCGCCTGCGCGGCCAGCGCATCCATCGCCGTGTCGATCGTCGCGGTCTCCATCGGGATGCCGGGGTGCCGGTCGTTCCAGTGGCGCACTACCTCGGTGAAGAGCGCCGTCGGCCAGCGGTTGTCGTTGCCCGCGTGCACGACCGCCGTGTCGAACGGGTAATCGTCACGCGCGTCGAGGCGCTCGACGAACGCGAGGATGCGCTGCTCGGCGAGAGCGACATCCCCGTCGACGATGCCCCACTCCTCGCCGAAGCCGTAGTGGGTCGAGAGCAGGGTGAGCACGCGGCGGCCGGACGGCGCCTCCCACCAGAACAGGCTCGGCTGCTCGAGCGGTGCGCGGCCGTGGTCCGGGTTGAGGGCCATGACGAGGCGGTCGATCCCGGCGTCCAGCATCGCATCGGCCACGCCCCAGGCGATGCCGTTGACGTCGCCGTGCTGCTCGGTGCAGACCGGGATGCCGGCGTCGTGGATGCGCTGGAGCGACCGATAGGCGGCCTCGAACTCGGCGAGGTCGGGCAACTGCGTCATGTTGAGGTAGCCGCCGGTGACCGCGATGGTGCCGTCCGCCGCTAATTCGCGCAGGCGCGCGACCTCCGCGGGCGTCGCCGTGCGGAGGAACTCGAGCACCGGCCGCGCCACCTCGAAGGTCCAGCGGAAGCGGTCGGGAGCGTCCGGCGCGGCCGTGTCCTGGTCGGCCAACCGGAGCACTTCGCGCACGATCTGCGCGTGCATCCCGTCGATGATCCGGGGGCTGTTCGTGTAGCCGACATCGTGGTGGGTGTGGCCGAGCAGCAGTAAACGGCGGATGCGGGGCATCAGGGCCTTCCTCCGGGGTAGATGTGGCATCGTTGCCATACGACCCTAGGGCTTGAGCCGTGCGGCCTTCAAGCGTAAGAAACGATCAAGTAACGAAAACCGACTCCGGGGACCCGGTCCCCTTGTGAAGAGCGTCACCCCTGCATTAGCGTGCGATGTGGGAAGGTTTCCATACTGTCGCTCAGACCCCGGCAGTAGGGGATCCCGTACCTCTTCGCACGGGCGAGGACGCCCGCTGCGACACCACTGAAGGGAAATCAGATGAACAAGAGGCACACCGCCTTCGCCGCGCTGGCACTCACCGCGTCGGTGGCGCTCCTCGCCGGTTGCAGCTCCAGCGGCGGCAGCTCGTCCGGCGGGGACTTCTCCAAAGACGCCAAGGGCAGCCTGAACGCCTGGGGCTTCGACAACGCCGACGACGTCGGCACCTCCCGAATCGACTACGCCAAGAGCCAGCTCAAAGACGTCACCATCAAGATCGACCAGACGCCGTTCGACGCGCAGAAGTTCACCACCCGCGTCGCCGGCGGCAACGTGCCCGACGTCGTCCAGATGGACCGCAACTTCGTCGCCACCTACGCGGCGCAGGGCCTCATCCAGCCGCTCGACCAGTGCTACAAGGTGCACGACGTCGACCCGACGTCCACCTACTACCCCTCCGTCATCGACGACGTCACATACAAGGGCAAGGTCTACGCGGTCCCGCAGTTCTACCAGCCGCCGGCGATCATCACCAACGAGCGCGTCATGAAGGCGGCCGGAGTGACCGACGCCGAGATCGACACGTCCAAGCCGGACACCCTCGTCGCGGCGATCAAGAAGATGTACAAGTCGTCCGGCGGCAACCCGTCGGTCCTCGGCTTCGACCCGGTGGCGGGCGGCCAGGCGGGCCTGTGGATCCTCGGCTACGGCGGCCAGCTCATCGGCAGCGACGGCAAGCCCACCCTCGACGACTCGAAGAACGAGAAGGGCCTCGAGGTGCTCAAGCAGATCACCGACGCCCAGGGCGGCTACGCCAAGGTGAAGAGCTTCACCGACTCGTTCGACACCTTCGGCGAGAACAACCAGTACGTGAAGGACCAGGTCGGCGCGCAGGTCAACGCCCAGTGGTACGTCAACGTGCTGACCCCGTTCGTCGACAAGGTGGACATCGGCGCGGTCCCGTTCAAGGGTCCGGACGGCCAGCCGTTCACGGTCGCCTCGGGAACGTCGTTCGTCATCCCGACCGGTGCCAAGAACAAGGACGCCGCGTGCGCCTGGGCGCTCAACCTGACCAGCCTGCAGGCGTGGGAGGCGGCGGGCGCGGCCCGTGCCGAAACGCTGAAGAAGACGCCGGGAGCGATCAACACCGGCCTCTTCACGGGTTCGCCGGAAGCCGACAAGACGCTGCGTGAGAAGTACGTGAAGCCGTCCGGCAACGCGGGCTTCGACAAGGCGATCTCGACCTACTACGACGTGGTGGGCAACGGAAAGTCGTTCGGTGCGTCGCCGGCCGGTCAGCAGATCCAGACGGAGCTGCAGAACGCCATCCAGTCGGTGCTCCTCGGCAGCAAGTCGCCGAGCGAGGCACTGAAGGATGCGCAGGCCGCGGCCATGAAGGCCTACGACCAGTCGACCAAGAGCAGCAAGTAACGCGCTCGCACAGGGGCGGTCTCCTCGCGGAGGCCGCCCCTTCTGCGTGCCCACGTCTCGTGCCCCTCGCCTCGCGGCGAGGTGCACGTTGTTGCGGGCTCCTGCGGCGTGTCGAGCGCAACTACGTGCACTTCGCGGCCGGGCATATGCGGGATGCGCCCGCCGGGCTGCGAGTACGTGCCGCAACTCGCCCCGCTTTCGCGCATCCACTCACGTCTCGCGCCGGTCCGCCTGGCGTCGAGGTGCACGTAGTTGCGGCCGCCTGCGGCGTGTCGAGCGCAACTACGTGCACTTCGCGGCCGGGCATATGCGGGATGCGCCCGCCGGGCTGCGAGTACGTGCCGCAACTCGCCCCGTTTCCCGCATCCACTCACCTCTCGCGCCGGTCCGCCTGGCGTCGAGGTGCACGTAGCTGCGGCCGCCTGCGGCGTGTCGAGCGCAACTACGTGCACTTCGCGGCCGGACAGATGCAGGATGCGCGCGCCGGGCTGCGAGTAGGTGCTGCAACTCGCCCGCTTTTCCGCATCCACTCACCTCTCGCGCCGATCCGCCTCCCATCGAGGTGCACGTAGTTGCGGTCGCCTGCGGCGTGTTGAGCGCAACTACGTGCACTTCGCGGTCGGGCATATGCGGGATGCGCCCGCCGGGCTGCGAGTACGTGCTGCAACTCGCCCCGCTTTCCCGCATCCACTCACCTCTCGCGCCGGTCCGCCTCGCGTCGAGGTGCACGTAGTTGCGGCCGCGTGCGGCGTGTCGCGCGCAACTACGTGCACCTCGCGGGCGGACAGGTGTGGGATCCGCGTGCCGAGCGCGGGAGCGCGTGGGGGCGCTACGCGTCCGCGGCGGCGGGCAGGTCCGCGACCTCGCGGACGTCGCGCAGCGACGCCCACAGGATGACGGGGCACGCGAGGAGGAGGATACCGGCGACGATGAGCGTCCAGCGGGCGCCGATCGTGTCGCCGAGCAGACCGCCGACGATCGCGCCGACGGGGAAGAGGCCCATCACGACGACCTGCATGGTCGCGTTGACCCGCCCGAGGACGCGATCGGGGCAGATCTGCTGCCGTACGCTCACCTGGGTGATCGCGTAGACGATCTGCCCGAACTCGCCGGCGGCGATGCCGAGCACGATCAGGAGCGTCCACCATCCCGGCTGCGCGAAGGCGCCGAGGAGCGACAGCGGAGCCGTGACGGCGAGCGACAGCCAGACGATCCGCACCGACCCCACAGCCCGCGACAGGCGCGTGGTGAAGGCGGCGCCGACCATGACCGTGACCGAGCCGACCGCGATGACGAGGCCGATCAGCGCGGGGGAGAGGCCGAGCGTCCGCGACAGGAACACCATGTTGACCGCGGACGCGATCGCGAACGAGAAATTGCTCAGGGCGCTCGCCAGCGCGGTCGACCGCAGCACCCGCGAGCGGAACACGAAGCCCAGACCCTCCGCGATCTCCGTCCGCATCCGCCGACGGTGCTCGGGAGCCGTCGGCTCGTCCTCCCGCGCCCGGATCCCGAGCAGGCACAGCGCGGACGCCGCGAAGGTGCCCGCCTGCACCAGCACGACCGTCGCCGCGCCGATCAGCGACACCAGCACTCCGCCGAGGGCGGGGCCGGCGACCTGCCCGGAGGCGCGCACGAACTCGAGGGAGGAGTTGCCGGCGAGGACCCGCTCCCGTCCGATCACGGACGGCAGGTAGCTGCGATACCCGACATCGAAGAACACCCGGGCCACGCCGGCCAGCAACGAGACGACGAGCAACTGACCCATGGTGAGCAGCCCGAGAACCGCAGCGAGAGGGATGGTCGCCAGCAGCACCGCACGAACCAGATCGCTGGCGACGAGGAGCGGCCGCCGACGCATCCGGTCGACCCACGCCCCGGCGGGGAGCCCGAGCACGGCGAACGCCACGGTGGATGCCGCCCCGAGCATCCCCACTTCTAACGGCGTCGCGTCGAGGCTCACCACGGCGAGCAACGGCAGGGCCACACCGGATACCTGGGCGCCGAGCTGGCTGGTGGTCTGCCCGATGAGCAGCAGACGGAAGTCGCGGGATGCGAACAGCGAGGGAGAAGGAGATGTCACGACGAGTGGCCTTTCGAGTCCGGAACAGGTGGTCCTCCCACCCGCCGGCTCGATCCGAAAATCGTCGCTAGGGGGGTTAAACGTTACCGGGCGCGGTGGACGATGTCCAACCGCGCCCGGTGTCCGGGATGAGGTCAGCCCTTGCGGCCCTGCGTCGCCACGCCTTCGATGAAGTACCGCTGGCCGAAGCCGAACAGCAGCAGCATGGGGAGGGTCACGATGAGCGCGGCCACCATCACGTACTGGTAGTCGCCGTGACCGCCGTTGGTCGGACTGAACGTGGTCATCGCGTACGAGATGCCGAGCGGCACGGTGAAGCCGTCGACACCTCCCGCGTTCAGGTAGATCAGCGCCGCCTGCAGGTTGTTCCAGCTGGCCTGGAACTCGAACAGGAAGATGATGATGAACGACGGGATGCTGAGCGGCATCGCGATCTTCGTGAACAGCTTCCAGTAGCTCGCGCCGTCGAGTCGTGCGGCCTCGAACAGCTCCCGCGGGAGCCCCATGAAGAACTGCCGCTGCAGGAAGATGTAGAACGCCGAGCCGAACAGGTTCATACCGAACAGCGGAAGCCAGGTGCCGATCAGGCCCAGGTTCTTCCAGATCAGGTACTGCGGCACCATGGTGACCGCGCCGGGCAGCATCATCGTCGCCAGCACCAGGCCGAACAGCAGCGTCCGTCCGGGGAACTTGAAGTACGCGAACCCGAACGCGACGATCGAGCTCGAGATCGCGACCAGGCCGGCGGCGAGGACCGCGATGATGACGCTGTTGCCGATCCACGAGAGCAGCGGGAGTTGGTTCCACACCTCGACGTAGTTCTGCGGCGTGAACGTCTTCGGCCACAGCGAGTTGTCGAACACCTCCTGCCGCGGCTTGAGGCTCGCGGCGAGCAGCCAGGCGAACGGGTACAGGAACAGCAGCGCGAAGGCGATGGCGACGATCCAGAGGACCGTCTTCCCGATGATCGTCCTCGGCTTGTACCACCGGCCGCCGACGGGCTTGTCGCCGCGCCCGTTGGGGGTGCTGCCCTGCAGCTGGGCGGCATCCAGCTCGGAGGCGAGCGGGGCCAGGGCCGCGGCGGCAGTGGACTGGGTCGCGGAGGACATTACTTGTCTCCTTCGTAGTAGACGAGGCGGTTGCTGACCTTCACCTGGATGAGCGTGATCAGGAGGATGATCACGAACAGCAGCCAGGCCATCGCCGCGGCGAAGCCGAAGTTGAACTGCCGGAAGGCCTGCTGGAAGAGGTACACGCCGTAGAACAACGACGAGTCGGGGGAGGCGTTCGTCTGATCTCGCCAGAACAGCAGGTAGGCCTGGTCGAACACCTGGAGGGCCGCGATCGTGAGCACGACCACGTTGAAGAAGATCGCCGGGGAGATCATCGGGATGGTGATGGTGAAGAACTTGCGGATGGGTCCCGCACCGTCGAGCGAGGCCACCTCGTAGAGGTCGCGAGGCACGTTCTTCAGTGCCGCGAGGAAGATCACCATGGTGCCGCTGACGCCCCACAGGGTCATCAGCACGATCGACGGCTTCACCCAGTTCGGGTCGATCAGCCACTGCGGGCCCTCGATGCCGAAGATGGCGAGGAAGCGGTTGATCGCTCCGGTGTTGCCGTTGAGCAGCAGCAGGAAGATGGATGCGGTGGCGACCGCCGGGGTCATCTTCGGGAGGTAGTAGATGGTGCGGAAGGCGCCGGCGCCGCGCCCGACCCAGTTGAGGAGGAGGGCGAGCAGCAGCGCGAAGATGATCTCCAGCGGCACCGCCATGACGGCGTAGAACAGGGTGTTGCCGAGCGAGAGCGCGACCTTGGGGTCGTTGAACAGCTCCGAGTAGTTGTCGAAGCCTGCCGGCGTCGCGCTGTTCGTCGCCAGGTTGTAGTTGCTGAACGAGATGAAGAGGCTGTACAGCATCGCGCCGAGCGTGAACACGAGGAAGCCGATGATCCACGGGCTGATGAAGAGGTAACCCGCGATCGCCTCGCGCCTGTTGTACTTGGTGCCCTTCTTCTTGGCGGGCTTGTCGTCGCCCGTCCGGGTCTTGCCGCGTGACGTATCGGAGAGGACGGCCATCACCGGCTCCTCTTCCCTGCGCCATCGAGCTCGGTGATCTTCATCGCCACCCTTTCGATCCGTCCTCCGCCTTCGTCGGCGTGGTGTGGCATCGTTACCACATAGCAGCGACTATAAGTCCTCCCGAGCGTGCCTGCAACCGGAGCCCAGCCCATTCCCGGGCAGGGGCGGACTCATCTCGGGATGCGGACCCGTCTCGGCTATGTGGGCGGTGCCGGCGGGGGAACTGCCTGTGTGCCGGGCACGGTACACCCGGTTGGACCGGTCGTCACCGGTCCGGGATGCGCTCAGCGGCGGCTCTGTCGCCGCGCGATCGCCCCTCCTCCGCGCCGCGGTTCCGTACGGGTGGGGCGCGCATCCCGCAGCCGCGGAGGCAGCGTGACGCATCCGTGACGGCACGGCAGCGGGCCGCCGCGTCGGCCATTAGGGTGGATTCGCCGGGCGTCCGGCGCTCCGGCGCCCGTGGAAAGGGTTCGATGATCGAGAACGACGCCGACGGCACGCAGCGGCGCGCGACGCTGAAAGATGTCGCGCTGGCCGCCGGGGTGTCGCAGTCGACCACATCCCGTGCCCTGAGCGGCGAAGGCTACGTCGCCGCCGGGGTCCGCGAGCGGGTGCTCGCCGCCGCCGAATCGCTCGGGTACGTGCCGCACGCCATGGCCCGCAGCCTGCGCAAGCAGGACAGCCGCACGATCGGCGTGCTCGTCTCCGACCTGCGCAACGCCTTCTATGCGGATCTCGCCGCCGGCATCGCCGCCCGGGCCCGCCGCGAGGGCTACACGATGATGCTCGTCGACGACCAGGGCTCCACCGAGGCCGAGATGGATGCGGCGCGCGCGTTCGTCGCGACCCGCGTCGCCGGAGTGATCGTCACGCCGCTCTCGGGTGACGTCTCCAATTACCTGATGCGCCAGCACATCCCCGTCATCGAAGCCGACCGTCAGTTCTCGGCCGGCCGCTGCGACGCGGTCATCATCGACAACGCGGGCGTGGCGAAGCGGATGACGGACCACCTGATCGACCTCGGTCACCGCCGCATCGCCCTCTTCATCGACGAGACGACGTGGACGACCGGTGGCGAGCGCGCCGCCGGCTACCGCAGCTCGCTGGAGGGGTCGGGCATCCCCGCCGATCCGTCCCTCGTGATCTCGACCGGATGGGATGCGGACGGCGCCCGCAAGTCGGCGATCGACATCCTGGCCCGCCGGGACCACCCGACCGCGATCTTCGCCGCCAACAACCTGCTCGCGGAGGGCGTGTGGCGGGCGACCAACGATCTCGGCCTCCGCATCCCCGAGGACGTCAGTGTCGTCTCCTTCGACGACTCCGAGTGGATGAGCATGGTCAGCCCGGGCATCACGGCGGTGGCTCAGGATGCGGTGTCGCTGGGCGAGACCGCCCTCGACCGCCTGCTGGGGCGGCTGCAGGACCCCGCCGCCGAACCGCAGACCATCGTGCTCGAGGCGCAGGTGCTGCCCCGCGGCTCCACCGCGGCTCCGCGCGCGCTGTAGCGGCGCCCCGCGTCGCGTCGCCAACGCACATTTGGCGCACATGTGCTCTTTGGCGGCTCGATAACGCACATTTGGCGCAAATCTCGTGTCCGTTCGCCGAGTCGACAACCAATGTTGGGCCTCGGGAGCCAGGCGGGCGGGCACATTCGGCGCACATCTCGTGTCGGTTCGCCGGGTCGACGGCGCACATTCGGCACGAATGTGCGTTTTGCGCGCCGCATTCCGCACATTCGGCACGAATGTCGAGCTTGGCGGGACCGGCGGGCGGGCACATTTGGCGCACATCTCGTGTCGGTTCGCCGGGTCGACGGCGCACATTCGGCACGAATGTCGAGCTTGGCGGGACGGGCAGGCCGGCACATTTGGCGCAAATCTCGGTTCTGGCGGGGTGATAACGGAGATTTGGCGCAAATGTCGTGGCGGGACGGGCGGACGGGCAGGGTGGAAACGATCCCATATTTGCGGCAGGATGGGCGCGGCGAAAGGATCGACGCTGACGAACACGCACCACGCACCCGAGGTCGGGCTGTCCGTCGCCATCGACGGCGGCAACTCGAAGACGGAGGTCGTCGTGCTCCAGGGCGGTCCGGAAGGCCTCATCGAACGCTCCCGCGGCATCGGCCCGGGAAGCGGAGCCGGACCGCAGGCGGTCGTCGCCGCCGTCACAGTCGTCCTCCGCGATCTCGGCATCGCACCCGCCGACGTCACGCGCGTCTCGGCCGCCGTGGCGGGACTCGACTTCCCGGGCGACGAAGACGGCCACCGCGCCGCGCTGGCCGAGCTGTTCCGACGCGCGGCGGTCGACGTCGTCGGCGACGCGGTCGCGGTGCTGGATGCGGGCGCCGGGCTCGGCCACGCTGTCGCCGTCGTCTGCGGTGCGGGCCTGAACGCCGTCGCGCGCGGACCGCACGGACTCGCGACCGTCCCCGCCCTCGGCTGGCCGAGCGGCGACTGGGGCGGGGGCGACGAACTGGGCCGTGAGGCGGTCCGCGCAGCCGCGCGCGCCGAGGACGGCCGCGGGCCAACCACGTCGCTGCTGCCGCTGGTCCTCGCCGAGACGCGAGCCGCCGACACGGTCGCCCTCGCCCGAGCGATCCGCGACGGGTCCGTGTCGATGCGGCAGGTCGGATCCCTCGCCTCGGTCGTCGCCCGAGCCGCAGCCGAGGGGGACGCGGTCGCATCCGACCTCATCGCGCGGGCGGCCGCCGAAGCGGTGGCGCTGGCCTCCGTCGTGGCGCGCCGTGCGTGGGCAGCCGATCCGGCCTCCGCCGAGGATGCGGACGCGCCGGATGCCGTCGTCCCGCCCGGCACCTCCGTCGTCCCGCCCCGTACCGCCGCCGTCCTCGCCTGCACCCCCGTCGTCCCGCCCCGTACCGCCGCCGTCCTCGCCGGCACCCCCGTCGTCCCGCCCGGCACCCCCGTCGTCCCGCCCGGCACCCCCGCCGTCCTTGCCGGCGGAACGTTCTCCGACCCCGGCTTCCGGGACGCCGTCTCCGCGGGCCTCCGCCGCCTCGGCTTCGACCCGCGCCCGCTGGAGTTCCGCCCGGTCGACGGCCTCGTCCGCGCCCTCCGCGAGGCACCGACGCCGGCCTCACCGGACGCCCACAACCACCCCCACCCGAACCAGGAAAGGACCCCGCGATGAAGGTCACGGTCATCGGCGCAGGCTCCACCTACACTCCCGAGCTGGTCTCGGGGCTGTGGAACGAGCGCGAGCGTCTCACGGTCGACGAACTCTGGCTGATGGATGTGGACAGCCCGCGCCTGGAGATCGTCGGCGGCATGGTCCGCCGCATGCTCGCCCGCCAGGGCGCCGACGTCCCGGTCACCCTGACGACCGACCGCGCAGCCGCCATCGAGGGGTCGGATGCCGTGCTCATCCAGTTGCGCGTCGGCGGTCAGAGCGCGCGGCTGCAGGACGAGCTGTTCCCCCTCGCCTGCGGCTGCGTCGGCCAGGAGACGACGGGCGCGGGCGGTCTCGCGAAGGCGCTGCGCACCGTCCCCGTCGTTCTGGACATCGCCCGCGAGGCTCGGGAGCGCGCCAACCCGGGCGCCTGGATCGTCGACTTCACGAATCCCGTCGGCATCAACACCCGCGCGCTGCTCGACGACGGCCACCGCGCGATCGGGCTGTGCAACTTCGCGATCGGCGTCCAGCGGTGGATCGCACGCGAGCACGGCGTGGAGCCGCACCGCGTCGAGGTGGACCCGGTCGGCCTCAACCACCTGTCGTGGGTGCGGCACATTCGGGTGGACGGCGTGGATGTTCTGCCCGGCATGATCGCGGAGCGATCGGACGAGCTGGGCCGCCGCGGAGGCGTTCCGGGCGAGCTCATCCGCGACCTCGGCGTGCTGCCCTCGTACTACCTGAAGTACTACTACGCACATGACGCCACCGTCGGCGAGATGGTCGCGGGCACGCCCCGGGCGACCGTTGTCGCGGACGTGGAGCGCGAGCTCCTCGCCCTGTACGCGGACCCGACGGTCGACACCAAGCCCCCGCAGCTGGAGGCCCGCGGCGGCGCCTTCTACAGCGAGGCGGCGACGGCGCTGCTCGCGTCGCTGGTGGCCGGCACCGGCGACAACCACGTAGTGAACGTCCGCAACAACGGGCTGATCCCCGGTCTCGCGGACGACGACGTGGTCGAGACCCTGTGCCGAGTGGATGCGTCGGGCGCGACCCCGCTGCCGCAAGAGCCGGTCGCGCCGGAGCTGCTCGGGCTCATCCAGCACGTCAGCGCGTACGAGCGGCTGGCGGCACGCGCCGCGGTGACCGGCGACCGCCAGCTGGTGCGGAAGGCGCTGCTGGCGCATCCCCTCGTCGGCCAGTGGGATCTGGTGACGGCACTCGAGAAGGGCATCTTCGAGACGGGCGGCCGGCTCCTCCCGCAGTTCGCATGAGCGCGTTCGAGGTCGCGGTCTACGGGGGCACCTCCGCTGGCGTCACGGCAGCGGTCGCGGCGGCCGAGGGTGGCGCCCGGACGGTCCTCGTCGAGCCCGGCCGGCACCTCGGCGGCATGACCTCCGGCGGCCTCGGCTACACCGACGTCGGAGACGTCCGCGCTCTCGGCGGCGCGGCCGCGCGCCTCCGAGCCGACATCGCGGAGCACTACGGCACCACCCCCGGGCACTACGCCGGACCGGAACCTCACGTGGCCGAGGCGATCTTCCGGCGCTGGCTGGAGGAGGCCGGCGTCGACGTGGTCTTCGGCACCCGCCTGACCGACGTCGAGACCGCGCAGGGGCGGGACGGCCGCGAGTTGCGGTCCTTCACCGTGACCGGCGGCGACCGCATCCAGGCCGGCGTGTTCGTGGATGCGAGCTACGAGGGCGACCTGCTCGCGACCGCGGGGGTGCCGTACCGCGTCGGCCGCGAGGACCGCGGCCTGCACGGCGAGCGGTTCGCCGGCAGGCAGGAGCTCCTCCCCGGCATGCACAACATGCCGCCGTCGGTGTCGCCCTTCGCCGACGATCCGACCGGACTCACCGCGGGACGCCTCCTGCCGCAGCTTCACGACCGCCCGCTTGCGCAGCTGGGGGAGGGCGACGGCGGCGTGATGTCGTACGGCTTCCGCGTCTGCCTCACCACGGCTGCCGACCGCATCCCGTTCGACCGTCCCGACGGCTACGACGACGAGTACTGGGAGCTGGGGCGTCGCCTCTTCGCGCGCGACCGACGGGAGGGCGTCGAACGTCCGGCCGGCCGGATGCTGGGGCTCGAGCCGAACCTGCCCGGGGGGATGGCGGACGGCAACTCGCTCGGGCCGGTGTCGCTGAGCGTGCTGGACGGATCTGCATGGGAGTACCCGGACGCCTCCCCGGAGCGGCGCGAGGAGATCCGTCGGCACCATGTCGACCACACGCGCGGTTTCCTGTACTTCCTGTCGCACGACCCCGCGGTGCCGTCTGCGATCCGGCGCGAGCTGTCGCGCTGGGGACTGCCGCGCGGCGAGTTCGCCGACACCGGCCACCTGCCCCACCAGCTCTACGTGCGCGAGGCGAGAAGGATGGTCGGCGAGCGCATCCTGACCGAGCACGACCTGCTCGCCGGCGGGATGCCGGAGGACACCGTCGCCCTCGGCTCGTACCACATCGACATCCGCGAGGTGCAGCGTGTCTGGCGCTGGGTGTACGAGCATCCGGACCCGATCGGCACCGTCTTCACGGAGGGGTACCTCTCGCTCCCCGTGCCGGTCTACGGCATCCCGTACTCCGCACTGCTGCCCAAGCGGGAGGACGCGACGAACCTCCTGGTACCGGTCTGCCTGTCCGCCTCGGCCGTCGCTTTCGCGTCGGTCAGGATGGAGCCGCAGTACATGATGCTCGGTCAGGCCGCAGGTGCGGCGGCAGCGCTCGCCGTAACGGCTGATACGCCGGCGCAGGATGTGCGGATCGGGCTGCTTCAGGACCGGTTGGCGGCCTCCGGACAGGTCTTCACAGTCCCTTAACCACGCTCTGGTACCGGTGTCAATCCCCCTGACGCGACAGGATTTGCGTGCCTCGTTAGGGCACTATGAGGACCATGGGAAAACTCGTCTACGGCGCGGGCCAGGAGTATGACCTCGACGATCGGGTGCTCAGCCACGTCAAGCTCGCCATCGTTGCGAAGCTTCGCCGCCACGAGAGCTTTCTGCTGAATTGGGACGTCCCGGTCGAGCAGGGATCCGGCCGGGTCTCGCTCTGGATCAGCCGTGAGGTGCCGCTGGCGTTCCAGTTCAGCGGCAGCCGCCCGCCCGCCATCAACCCCCAGTGGCTCGAAGCGCTGATGCACACGTCCCAGCGCACCGGCGGCATGGTGATCATGCCCGAGGACGAGGTCGGCCGCCACCTCCCGAGCTGACCGCACGGCTCGAGCGCTTCGTCAATCCCCTGCTTTCGGAACCGACTCGACCTAGCTTTGCTTGCATGGGCGATATGACGGCGACGGCAGTGCTGATGATGCTGCCGCGCCGCGCAAGGACGCCGGTGGCGATCCTGGCGGATGGGGCGGTCCCGTCGTCGCTTCGGCTCGACGTCTTCGGCGGCCGCGACGTGTTCGTCCGGATGCGGCGCGGACCCGGAGTCCACGGTCTCAGCGAGCCGTACCGCGAAGTGTCGCGGGACGACTACCCCGCGGAGTCGGAGCCGGCACTCGTCGTGATCTCAGACCGGTATGTCCAGGCGCGCTTCGCGTGCTCCGCCTCGGTGTTCGGCGCGACGGACGTCGTCGTGTTCGTGCCGCTGGACGACGACGGCGAGGCGCCCGCTCGTGTCGCCATCCCCATCCCGTCGCTCGACCGCCCGTCGTGGCACGAATTCGAGCTGGTGTCGCGCACCCGCATGGAGTGCCGCTACCGCGTGGTCCGCGAACGCGACGGCGTCCCGACCGGAGGTTCCCGTGCTCTATCAGCTCTCTGAGATCGAGCGCCTTCTCGATGAGGCGCCCGGGCTCTATGTCCGCTACTCGGCCGGCTATGCGGCCGACCTAGAGGCCGGTCCCATCGATGCCGCGAGCGGACTCGCGCTGCCCGGGCTGCCCGCCCGTCCCCTCGACCCGGAGGCGTGGTGGACGCTGCCCCGCCGGGAGTGGATCGCGCGACAGCTGACGCAGCTTCCGGCTGCCCGGCACGCCACGTTCGAGGGCGTGCACCCGGAGCGCTTCGCGTGGCTGCTGCGCGGCCGCCCCGCCGGTCACGGCCTGGACGGCGAGGCACTCGTCACCGACATCGAGGTGGTCGGTCGCCTGGCCGAGTGCCTCATCGCGGAGGCCGACCGGGTATGCGACGAGCGGTTCGACGCGGAGCCCGGGCTTGGCGAAGCGGAGCTGGTGTCGGTGGCGCATGCCTGAGGGTCTGCTCGTCGAGGCCACGGCCATCCTTCAGCTCATCTCCGACAGTCCGTCGGGCGGCACGGCCATTGTGCTGCGCACGCCCGAGGCGCCGCCGTTCGTGGTGATGGGCGACGACACGGAGGAGGGCTTCTCGCGGTTGCGACGCGGCGCGATCGCCTATGGAGTCCCCGAGCTGTATCAGGTGCTGCCGCGCGACATGCTGAGCGCCGGCCACATCCTCCACATCCGTGACGACCACCGGCCGGCCCGCGTCGACAAGGCCGGCTCGATCTTCGGCCCCGCCCCGGACAAGCTGTGGGTGCCGCTCGACGACTCGCGACGCCCGTTCGCCCGGATGCGGGTGCCCATCCCGTCGCTGGAGCGGCCGGCGTACGTGGAGTTCGCGCTGGAGGGCGACGGCGACGTGCTGGAGTACCGGTTGAACGGCGAAGCGCGGATCGGCGACGGCTACATCTGCTCGTACTGCGGCAAGCTCTGCCCGACCAAGGAGCCGCACACGGCCGCGCACGGCGTGGCCGGGCACACGCACGCGGGCGTCGCCGCCGGCCAGGACCAGGACGGGCCGGCGCCCGAGACGGGGCCTCTGGAAGTGAGGGGCCACCCCGGCCCCGGGTCGCAGCTGTGAGCCGCGCTCTGCGGCTTCTCGTCTGGCAGGTCCATGGCGGCTGGATGGATGCGTTCGTGCGCGGGCGGCACACCTACCTGCTCCCGGTGGATGCGGCGGGCGAGGGTGGTGTCGGCGGCCGGGACTGGCCGTCGAACGTGGTCGACGTCCCGGAGGCCGAGCTGGCGTCCACGCCGTTCGACGCCGTCGTGCTCCAGCGGCTGGAGGAGTTCGACCTGGTCGAGCGGCTCACCGGGCGCCGTCCCGGTGTGGATGTGCCGGTCGTGTTCGTCGAGCACAACACGCCCCAGGAGAGCATTCCGAACTCGCGGCATCCTCTCGCCGACCGGGACGACCTGCTGATCGCCCACGTCACGCACTTCAACGCGCTGTTCTGGGACACCGGCTCCACCCGCACCCGGGTGATCGAGCATGGTGTCGTCGACTACGGCAACCATTTCACCGGCGAGCTTCCGCGCGCCGCCGCGGTGATCAACGAGCCGGTGCGCCGCTGGCGTGTGACGGGTTCGGATCTTCTCGGCGGCTTCGCCGCTGTGGCGCCGGTCGACGTCTTCGGGATGCAGGTGGACGGCCTGGCGCAGGCGCTCGGCGTCGGCAGCGACCGGGTGGTCGCCGCGGGCGACATCGAGGCGCCTCGCCTGTTCTCCGAGGTCGGGCGTCGGCGTGTGTACGTGCATCCCAACCGCTGGACGTCGCTGGGGCTCTCGCTGCTCGAGTCGATGACGGCAGGGATCCCGGTCGTGGCGCTGGATGCGACGGACGCGCGCCGCGCCGTGGTGCCGGGTGTGGGGGCCATCTCGACCGACCTGGCGGAGCTGCATGACGCGGTCCGCGCGTTCGTGGACGACCCGGGTCGCGGAGCGGAGGCGGGCGGACGCGCGCGCGAGTGGGCGCTGGAGCGGTTCGGTCTCGGCCGCTACCAGGCGGACTGGGACGACCTGCTGGCGCACTGGGTGGGCTGAGCGCGTCAGTCGTCGCGTGCGTCGCGCAGCGCCTTCTCCGCTTCGCGGACGGCGCGCTGCGCGTCGGAAATCCGCGAGCGCAGCTCGCGCTCGGCGGCACGCGTCTCGCTCAGGTCGTCCGTGATCCGTTGCAGCCGTCGTTGCAGCGAGTCCCGCTCCGCCTCCAGGTCGCCGCGGTGGTCGACCGTCTCGTCGAGCTCGTCGTCGAGGGCCTCGGCGTCTTCGCGGGCGCGCGCGACGGCCTTCTCGGCGGCCCGGATGCGGCGCTGCCGTTCCCGGCGCTCGCTCGGCGACTCGGTGTGCTCCTCTGAGGCCGGCTCGTCGTCCGCTTCGGCCGCGCCGGCATCCTCGTTCCCGCCGCCTCCGCTCCGCGCCTTCCGGCGGCCGGGCCGCGGCGCCGGGAAGTCCTCGATGTCGATCGGCAGCGCGACGGCGTCGGAGACGTCGACCTGCTCGAGACCGGTCGACTCGAGGGCGCGCACCAGCATCCCGCTCCGAACCGCGGCGGCCGCTGCCGGGTCGATGACGGCCGCCTGCAAGGTCTCCTCGACTTCACGTTGCACCGCCGGGCTGAGGTCCAGTCCGTCGGTCGCGCGCTGCAGCAGCCGCTGGCGCTCCTGGGTGAGCGCGCGGATCTCGGCGCGGTCGCGGGAGGCGAACGCATCCCGCATCCGCGAGCCGATCTCCAGCACGTCGCCGACGAGGTCCGGGTGCTCGCGGGTGAGCGCGTTGATCGCGGCCGCCGACGCCGACGGCTTGCGCAGGGTCTTGATCTGCGTGGCCGTCGAGCGGTCGGCCTGGGCCGCGGCGGCGTTGCGCCGGGCGATGAAGTCGCCGGGTGCGACCGAGTACAACTCGCCGGCCACATTCCGCAGGTCCATGCGGCGAGTGTACGCGCGGGACTCAGTGGTTGCGGAGCTCCTTCACGAGCTCGCCCTTGTTCTTCTTGGAGTAGCCGCTGAGGCCGAGCTCCTTCGCGCGCTTCTTCAGCTCGGGCACGGTCCAGTCCTCGTACGAACCGGAGTCGCCGCCCTTGCGGCCGACCGAGGATCGGCCGCGGGATGCTGCGGCGTTGGAGATGCGAGCAGCCTTCTGCTTGGAGTCCCCCTCCTTGCGCAGCTTCTCGTAGAGCTCCTGGTCTTTCAGCTGGGGCTTGTTGCCGGGCATATCCGCTCCTTCCGTTTCGGCAGGAACAGTACGCCCGGCACAGCCGGCTGTCAGGGTGCGGTCAGACGCGCGGTCCCTTCGCGGCCTTCACCGCGCCGAAGTACTCGTTCGAGGGGCGCAGCCACATCAGCACGACCGCGACGATCGTCGCCAGCACCTGCAGCAGCCCGGTTCCGAAGCCGGTCAGCAGGTTGAGCAGCGAGAGCACGGTGAGCACCGTCAGGACGATGCGCGCCCAGTTCGCGCCGCGGCGCATGAAGTAGGCGAAGAGGACGAACACGACGGCCCAGAAGATCAGGGTGACGATCGACCAGGTCACGAGGAACGTGACGGACGCGTCCGCGACCTGCTGCGCTGTGAGGCCTCGGAGGTCGGCGCCCTGCTGCTCGATGACGCGCACCTGGTCGGCGCGCGATCCCGAGACGACCGCGATCGTGATGATGCCGCTGATCACGCTCAGCACCGCACCGGCGACGTACAGCCAGAACGCGATGTTGACCGTGTTCGGCGGAGACGTCGGCGCGACGGTGGTGGACGGACCGGTGGCCGCGGCGGGGTAGGAGCTGGGCGGCGGCGGTGGTGCAGCCGGGATGCCCTGACTGGGCGGAGGAGGAGGCGGAGGCGTGGGATCGGATGCGGGCGGCGGGCTGACCGGCTCGCCCGCCCCGGTGGGTCCGGCGGGGCGCGGTGTGCTCTCGTCGTCTGGATTCGTCATGCGGCGACCATACTCCCGGGCCGATTGGCCTGACTAGGCCTCACCGGGCGGGCCGCCGCGGGTCGGCGGGCCCCTGGCTGCCCGGGGGACGCGCTTGTCAGCCCGCCGTCTCCGCCGCGCGGGCCGCGGGGGCCGGCGCGAGCGGCTGGGTGGCCGGACCTTCGAGAACCGTGCCGTCGGGTGCGAAGCGCGAGCCGTGCAGCGGGCAGTCCCACGACAGCTCGGCGTCGTTCCAGCGGACCACACCGCCGAGGTGGCTGCACACTGCGGTGAGCGCGCACGTCGTCCCGTCGACCGTCGACACGGCGACCGGGGTGCGACCGCGTCGGCCGACCGTTCCGGTGCCCTCCGCGACCGGCTCGTCGCCGACCTCCGGGCCTGTCTGAGCGGACGCCCACTCGGTCACTGCGGCCTTGCCGACGCCGGCGTTCATGGCGACGCCTGAGGCGATGTCCGCGGGGCGGGTGACCCGGTGGTGCATCACGCGCGCCCACTCGAGCGTCTCCCCGGTCAGGTCGGCGGTGAGACTGAGTGCCGAGGCGACGGCGTTCGTCATCCCCCACTTGTCGTAGCCGGTGGCCAGGTAGATGCGTCCGCGGCCGCGGGGCAGCCAGCCGACGAACGGGATGCGGTTCGCCGACCGGTAGTCCTGCGCCGCCCACCAGTGGGTCCGCTCCGCCCCGGGGAAGGTGCGCTCGGCCCAGGTGGTGAGGTCGGCGAGCTTCTCGGCCGGGGAGTCCGCGCGACCGGCCGGGTGCCCGTTGCCGCCGACGAGGAGCAGGCGGCTGCCGTCCGCCGCGGTCGCGGTGCGGAGGGAGCGGGTGGGCGAGTCGGCGGAGATGTACATGGCCTCCGGGATGTCGCCCGGCACCCGGAAGGCTGTCACATATGAGCGCGTCGGTTCGACCTTGGCGAAGTACAGACCGCGGTCCAGGATGGGCGTCCCGGTCGCGAGGACGACCTGGTCGGCGCGGGAAGTGCCGGAGGTGCTGGTCACCACGGCCGGTTTCGCGGCGGACACGTCGGTGACGCGTTCGCGCTCCACGATCCGGCCGCCGAGCCGCCGGAACTCGGCGGCGAGCGCGGCCAGCACCTTCAGCGGATGCACCTGCGCCTGGCCGCCGAGGGTGAGGGCGCCCTCCACCGCGAACGGAAGCTCGGTCGTGCGCTCCTCCACGGCGTCGAGCCCGGCGACGCGGGCGGCGGCGAGTTCCGCATCCAGCTTGTCCAGGCCGTCGAGCGTCGTCGCGTAGGTGACGGCGTCGCGCGTTTCGTACGGGACGGCCTGTTCTTCGAGGAAGTCGAGCAGCCAGCCCTGGCCCGCCGTGTTGCCGTCGACGTAGGCGCAGAGCACGGCCTCGGAGGCGTGGCGGCGGATCGACGAGAGCGTCGTGCCCTGCAACAGGCTGACCTTGCCGGTCGTGTTGCCAGTCGTGACCGCGCCGACGGTGCGGGCTTCCAGCACCAGGACGCGCATCCCCGAGCGGGCGAGCATGAGGGCGGTGGCGAGGCCGGTCAGGCCGGCGCCGACGACGATCGTGTCGTAGTGCCCATCCCACTCGAACGTGTCGGTCGGGATGTGCGGGGAGGTCTCGAGCCAGAGGGACGTCGTCGGCGGCATGAGACGAGCATCCCCCGTCGAGGACGCCGTGGGAAGCGGTTGACTTCAGGCCAGCGAGTCGAAGTCGAACCAGAACGCGTCGTCGTCGTCCTCCCCGGCGGTGGCTCCGGAGGCGACGGGGTCGCGCGGGATCGTGGCGGTCTCGATCCGTACGCGCGTCTGCGCGGTGACGAAGATCTCACTCGGAGGTCTGCTGGACTGCGAGATGGAGACGAAGTCGCCGTCGTTCCTGCTCGCCTGAACGACCCGGGCCTTCAGCTCCTCGACCGGTGCGCGGTCGACGAAGGTGAATCTCAGGTCGTCGATGTAGACGTGGAACACCTGCATTTACCTCTCCCGGTCGTCGTTTCCTGCCCGATAGTACGCGGCCCCCCGCGTTGTGCCAGTCCGACTCTGTATCGGGCGCGGTCAGAGCAGGTCGAGATCGACGTCGGGGATGTCGTCCGTACCGTGCTCGACGTAGGTCGCCCGTTGTGGCGCAAGGGCCGCGATCCGGTGCTCGAACTCGTCGACGAACGGCTGATCGCGCAGCTCGGATCCCGAGTATTCGGCGTCCTCCGCCAGCATCTGGCTGGCCGGGCCGAGCAGCAGCAGGACCTCCCCGGTGCTGCCCCCGTCCACGACCACGGGGGCGCGGACTTCGGCGGCGGCGTTGTTCTGGGCCAGCGCGGCGGCGAAGCGCACGATGACGTCGGCGATGTCGTCTCCGGTGAGGAGAGAACCGCTCGCATAATGGATGCGCTTCATCACCAATCCATACGATCACCTGGGGGAAAGGTCAAGGCTTTGCGGTGTGGCCTTGCGGTGATGGAGCGGTGCGCGTTCACTCGCGGAATGACCGATCAGACCAGACCGTTGACCGCGCTCGCCCTCGTCTGCACGCTCAAGCCGTCGCCCGGTGAGTCGAGCAGTCAGCTGCTCGCGCGCCAGCTCCTGGATGAGCTGGCGACCCACGATGTGACCGGCACCGCGGTGCGCCTCGTCGACTACGACATCAAGCCCGGTGTCGAGCTCGACGAGGGCGATGGCGACCAGTGGCCGCACATCCGCGAGCAGATCATCGCGTCCGACATCCTGCTCATCGTCACGCCCACGTGGATGGGACACCTCTCGTCGGTGGCGCAGCGCGCGCTGGAGCGTCTCGACGCCGAGCTGTCGGAGACGGACGACGCCGGCCGACCGCTCGTCGAGGGCAAGGTGGGCATCGTCGGCGTCGTGGGCAACGAGGACGGCGCGCACGGAATCATCGCCGACCTCTTCCAGGGGCTCAACGATGTCGGCTTCAGCATTCCGTCGCAGGGCGCGACGTACTGGAACGGCGAGGCGATGCAGACCGTCGATTACAAGGACCTCGACGAGACCCCGGAGGCTGTGGCGAGCGCGAACGCCGTCGTGGCGAAGAACGCCGCCCACCTGGCGCGGCTGCTCTCCGAGCGCCCGTACTGACGGGCGCAGCTAGCATGGCCGCGTGACCGAACCCGACCCCCGGATCGTCGCGCGCCTGCGGGCTGCGGGATGCGTCTTCGCCGAAGACGAGGCGCGCCTGCTGATCGAGGCGGCCGGTTCGCCCGCCGAACTCGACGCCCTGGTGTCGCGTCGTGTCGCCGGAGAGCCGCTCGAGCCGCTGCTCGGCTGGGTCGAGTTCGGTGGGCTCCGCCTCCACGTCGCCCCGGGGGCCTTCGTGCCGCGGCGGCGCACCGAACTGCTCGCCGGGCGCGCGGCCGATCTCGCCGCGGCCACGGTCGCCGTGTCCGGCGCCGCCGTCGTGGTCGACCTGTGCTGCGGTGTCGGTGCGATCGGCGCGGTCGTCGCCGACCGCGTGCCCGCCGCCGAGGTGTATGCCGCCGATCTGGATCCGGTCGCCGTCGCATGCGCGCGGCGCAACGTCGCTCCCGACCATGTCTTCGAGGGCGACCTGTTCGCGGCGCTCCCTTCCGAGCTGCGCGGCCGCGTCGATGTGCTGGCCGTCAACGCGCCCTACGTCCCGACCGAAGCGATCGCCCTCATGCCGCCGGAGGCGCGCGACCACGAGCCGGGGATGGCGCTCCACGGCGGCGCGGACGGCCTCGACATCCACCGCCGCATCGCCGCGGAGGCGGCGGACTGGCTCGCACCGGGCGGGACCCTGCTGATCGAGGCCGGGGAGGAGCAGGCCCCCGTCTCGGCCGCCCTCTTCGCAGCCGTCGGGCTTACGTCGCGCATCGAGTCGGACGACGACCTGGGCGCGACGGTGGTCGTCGCGTCCGCGCCGTCCGCGTAGCGCCGGCGGGCGCATCCCTTCACCGCCGCGGGCGACAGGACTACCGTGCGTGGCATGAGCACGCTCGCCGCCGCGCGGCCCATGCCGGCCGACCGCGTCCGTCAATCCCTCGTCATCGCCGGCACGGTCGTGGCGCTGATCGGTGCGGTGGTCGGCTCCGGATTCGCCGGGGGAACGCCCATCCCCGAAGTCGCGGGCGGCGCCCTGAGCGCGGACGCCACCCTGCTGGCCCCGGCCGGACCCGCGTTCGCGATCTGGTCGGTGATCTACGGCGGGCTGGTCGCCTACGCCATCTGGCAGGCGCTGCCGTCGCAGGCCGCGCGCGACCGCCAGCGCCGTGCCGGATTCTGGGTGCTGGCCTCCCTGCTCCTGAACGCCGCGTGGATCCTCTCCGTTCAGGCCGGCCAGCTGGCGCTCTCGGTGGTCGCGATCGTGGCGCTGCTCGTCGTCCTCATCGCCGCGTTCGTCGTGCTCCGCCGCCACCCCGGCGACTCCACCGCCGACGCCGTGCTCCTCGACGGCGTGATGGGCCTGTACCTGGGGTGGGTCATGGTGGCGACCGTCGCGAACATCACCTCGCTGCTGCAGGTGGCCGGGTTCGACGGCTTCGGCGGCAGTCCGCACGCCTGGGCGATGGCCCTGCTCGCGGTCTTCGCGGTCATCGGCTGCGCCCTTGCGGTGTGGGACGGCGGCCGCTTCGCCCCGGCTGTCGCGTCGGCGTGGGGCCTCGCCTGGATCGGCGTCTCGCGTCTGACCGGCTCGCTCGTCTCGGCGCCGGTCGCGATCACGGCCTTCGCGGCGGCGCTGCTGCTGCTCCTGGTCGCCCTGGCCGTGCGGGTGGCGCGGCCGTCGCGCCGGGCCCGCGGCTGACGGATTGACGAGACACGCCGTCGCGCGGCAGTCGGCGACGGCGCGTCGCGTCAACCCGATGGGTGCTGATCCCTCCCGTACGCTGGACCGGTGGGCGGCGTACTGACCGGGTTCGGGATCATCGCCTTCGTGATCCTCGTCGGCTACGTCGCCGGGCGGCTGCGGATCGGCGGTCCGACCGCCCCGTACGTGCTGAACCGGATCGCGTTCTTCGTCACGAATCCTGCTCTGCTGTTCGTCACCCTCGCCCACGCGGACCTCCGGGTGGTGTTCTCGACCCAGCTGCTCGTCGCCGCGATCGCCGCCGTCGCCTCGGCCGGCGTGTTCGTCGCGCTGTCCCGCGCGTTCTTCCGCTCGCCCGCCCCCGAGACCACGATCGGAGCGCTGGGCGCGGGATACGTGAACGCCAACAACATCGGCATCCCTGTCGCCGTGTACGTGCTCGGCAGTGCGTCCTATGTCGCGCCCGTGCTGCTGCTCCAGCTCATCGTCTTCGCGCCGATCGCCCTCACGATCCTCGACACCACCAGCCGCGGGACGATGTCGGTGCGCTCCATCCTGACCCAGCCCATCCGCAACCCGATGATCATCGCGTCGGTGCTCGGCATCCTCGTCGACGTGAGCGGGATCCGGCTGCCGGACGCCGTGTACCAGCCGTTCGAGCTGCTCGGCGGTGCCGCGGTGCCGCTGGTGCTGATGGCGTTCGGGATGTCGCTGGTCGGATCGAAGCCGCTGCAGCCGGGGACGGGCCGTACACCGATCGTCGTGGCCGTCGCGCTCAAGTCGGCGGTGATGCCGCTGCTCGCGTTCCTGGTCGCCCGGTTCGTCTTCGGGCTGGAGGGACAGCCACTGTTCGCCGCGGTCGCGCTCGCCGCACTGCCGACGGCGCAGAACGTCTACAACTTCGCGGCGCGTTACGAACGCGGGATGCCCGTCGCGCGCGACATCGTGCTGTTCACGACGATCTTCGCCGTGCCCTCCCTGCTGGTCGTCGCGGCGCTGCTCGCGCCCTGACCCCGCCTGACCGCGCCCTGAGCCGACCCGGTCAGCGCTCGCCGTCGAGCGACAGCAGGTACTCGGCGTTGCCGCGGATGGCCGCCTCATAGCGCAGCAGGTCCGGCGTGCGGATGCGGTCGGCGGCCAGCTCCATCAGCTCGGCGACCGCGCCGTCGCTGCGGCCGGCCGCGTGCAACGACAGCGCATGCCAGACGAGCACGGACTCCGATTCGGGGAAGAGCTCCCTCGCCCGGTCGAGCACCGCGAGCGACTCGTCGAACCGGCCGAGGTTCCGCAGCGTGCTGCCGTACTGCAGGAGGCAGCGCCGCAGGGTGTCGCCGGCGAGCCCGGCGTCGAGGGCGCGCTCGTAGTATCCCGCCGCCGTCTCCTCCTCGCCCGCGGTGTCGTAGGCGCCGCCGACCTCGTAGAGCACGTGCGGATCGGTGGGATGCTCGGCCAGCACGGCGCGCAGCGCAGCGATCGTCGGCTCCATGTCGTCGCGGTCCCTGGCGTCGAACAGGTCCTTCAGCCGCTGCAGCAGGGCGGGGTCGGTCGTCTCGGGCATCCGCCCACCCTACTGGCCGGCCCCGATCACGCCGCGGAGCGGCGCGGGCAGTTCGTGCGCGGCGAGGGCGGAGGTCAGAACGGCTCCGTAATGCTCCTTCCGGCCCGAGGTGGTGCCGAAGAACCGGTGCAGCTGCTGGTCGAGCGACCGCACCCGCTGGGCGGGCTGCTGCTGGAACATCCGGAACAGCCGGAGGTCGCCCTCCCGCTCGAGCATGTCCTCCGTCCGTCGATGCCCCAGCGCACGCACGAGCTCGGCCTCGAGGTCCGGACGGCACACGAACACGGCCTCCTCGTCGAGGCCGGCTCGTTGGAAGAAGCGCAGTTCGGCGGCATCGCAGAGTCCGCGCAGCCGGAGTCCGGCATCCCCTCCGAGCTCAGCGGCGAACCGGCGGACGCTCATCGCACCGCCCATGGGCACGACCGCGACCCCGTCCGCTGCCAGGTCGACGCCGAGGATGCGCGCGGCGGCGAGCACGGCCGCCCGATCACTGGCGCCCTCGACGAGGATCGCCGTGCTGGCATCCACCCACTGTCCGGTCACGGTCACATTGTGCACTCGCCGTCGACCCCTGTCGCGCTCGCGAAGCCGCGCGTACGGTGCGAGCCATGAAGATCATCACCTTTGCCGCAGGAGTCGCCGTCGGTTTCATCATCGGGTCGCGCGCCGGGCGCGGTGCATACGAGGACATGCGCCGCAAGTGGCGCGGGTTCGCCGAATCGGACACCGTGCAGCACGTGAAGGGCGACGTCAAGGACTTCGCCGGACGTGCCGCCTCCGACGTCGGCGACAAGGTCAGCGAGACCGTCAGCAAGGTCACCGAGAAGGCGACCTCCAAGATCGACGAGGTCACGGGCAAGAGCGGGAACGGCTCCAGCTCCACCTCGCCGGCCGTCTGAGTCAGGCTCCCTCGGGCGGGTGGGCCAGCAGGTCCACCCGCTCGCTCAGGTACGCTCCGAAGTCGCGCGCGTCCGCGTCCCCCGCCGCCGGGCTCCAGCGCACCAGCGGCTGAGCATCCCGCACGAACAGTGGGCCCGTCGAGGCGCGGAGGATGGATGCGTCGAGCGGGATGACCGGCGCGTCGAAATTCACCGTCTCGCCGTTGCGGAAGCGTCCGCGAGCCGCGGCAGCCCGCAAGGCCCTGCGCTCCTCCGCCGACCGGGATTGGTACTGCGGCCGCCCCGGAGGCGTCGCCCGGACCAGCGTCCCGGTGGCGCGCAGAACGCCCTCCGCATCCAGGAGGAAGACGCCGAGACGCCACACGCTTCCGATTTCGCGCAGCACGGGCTCCCGCTGGATCAGGAACCGACGGCGGGCGGGAATGTACTCCGCCAGCGCCTCCTGGCGCGCACCGGCCTCGGCGAGCGTCGCGACCGCGGAGGCGATGGCCGCACGGATGCGCTCGAGCGCCTCCCCGTCCGTCTCCGAGCCCACGCCGAGAAGCCTACGGGCGCACCGTCGACGCCCGGCTACACCGTCCGGATGGAGAACGAGTTGTCGTCGGTGACGAGCAGGAGCTCGACCCCGGCTTCATGCCGGAGCACCACCAGAGCGGACGCGTCGGTCGCCGCCACCCGCTCCACCTGGTTCAGGAAGATGCGGGCCATCTCGTCGGTGACGCGGAAGTCGCGGCCCAGAGCGTGGACGATGTACCGCGACCGCGTGGTGGGGCGGCGGCCCAGCGCCGTCTCCTGCGCGAAGTCGTCGACGGCGACATGGAATTCAGGCGTCATGGTCATCGGGGGCTCCTTCTCTGGCCTCGCCGACGGTAGTCGCGGAAAACCGGTGCAGACAGGGGCTTGACGCGGAGTTAGATGGAAGGCATGAAGATGTTCACCTTCCCCCGAACCGACATCACCGCCTCCAACATGATCCTCGGCCTGATGCGCATCTCGTCCCTCGACGACGAGCAGATCCGCACCCTGGTCCGCACCGCCCGCGACGAGGGCATCACCATGTTCGACCACGCCGACATCTACGGCACCGAGCGTCACGGCTGCGAGCGCCGCTTCGGCGACGCGGGCGCCATCCCGGCCTCGGAGCGCGACCAGGTCGTCATCCAGTCCAAGGTCGGCATTCGCGAGGGCTTCTTCGACTTCTCTCGCGAGCACATCTTGCGCTCGGTGGACGAGTCGCTGGAGGCGCTGAAGACGGATTACCTCGACATCCTGCTGCTGCACCGCCCGGACACCCTGGTGGAGCCGGACGAGGTCGCGCTCGCCTTCGACGAGCTGCAGAGCGCGGGCAAGGTGCGCGCTTTCGGCGTCTCGAACCAGACGCCGGGTCAGATCGAGCTGCTGCAGCGGTCGCTCTCGCAGCCGCTCGTCGCCAACCAGGTGCAGCTCAGCATCACCCACGCCCCGCTGATCGCGCAGGGCGTCGCCGCCAACATGGCGGGACTCGACCAGTCGATCTCGCGCGACAACGGCATCCTCGACTACGCCCGCCTTCACGACATCGTGCTGCAGGCGTGGTCGCCGTTCCAGAAGGGCTTCTTCGACGGCGTCTTCCTCGGCGACCGCGAGAACTACGCCGAGCTGAACGACGTGATCGACGAGCTGGCGCAGAAGTACGACGTGACCCCGACCGCGATCGCGGTGGCGTGGATCACCCGCCACCCGGCGGGGATGCAGGTCGTCCTCGGCACCACCAACGACCAGCGGGTGCGCGACTCGGCGGCCGGCTCCGAGATCCCGCTGACCCGCGAGGAGTGGTACCGGCTCTTCACGTCGGCAGGCCACATCCTGCCGTAGCGGGCTCAACAGGAGGAGGATGCGCGGCGCGGTCCGCACATCCTCCTCCTTTTTCGGCCGCCGCCGGTGTGTCGGCGGCGGATCTCCTCCCTTCCCGCCCGCCCGCGTCGCGCAGCGAACAGGGCGCGCCGAGCCGATTGCGGTCACCGGTGGCGCGCGGGATACGGTCGAGAGGTGGACGACGAACGGGTGTCTCTGCCGCGCCGGCTCGCGAGGCGTGCGCAGCTGGCGCGCGTCGCCGCCGTCCGTGCTCGCCTGGTGCGCCCGCTCGACGGGCGGCAGGGTTCCGTCGCCGGGCGTCGCCCGCTGCGCGTCCTGCTGATCGGCTCCGGCCCGGTCGTGGGCTGGGGCGTCGGCAGCCACGACCTCGCGCTTCCCGGGGCGGTGGCCCGGTCGCTCGCTGCGGCGACCGACCGCGGTGCGGTGGTGGATGTGGTGCCGCACCCGTCGGCGGGGGTCCGCCGGTTGAAGCGGATGGTGGATGCGGCGGGCGTCGACCGCTACGACGCCGTCGTGCTCAGCGCCGCCGTCGCCGACGCGCTCCGGTTCGCCGAGCCGCGCCGCTGGGGTGCGCGCCTGCGGCGACTGCTCGTCGACGTGCACGAGCGCGGCCCGCGCTCCGTGCTGTGGCTGGGGGCCCAGCCCATCCGCTCGATCCGCCCGTACGACACCCCGTCCGGCCTCCTGGCCGACGCGCACGCGGAGCGCCTGAATGCCATCGCCCGGGACGCGTGCCACGACACCGGCAGCCTGTTCGTCGCCCTGTCGGCACCCCCACGCGTCGGCGGTCGTCGCCACCGCACTCCCGGGGACTACCTGTTCTGGGCCCGGCAGATCGTGGATGCGCTCGCCCCCTCCCTGCAGGAGTGCGCTTCGCAGCGGACGGCCCCGACCACGGAGGGTGCGGACCGCGTCGAGGCCATCGAACGCCTCAAGCTGAGCCGTCGTGGCGGAGACGCCCGCCTCGAGGGCATCGTCGGCACCGCCAAACGCACCCTGGGGACGGAGATCGCGATGTTTACCGTGCTCGACGACACACGCGAGTGGCCGCTGGCGTCGACAGGGTCCGTGCTCGACTCGATCCCGATCGAGCAGTCGGCATGCATTCACACCATCCAGACGCCCGACGGGATGATCGTGCCGAACGCCGTCGAAGACGAGCGGTTCGCGGGCAACGCCCTCGTCACCGGGCCGGCGGGTCTGCGGTACTACGCCGGCTACCCGGTCGAGGCGCCCGACGGCACCCGCATCGGAGCGCTCTGCGTTTTCGGTCGCGCGCCGCGGGAGCAGGCCGACGGCGAGGCCGACCTCGACGTGCTGCGCGAGCTGGCGCTGCTCGCCCAGCGGGAGCTATGGCGCTGGGAGCCGACCTCGGAGGGGTGAGCCGCGGGGTCACCGCTCCAGCGCCGTGAGCAGCCGGTCCAGCGAACCGCCCAGTCCCCACCGCTCGGAGAGCGCGCTCAGCGCCTCGCGCTGCTGGACGCTCGGCGCCGTGAGTCGCGCATCCACCTCGGGTAGCGGCAGGTCGCGGACGACCTCGACCACTCGCGGCGCGACCGCCAGGTAGTCGACTGCCGCAGCGAAGCGTGCCCGGGCCGCCGGCTTCATGCCGCTGGAGGAATCCTCCGCGGCCGCGATGATCCCGGCGAGGTCGCCGTAATGCGCCAAGAGCGCGGCGGCCGTCTTCTCGCCGATGCCCGCGACGCCGGGGAGGCCGTCCGAGGTGTCGCCGCGCATCGCCGCGAAGTCGGCGTACTGGTCGGCGCGCACGCCGTATTTGCTCTGCACGACGTCGCTCGTGACGAGTTCGAGGTTGCTCATGCCGCGAGCGGTATAGATCACGCGGACCTCCCGCTCGTCGTCGACGAGCTGGAACAGGTCGCGGTCGCCGGTCACCACATCCACTGGGCCCGTGGTCGTCGTCGCGAGGGTGCCGATGACGTCGTCGGCCTCGTGCTCCGCCGCACCGACGATCGGGATGCCGACGGCGTCCAGCACCTCGCGGATGACCGGCACCTGCGTAACGAGGGCCTCTGGCGTCTCCTCGACGTCGACGCCGCCCGGGACGAGCTGCGCGACCCGGTGCCCCTTGTAACTGGGGATGAGGTCGACACGCCAGCGCGGCCGCCAGTCGTCGTCCCAGCAGGCGATGAGCGCATCCGGCTGGTAGTCGGTCACCAGCTTCGCGATGATGTCGAGGAACCCGCGCACCGCGTTCACCGGCGTCCCGTCAGGCGCCTTCACGGTGTCGGGCACGCCGTAGAACGCACGGAAGTAGAGGGAAGCGCTGTCGAGCAGCATTGTTCGGCCGGTCACGCCCCGATCCTGGCACGTCCGGCCGTTCGCCGGAACGCTTCCTCCTAGGGCACCCGAGCGCTATGGTCGGCGCATGGCCGGAACCGTCGTCGTCGAGCGCACCGAACGCATCCAGGCGGGCAGGGAGCGACTGCTGCCGCTGATCTCCCGGCTGCCCGAGTGGACGCAGTGGTCGCCGTGGGAGGACATGGACCCGGAGCTGAAGCGCGAGTACGCGGGCGAGCCGGGCGCGATCGGCTCGACGTACACCTGGTCGGGCAACCGCAAGGCGGGCGCCGGAGCCATGAGGGTGACCGCCGTGGACGACGCGGGTGTCGGCATCCACCTCGACTTCACACGGCCCTTCCGCTCCTCGAACGAGCTGCGATTCGTGTTGGAGCCGGAGGGCGACGCCACGCGGGTGACCTGGCGGATGGAGACGCCGCAGAAGCTCTACACACGCTTCGTCAACCTCGACAAGCTGGTCGGCGGCGACTTCGAGAAGGGCCTCCGCAACCTGAAGCAGGTGGCCGAGGCCGGCTAAGGGCGCTGGTAGGTTCCGTGGCCGCGCGCGACCAGCCCGTCGCGGAACTCGAGCACCTCGCAGACCACTCCGCCGTTCTGGTTGCGGTAACGGATGACGAGGGTCTCAACGCCCACGAAGTGGTCGAGCACCTCGAAGCGGAGGTCCGGGAGCGCCGCCAGACCGGCCGTCCAGTAGGCGCGGAGCGCATCCTTCCCCCGGGCGACTCCGTCACTGCCGGGCAGCAGCCGCACGGCCAGCGGCGAGCTGAAGGTCACGTCGTCCGTGTAGTGGGACAGCAGGGCTTCGAGGTCGTGGGCATTCCAGTCGCGCAGCCAGCCTGCGACGAAGGTGTCGGCGAAGTCTTCCGTGAGCATGGTCCATCGTGACACGCGCTCACCCCGCCTTCGCTAGCGTGGAGTGGTGACCTCCGCTCCACTCATCGTGTCCGCCGTCGCGGTGGTGCGCGACCGAACCGTGCTCATGGTGACCGCCCGTCGGCGCGATGTCTATTACATGCCGGGCGGCAAAGTGGATGCGGGCGAGACCGCGGCGGAGGCGGCGGCCAGGGAGGCGTTCGAGGAGGTGGCGCTCCGTCTGGCGCCCGACGACCTGGAGGAGCTCTTCGAGGTGCGGACGCAGGCGCACGGCGAGCCGGACGGACGTCAAGTGCACATGCGCGTGTTCCGCGCGGTGACCGACGAGGAGCCGGCTCCGTCTGCGGAGGTCGACGCCATCCACTGGACCACCAGCGCCGACGCGGACCGCTGCCCGCCCGCCGGAAGAGAGGTGCTGCGGCGACTGGTCGAGCTCGACCTCATCGATTGACGCAGCATCCACCGGGCGGATGTGCCCCACGCGAGGGCTGGCGACCGCGGCGACCTGCGGCCAGGCTGGTGCCATGGCGCGAACGCACGAGTTCCGGTTCTCCGGCAATGCCGACTTCGACTTCGAGATCCGCACCACGATCGGTCAGGCCTTCAGTGGCGCTGCCGACATCGGAGAGGTGCTCGCCGCGGTCGAGGGGGTCGGCGAGAAGGACCACGACGGCTGGTTCCGCGCCTGGCTCGGCCTCGGCGACCGGATCGCCGCCCAGGCGGACGCGTCCGCTACTGCAGGTCACGCGGTCAGTGCCGCGAGCGCGTACCTGCGGGCGGCCTCGTACTACGCGACGGCCCTGAACGCGGTGGCCTCGTTGCCGACGGAGGATGAGCTGCTGCCGACGTTCCGCAAACACCGGGCCGCGTGGGATCGCTGGGTGGACCTCGTCGACCGGGATATCGCCCGGGTCGAGATCCCCTACGAAGACACCGCGATGCCCGGTTACCTGTTCCGCGCGCCCGGTGCGGCCGGCGACGACCGCCCGCTGCTGGTCGTCGCCAACGGCAGCGACGGGGCGCTCACCAGCCTGTGGTCGTCGGCGGTGTCGGGGGCGCTCGCGCGCGGCTATCACGCCCTCGTCTTCGACGGGCCGGGGCAGCAGTCGATGCTGTTCGAGCGGAACGTGCCGTTCCGGCCGGACTGGGAGGCCGTGCTCACCCCCGTCCTCGACTTCGTACGCGCCCAGGACGGCGTCGACGCCGACCGCATCGCCCTCTACGGCATCAGCCAGGCCGGGTACTGGGTCCCGCGGGCGCTCGCCTTCGAGCACCGGTTCGCGGCCGCGATCGCCGACCCGGGAGTGGTGGACGTCTCGACCTCCTGGACCGAGCACCTGCCCGCGAACATGCGCAAACTGCTCGACGAGGGGCAGGACGAGAAGTTCGACCGCGACATGCAGATGGGGATGAAGTTCTCGCACGAGCTCGCGTATACCTGGAAGTTCCGCGCCCGTCCGTACGGCACCACGGGCTACGCCGAGACGATGCGCACCGTGCTTCAGTACAACGTCACGGAGGTCGCCGCTCGAATCACCACTCCTCTGCTCATCACCGATCCGGAGCACGAGCAGTTCTGGCCGGGGCAGTCGGAGCAGCTCGCATCGCTGACGCCGGGCGTCTCGACGCTCGTGAAGTTCACCGAGGCGGAGGGCGCGGACTTCCACGTCCAGCCGCTCGCCCGCGCGCTCACCGAGCAGCGGATGTTCGACTGGCTGGACGACCGGCTGGGCCGCTGACCGGCGCGCGGCCGGCTCTTGCCCGTGTCGGTGGCGTGGAGTTGGATGCTGTCATGCAGATCAGCCGCCAGATCGTGGTGTTCGACACCCCCGACATCGATCGCGAGTCGGCCTTCTGGGCCGACCTGATGGGCGGGGAGGTGCGCGGCGACGAGGACGACTGGCGCTCGGTCTACGTGAACGGCGAGCCGCGACTCGGATTCCAGCTCGCGCCGAACCACGAGCGGCCCGACTGGCCGAACGGCGCGCAGCAGCAGCTCCACCTCGACCTCTACGTCGACGACATCCGCGAGGCGCACGAGCACGCGCTCGCCGTGGGCGCGACGCTGCTGAGGCAGGCGGACGACCTCGACGCGGAGGGCGGGTTCCAGGTGTACGAGGATCCGTCCGGTCACCCGTTCTGCCTGTGCTGGGGTTGAGATGAGCGGCGACCTTCCCGCGCTCGCCGTCACCGGCGTCACCGGGGCGATCGGTCGGATGACGGCCGACCTCCTCGCCGACGCCGGTGTGCCGTTCCGGATGCTGGCGCGGTCGCCCGAGCGTGCGCCCCGCTACCCGGGGACCACCGTGGCCGCGGCGACGTACAGCGACCGTGACGCGGTGCTCTCCGCACTCGACGGCGTGGAGACCCTGCTCATGGTGTCCGCGGCCGAGAACGCCGAACGGCTGGGCGAGCACCTGGCGTTCGTGGATGCGGCCGAGGAGTCGGGCGTCCGCCACATCGTCTACACGTCGTTCTTCGGGGCCGCGCCGGACGCGACCTTCACGCTCGCCCGCGACCACTACGCGACCGAGCAGCGCATCCGTTCGTCGGCGATGCGCCACACCTTCCTGCGCGACAACCTGTACCTCGACTTCGCCGAGTTCCTCGTCGGCGACGACGGCGTGATCCGCGGTCCCGCCGGCGACGGTCGAGCGGCCATGGTCGCCCGTGCCGACGTCGCCCGGGTGGCGGCCGTCGCTCTGCAGGACCCGGCGGCGCACGCCGACGTCACCTACGACCTCACCGGTCCGGAGGAGCTCACGTTGGCGGAGGTCGCCGAGAAGCTCAGCGCCCACTCGGGTCGGGCGGTCTCGTTCCATGACGAGACCATCCCGGAGGCGTACGCCTCGCGTGCGAAGTGGAACGCCCCCGACTGGCAGGTCGACGCCTGGGTCTCGACGTACACGGCGATCGCGGCGGGCGAGCTCGCGGGCGTCACCGACGATGTGGAGCGCGTGACCGGCCGACGCCCGCTGTCGCTCGACGAGCTGTTGCGCGGCGCCATCGCCTGACGGCACCGCGGGGAGCCGCTCGGTGTGTCAACCGGACGGGGGATGCGCGCGCGGGCGCCGCATCCGGTAAACAGGACCGGTGACCGCCGCCCAGCCTCCGCAGCCCCAGATTCCGCAGGCGCAGAAGATCAACACGATGGCCCTGATCGGGTTCATCGGCGCCTTCGTCATCCCCGTCGTCGGCATCGTCCTCGGCGTGATCGGCCTCAATCAGACGCGGGTGACCGGCGAGGGCGGCCGAGGGTTGGCGCGTGCCGCAGTGATCCTCGGTTCCGTGTTCACCCTGCTGCAGGTCGGGTTCTTCATCGTGTGGCTGAGCCTCTTCCTCAACGCCATGTCGCACGTCCGCTGACCGTATCCCGAACACGACGAAGGGCGGCCCGCACGCTGCGGACCGCCCTCCGAGGTGGCGTTACGGCTGCGCCGACCAGCCGCCGCGCGGAGGCGCCGGCCAGTGCGGGCGGGTGGGGACGATCGAGTTGACCGCACCCGTCGCCGGGTCGAGGAGCACCTCCCGCTGCTGCGGGTGGAACCAGTCGAACATCCCGCCGAGCGATCCGGCGCGCGTGTCGAACGAGGCGTCGCCGATGCGTCCGGTCAGCCAGTTGTTCTCGATGAAGCGCAGCACGCTGGCCTGCTCGACCGGCGTGTGGTCGACGCGGTTCTGGGCGGCCCAGGGCGAGATGACCAGCAACGGGAGGCGCTGGCTCGGCCCGCAGCGGTCGGCGTAGCCGCCTTGCGTGCGCTTGACGCTCGTGCACACCGTCGAGTCGACGGCCGGGTCGGCGGACCCGTTCGCGACCTTCGGGGCGACGTGGTCGTACCAGCCGTCGGAGTCGTCGTAGGCGACGACCACGGCGGTGCTCGACCAGCTGTCCGACTTCTGGAGGGCGTTGATCTCGTTCACCAGGAATTTCTGCTCGTCCAGCGGGTCGGAGTATCCCGCGTGGCCGTCCTGCGCCTCCGGGGCCTTCAGGAAGGACACGGCCGGCAGGTTGTCCGCCTTCAGGGCCGCGTCGAACGACGTCAGGTCGTACTGGTGGTTCGCCTGGTCGGTGTGCCCGATCGCCTTCACCGAGGTCGGCGGCAGGTGGTGCGGGTTCGAGGTGGACTTGTAGTACTGGAACGGGGAGTGGTGCGGCGAGTAGTCCTTCGGCGTCGCGCCGGCGATGTTGGCCGTCACGGCGTCGCACTTGGCGTACGAACCGGCCTGGCCGTTCCAGGCCGTGGTCGGCGTGAATCCGCCCTGGAACCAGCCCCAGCTGACACCGCGCGCGTTGAGCAGGTCGCCGACGTTGCGGCCGGACATGCCGACCACGGCGGACGACGACGTGTGGTCGTTGTCCGAGCAGTCGTCGTAGGCGGGGTCGGGATCGCCGATCACGGTTCCGACGCCCTTGGCGTCGGGCGACTGGACGGCCGTGGATGCGGTGAGGACGGCTCCGGTCTTGGGGTCGTAGGCGGTGCCGCCGTGCGTCTGACCGGAGATGAGGTTGAGCGCGCCCGGCGTGGACGGGCCGAACGTGGTGTCCCAGCTGTTGTCGCTCATGGCGTAGTTCTGGGCGTAGTTCCACAGACCCGTGACGGTGTTGCCGTCGTAGTAGTCCATGACCAGCCCCGGTGCCCCGTACGCGCCGGTGCAGGTGTCGGTCTCGGTCTTCTGGACGAACATGTCCATCTTCCCGCCGTCGACGGCGGCCTGCTCGGCGGCGTAGCTGTGGTTCTGGTCGCACGTGACCGCCTGCGCGGGCGTGAGCCGCTTCGGCGCGTACAGGTTGGGGTTGTTCGTCAGCGTGCCGGAGGACGTGAGGGTGTCGGTGCGCGGGGTGCGCGGCGACGCCTGGAACGGCGTCCCGTCGGTGTTCGCGGCGTTCGGGTAGGTCCCGAAGTAGTGGTCGAACGAGACGTTCTCGTCGAAGATCACGACGAGGTGCTTGATCGGGGTGAGGGTCTGGGCGGAGTGGTCGGCGTGCGAGCCGCCGGCCGTGGCGACCGCGGGCGCACCCGCGAGGATTCCGGCGCCGGCGAGGGCGGCCGCGCCGGCGAGCGCGACACCTGCGAGGGCGACCGGGGAGCGGCGCAGACGGGAGGGTCTGAACACGATTCCTTCTTCCTTGTTTCACTGATCCCGGCACGGTCGTGACGGGCGGCCTCCACTGGTCAGGCGAGCATGGTGCGCCCGAGCCAGTCGGAGGAGTCGCGGGCTCCGGGGAGCGCGAAGTAGTAGCCGCCGCCGAAGGGCTGGATGTAGTCGGTGAGCGGTTCGCCGGCGAGGCGCTTCTGGACGGTGACGAACTGCCGGTCGAGGTCCTGGTTGAAGGCGACGAAGACGAGGCCCATGTCGAGGTTGCCGTTGGCGTCGAGACCGCCGTCGTAGTTGTAGGCGCGGCGCAGCATCCGCTGGTCGTCGGTGTCCTTCGTGCGCGGGTTGGCGAGCCGGATGTGCGCGTCGAGCTGGATGACGTCGCCGGTCGGGTCGTTCTCGAAGTGCGGATCATCGAACTCGGCGGAGGCGGTGAGTGGGGCGCCGCTGTCGCGTCGGCGGCCGATCATGTTCTCCTGCTCGTGCAGGTTCACGCGGTCCCAGAACTCGACGAGCATGCGGATGACGCGGACGACGTGGTAGCTGCCTCCCGCCGCCCAGGCGGGTTCGTCGCCGGCTTTCGCCCAGACCAGCCGCGCCATCTCGGCGGCGTTCCCGGTGTCGGGTTTGCTCGTGCCGTCTTTGAACCCCATCAGGTTGCGCGGCGTGCCGGTGGGGCGGGGCGGCGAGACGAAGCCGTCCTGCCGCCAGCGCACCTGCATGGCACCGCGGGTCGCCCGGGCGATCTCGCGGACGGCGTGCGTGACCGCGTCCCGGTCGGCCGCGCACACCTGCAGCAGCAGGTCGCCGTCGCAGACCTCGCGGCGGAGGGCGTCGTCGGGGAACTCGTCCATCGTCCGCAGCCGAGCGGGCTTCCGCGCGGCCAGCCCGAAGCGCTCGTCGAACAGCGAAGCGCCGGCCGAGAGCGTGACGGTCAGCGAATCGGGGACGACGGTCGGCCCGAGCACGCCCGAGTCGCGCGGCGGTGCGACGAGCCCTGGGTCGGGCGGTGTGCCTCCCGTGGTGAGGAAGCGCGCGCGCTCGGTGATCGTCTTCAGCAGGTCGGCGAGCTCGGCACGGGATGCGGCGGTGACGTCGAGCGCGACGAACGACGCCTCGCGCTGCGGCGGGGTGAGGATGCCCTGCTGGTGCTGCCCGTGGAACGGGAAGGAGGCGGGATGGGCGGCTGACGGCCGAGCGGCGGCCACGGCTCGGGCGTCGGTCGTGATGCCCACTCCGGCGACGGCGACACCCGCCGCTCCGATGGCACCCGCCTGGAGGAAGCCGCGGCGGTCGATGGGCGTCATGAGTCCCTCCTCGGGTCGCAGATGGCGGCGACCGGGGCGAGCAGTTCCGCGGCGCGGTCGAGAGCCGCATCCACCCGCTCCCGGTCCGTTCGGCTGAGCCGGTCGAGTGGCGTCCAGGTGCCGTCGGGCGCGCGATGGGCCTCGACGACCGCATGGGCGGCGGCGAGGGCGGCCCGCGTGTCACCGAGCTGCTCGTATCGCCCGGTCAGCACCGGTTCCAGCGGTGCGAGCGCCTGCTCCGCGCCCGTCAGCTCGGCGTCGACGCTCGCCAGCGACGTGCCGGAGCCGGCATCGGTCGCACCGGTCAGGGTGTCCTGGATGGCGTCCTCGACGATCTCGTGCGCCCGGAGCGCCACATCGCCGGGGTCGAGCTGGACGCCGGCGAACTCGGTCTGCAGCCGGTCGACCAGGCCGAGGAGGTCGTGGGCGGATGCGGCGACCGTCGCCGCCGCATCCCCGTGCCAGAGCTGCGATTCGACGAGGTGGAAACCGGTCGGATCTGTGCGCGGGAGTCCGTCGACCTGGTCGCCGAGCTCGCCGAAGGCGTCATACGCCGCGCCGAGCGTCTCGTAGGTGGTGTGTGCCGTCAGCCAGTCGCGTCGTGCGGCCGGTAAGTCGCCCTCCTCGGCGTCGGCCGCGACGGCGGCGACCTGCTGGCGGAGCGCGGGCAGCCGTGAGGCGACCCAGGTCGTGTAGGCCTTGGCGACCGGGATGAGGTCGTTGCGGGTGACGGGCACGATACCGGGCGTGAGCGGCGAGCCCGGTGGCGCTTTGCCGACCGTGACGACGGGCCCGTGGACGGGGTCGGCGTCGGCGGGCAGGCAGACGAACCGGTAGCGGCCGGCGCCGAGCGTGACACGTGCGGTGGCGTGGGCGCCGGCCCCGATGCTTTCGAGGTCGAGGTAGACGCGCTTGCTGTCGACGGCCTGCACATAGACCTCGATGCCGCCGACGGTTGTGTTGGTGACCGTGAAGGTCTGGTCGCCGCCGTGCACGGTCGGACCGGAGGCGGCCGCGCCGCTCGGGGCGCCGCTCTCGCCCCATCCACGGCCGCAGTCGTCCATCCCCGCGGTGATGTCGAACGCATCGGGTGCGTTCGGCGCGACGGCCACCGGCCGCAACGCGATCGTCAGGATCGTCGCGACGACGACGAGCGCTCCGAGGGCCGCGAAGAAGGCGGCGAGCCGGGCGCGGGTCGACATCGGGGGAGGGCTCCTGTGGGGTCGGACGCCGGCGACGGTCCGGCGTCAGCGATCCTAGAAGTGGCTCCCGGCGTGCCGTGCCCCGCTTCACCCGCTGTTCATCGGACCGTCACCGGTATGCCCCCGGACGGGGGGTGAGGATGCGTCGAATACGTTCGGGTGCCGAACAAACGGGCAGGATTCAGCGGGCCAGCGGGCGGATGATGGGACGGACGAGAGGAGGGGCGATGCGCGAGGCGAGCTGTCCGCAGTGCCGTGGCGTGGCCCGACTCGTCAGCAACCCCTACTACGGCGCCGGCCTGGCCGTGCACCGCGACCTCCTGGTCTGCCAGGACTGCGGCTACTCCGGCTTCGCCGAGAACGACGACGCGGTGACCGACGACGTGGCGGCACCGCCGCGCGAGGGCGCGCTGAGGCGCCTCCTCCGCTTCGTGACCGGGCGCTAGCGACCAGCGGTCCCTTGCGTGGTCGTGCGCGAGTCACGAGCAGAGAGAAGGATTTCCGACGGCCAGCCGTGCCTCTCGAAATACGTGATGAGGCGCTCATGAACAGTTGCGTCGGTTGCCTCCGGGTCGCGAAGCCAGCGTCGGCGAGCCATGTCGATCAGAGCGTCGACGGCATCCACAAGGGAGGAGTCGATCGCGTACGCCAGGAATGCCGGCATCCGTTGAGCGTCGAGCAGGCCGCTGGCGATGACCTCGTCATGCAGGCCCGCGTCGTCGGTAAGAAGGATGTCCGCATGGCCCCACAGTGCCGCAGCGACAACATGGCGATCCTTCTCGTTGATCGCGAGACTGACGTCGACATCTACGGCGCCGGGCCAGGCGACCAGCGCATCGGGGAAGGCGCCGGTCATGGCTTCGAACAGCGCGTCTCTGTCTTCTGTGCTCATGTCCTCCGGGAGATGCCGTGCGGTTTCGTCGAGGACGAGAGGACTCCACAGGACGTCGCAGACTCCGACGTCGGCGAGGGTGAGGACGATATCGCGCCAACGCCCCGGGACCAGGATGTTGGCGTCGACGAACACGCGGAACGGCACGTCAGAACGGGTCGCCGTCGTACCCGCCGGTGCGGGCGGCCACGTCGGCCACGATATCGAGCTTGGTGCGGCGTTCTCTCTTGGACTCTTCGAGGTACCGGACGACCTCGGTCAACGACACGCGACGATGCGTGCCCCGATACTCGTAATCGAGCTTTCCGCCGTCGATCAGATTCACGACGAAGGAACGCGAGACGCCGAGGAAGTCGGCGACCTGGGACGTCGTCAACAGCGTGCGGGCTGACCCGATGACGACACTCTCGCCATTCGCGAACCGCTCGAGAAGGTCCCGAACCGCGTCCGCCACTTCGTCAGGAAGGGCGATGGCGTCATCGCCCACCAGCAGTCTCGGCGGCGCGGCAGACGCGTGGAGTCGCTCGGCGGCCGACCTGAGCGTGCTCAACGTCGACGTGTCCACCACTGCGTCGGTTGCGTGCGGACTCAACAGGGTCATGCCGGCCTCCAAGTTCCATCGCGAAGGACCAGCCTATCGCCGAAACGCGATAAACGCCATAAACACCATAAGTCACACGCTAGCGGATCCGCACGCGCCCCTGCTGCCACATGCGCGCGGCCGTCACCCGCGGGTTGGCCTGCTCGTCCGCATCCACTCCGAGCGCGGTGTAGAGACGGCCGAGCATGGTCTCGACGGCGCGGACGCTCGTCCCGCGTTCGGCGGCGATGCGCCGGGTGGATGCGCCCGAGGCGACAAGGCGCAGCACCTCCGCCTGGGCCCGCGTGACCGTGCGGACGTCGTCGTCGGGTTCGGCGAGCTGGTGCTCGCCGCCCACGATCGCCGCGTCGACCGCGGCGACCAGCACATCCACATCCTTCACCTGCGACTTGACCAGGTACACGACCGAGGGCGGGAGGGTGCCGTCGCCGACCGCCAGCTGCGGGGAGAGGTGCGAGGTGAGCACGACGAGCCCGACCCACGGCTGCTCGCGGTGAACGCGCCACAGCAGTTCTGCCCCGGAGTCGCCTCCGCCGAAGTCGAGGTCGGTGACCACGGCGTTCGGCTCGACCTCGGCGATGATGTCCCAGGCGTCGGCCGCGCTCGTGGCCTGGGCGGTCTCGATGCCGGTGGAGCGGAGTGCGGACGCGACCATCGAGGCCGTGAAGACGTCGTCGTCGGCCACCACGGCGCGCAGGGTCCGTGCTCGCGCGGGTATGTCGGTCATGGTTCTGGCTCCTGCCCCTTCGTCACCGTCCCAGAGGTGGACGCCACGCGGCGAGCTCAGCAGGTCGGGTCAGGCAGCCGCTGCTGACCAGTATCGGCTGAGCGTGGCCGCGTCCCCGGCGGCCGAGGAGGCGGGGGCGTTCGCGCAGCGAACATCCGCAGGGGAGCGGGTCGTCAGCGACCGCGAGGACCTCCCGGCCCGGGGTTTCCGTGCCCATGGCCGTCAGTGTAGGCCCGAAAGTCCGCCTACAATCCCCCCATGCCCCAGCCGAAGCCTCCGCGCGCGTCGCAGACGACCCCGTCCGACGCGTTGCGGCTGAACGGGCTGGACGCGCTCTTCCACGGTCACCCGGACGGCGTGTGCGTCGTCGACGTGGACGGCACCTTCGTCGAGTGCAACCGTGCGCTCGCCGACCTGACCGGCTATTCCGCCGAGGAGCTGACGGGGATGTCGTTCGCGCGGCTCCTGCATCCCGACTCCCTCGGCTACACGCTCGCCCGGTTCGAGGAGGCGCTCGCCGGCCAGAATCGGCGGTACGTCACGCGCGTCCTCACTCCGGAGGGCCGCATCCGCTCGCTGGATGTGACGATCATCCCCCTGCGCGGCACCGACGGCGCGGTGGCGGCCGTGCTGGCGATCGCCCGTGACATCGGCGACGTGGAGCGCTCGGCCGCGGCGGCCGCGGGCAACGAGGCGCTCGTGCGCATGGCGGCCCGCATCGCCGGCTTCGCCGGGTGGGTCGTCGACGTGACGACCGGCGGGGTCGAATGGAGCGAGGAACTGTTCCGCCTGCTCGGGATGGAGCCCGGCCGCGTGCCGCTGGACGCGGAGGCGCTCGCGCTGTTCGAGCCGGAGGACCGTCGCGCAGTACGGACCGCCTTTCAGCGCACGGCTATTCACGGTGACCCTCTGGATGTGCGGGCCACGATCGTCGACGCGTCCGGCCGGCTGGTGCACGCGCACCTGGTGGGCGAGCCGGAGCGCAACGAGAACGGCGAGGTGGTCCGCATCCACGGTGCGTTCCACGACGTCACCGCGCTGGTGCGCCACCGGGAGGAGCAGCGGGCGATGGCGCGTCTGCTGCGGAACTCGCTCGACCAGGTGCACGACGCCATCGGTTTCGTCGACCGCTCCTGGCGGTTCACGTTCGCGAACTCGTGGGCGCTGCAGCTCGGCGGGATCGACGAGACGCGGCTGCGCGACCGGACGGTGTGGGAGATGTTCCCGACCGCGCTCGGCAGCGCGTTCGAGGGCATCTACCGCGACGCGATGGACCGCGGCGTCGCCGGGAGCGCCCGCGCCTACTCGCCGGAGTGGGGCTGCTGGTTCGAGGTGGACGCGCATCCCACCGAAGGCGGCATCGCGATCATCGTCCGGGATGTGACCGAGGACCAGGAGGCCCGGCGCACGCTCGAGCAGTACACGCGGCGGGTGGCGTCGCAGGCCGCCCTGCTGGATGCCGCGCGCGACGCGATCCTGGTGCGCGACCTCGACGGTGTCATCCGCTACTGGAACCGCGGCGCGGAGGCGATCTACGGCATCCCGGCGTCCGAGGCGGTGGGGCATTCCGTGCGCGAGCTGCTCTACGACGACCCGGCCGAGTTCGACGCGGCGACCGAGGCGCTGATGCGCGACGGGTTCTGGGTGGGCGAGCTGCGCCAGCGACGGGTCGACGGTTCGCTGCTCATCGCCGACTGCCGTTGGCAGCTGTCGCGCGGAGAGGACGGCGAGGTGACCGTCTTCGCCGTCAACTCGGACATCACCGAGCATCGCAGGCAGGAGGAGCAGCGCATCCGGACCCAGCGGCTGGAGAGCCTGGGAACCCTCGCCGGCGGCATCGCCCACGACCTCAACAACGTGCTCACGCCCATCCTCATGTCGGTGCAGCTGCTCCGGCAGGACGAACAGGATGCGCGCAGACGCGACCTGCTCGACACCCTCGATGCGGCGGCGCAGCGCGGGGCAGGGATGATCCGTCAGGTGCTGTCGTTCGCACGCGGCTCAGAGGGGAGGCGGGAGCCGGTCGACCTGGGCGCCCTGCTGCGGGAGGTCGAGCGGTTCTGCCGCGAGACGCTTCCGCGCTCCATCGAGCTGGTGGTGGATGCGCCCGCCGAGCTGCCGCCGGTGACGGGGGACGACACCGAGCTGTTCCAGGTGCTGGTGAACCTGATCACGAACGCCCGCGACGCGATGCCCGAGGGAGGCGTGCTGACCGTGCGCGCGGCCGCCGGCGACGACGGAGTGCGACTCGAGGTGCGCGACTCGGGGGTCGGGATGGACGGGCGGACGGCCGGCCGCATCCTGGAGCCGTTCTTCACGACGAAGGAGAGCGGAACCGGCCTCGGCCTGCCGACCTCCGCCGCCATCGTGAAGGCGCACGGCGGCGAGCTGCAGGTCGAGACCGCTCCCGGAGCCGGCACGTCGATTGCGTTCGTCCTTCCGGCGGCGAAGGGAGAGGCGGACGGCCGCTCCCCGGTGGGTGCGCCGGCCGTGCCGCGCGGAGCCGGCCGTCGGGTGCTCGTCGTCGACGACGAGGCCGCGATCGGCGAGCTGGTGCGGCAGACCCTCGACCAGAACGGATTCCTGACCGAGGTCGCTGGCGGCCCGGAGGCGCTCGAGCTGCTGGCCGGCGGCCGTCGCTTCGATGCGGTCGTGACCGACATCATGATGCCCGGCGTCCCCGGCGAACGCATCGCCCGGATGGTGGCGGAGCAGCAGCCCGGGGCGGCGATCGTGCTGATGAGCGGGATGCTGCCCGGTTCCTCTGCGCGAGCGTCGGTCGAGCGCGATGGCGCGTACTTCCTGGCCAAGCCGTTCACCCCTGCCGCCCTGCTCGCGACCCTGGACTCCGCGCTGAAGCAGCAGAGGGGCCTCGCCCCGGAGGCGGTCCTCCGCTCTCTGGTCGAGCCGGCGCTGCGGGAGGCGGTCGCCGCCCTGCAGGCGGGGCTCCCCTCCGAGACGGAGCGGGAGCGCCTGCGGGCCTCGCTGACGGCGGCAGCCGAGTCGTCCCAGCTGGCCCTCGGCGACCGGGCGTCGGAGCCGCGCATCCACCGGATCGTCGGGGCGGCGGCATCCGCGGCGATGGCGCTCTCGTTCGGCGCCGACATCGTCCCGGTGGCGGAGATCCGGGAGCGGCTGGAGGAGGGCCTGAGGCTTATGGCGGCGGGATCCTGGCCACCCGAAGACCAGGATCCCGCCGCGGAGGTGTCGCGCTGACGCCGTCGTGGACCGGGGGGAACGGGACGGCGCCTGCGCGCGACGCACACGATCTTCGCCGGTGACGACCGGCGAGTGCAACGAGGCCACCGGATGGCTGTGCGTCGTGCGAACAAATCGAGTAGCCAAGGAGAGCGCTCTCTTGTGTAAGGCTTCGGACATGAAGGAATCTCACAGCGCCGAGATGACGGAACCGGCGTCCGTTCACGGGCCGGGCCGCGCCCCGGCTGGGATGCCCCTCACGATCCGCCTCGGCGAGCAGGAGTACGCCGCCCTCGTGCGGATCGCACGCTCACGCGAGACCACAGCAGCAGCCCTGGTGGAGAAGCTGGTGCTGCACGCGTTGAGCCGGGCCGAAGTGCCTCCACCGGCGGACTCGCACCCCGCGCGGAGGCACACCACCTACGAGGAGGCGACGGCGGGTTTCCGCCCGGACGTCCCCGCACGAACGGCGCCCGACGTGTAGGAGTCCGCCGCAGCAGCACCACTTTCACCATTCTCACAGCGCGCGTACAGTCCACGGCGTGAAGCATCGACACATCGCCCCGGGGGCGGTGGCGCTGCTGGTGGCGGGCGTGCTCGTGGGCTGCTCCGCCGACGACAGCGCACGCGGCTCCCTGTCGCAGTCCGCCGGGACGGCGGCATCGGCCGCCCGCGCCGCCGGTCTCGTTCTCGGCCTGCACGAGCAGGACGAGATCCTGTCCACCGTGCAGGACACCGGTCTGACCGATGTCGCCGACCGCCTGGCGCAGGAGGCGCAGACGGTTTCGACGATGACCGCCATCGGCGGGATCGGCGCCAGGCGCGACAGCGTGCTGGCCGACATCCGGGCGGCCCAGGATGTGGTGACCGCCGCCCAGCGGGCCCAGGCGTCCGGCACGGACTCGACGGTCACGGTCGACCGGCAGCGCCGCGAGCTCGATCGGCTCGCTCAGGAGCTGCAGGCGGCATCCCGGCGGCTGGAGCACGAATGAAGGGGATCTTCGCCGTCGCGCTCGGCGTGCTGACCGCCATCGGCGGATTCGTCGACATCGGTGACCTCGTCACGAACAGCGTCGTCGGGTCGCGGTTCGGGATGACGCTGACCTGGGTCGTCCTCGTCGGCGTGGTCGGCATCTGCCTGTTCGCCCAGATGTCCGGACGGGTCGCAGCGGTGAGTGGCCGGGCGACGTTCGAGATCATCCGCGAGCGGCTCGGAGCCCGGATGGCCCTCGCGAACCTGTCGGCCTCGTTCCTGATCAACCTGCTGACCCTGACCGCGGAGATCGGCGGTATCGCGCTCGCCCTGCAGCTCGCCTCCAGCATCGAGCCCGTGCTCTGGTTCCCCGTCGCGGCCATCGCGGTCTGGATCGTCATCTGGCGGGTCAAGTTCTCGATCATGGAGAACGTGACGGGGCTGCTGGGCCTCGCCCTGGTCGTGTTCGCCGTCGCCCTGTTCTTCCTCCACCCGGACTGGTCCGCCCTCGGCTCGCAGGTGCTGCTCCAGCCGTCGCCGCACACCGACGAGACGCCTGCGACGTACTGGTACTACGCGATCGCCCTGTTCGGCGCCGCGATGACGCCCTACGAGGTGTTCTTCTTCTCGTCCGGCGCGATCGAGGAGAAGTGGAAGAAGAAGGACCTGGCTCAGTCGCGTCTCAACGTGCTCGTCGGCTTCCCGCTCGGCGGGCTGCTGTCGCTCGCCATCGCCGCGTGCGCCACGGTCGTGCTCCTCCCGAAGGGCATCCAGGTGGAGTCGTTGTTCGAGACGGCGCTTCCCGTGGCGCAGGCGCTCGGCAAGATCGGGCTCATCATCGTCATCCTCGGCTTCGTGGCCGCGACCTTCGGCGCCGCCCTCGAGGTGACGCTGTCGAGCGGGTACACGCTGGGGCAGTTCTTCGGATGGCCGTGGGGCAAGTTCCGGCGCCCGGCCTCGGCGTCGCGGTTCCACGCCGTGATGATCCTGTCGCTGGTCGTCGCCCTCGGCATCCTCTTCACCGGCGTCGACCCGGTGCAGGTCACCGAGTTCTCGGTGGTGTTCTCGGCGATCGCCCTGCCGTTGACGTATCTTCCGATCCTGATCGTCGCGAACGACCCCAAATACATGGGGGACGAGGTCAACGGCAGAGCGACGAACTTCTTCGGCCTGATCTACCTCGGACTCATCTTGGTGGCGTCGATCGCCGCCATCCCCCTCATGATCGTGACGGGAGCAGGAGCATGACGCAGAAACGCCACCTTCCGCCGGCGCCGGCCGTCGCCGGTCGTGTGCTGGACGCCGGGCTCGATCTCCTCGACCGGCAGATCCTCGACCCCGACGCCGTCCCGGTCAGCACCGTCGACGATCTGGAGCTGACCACGCCGGACGACCTGGAGCACCTCGACCCGGACTCCCCGCCGATCATCGAGTCGCTGCTCACCGGTCCCATCCTGCTGACCCGGATCTTCGGCGGGCGGCTTCCCGATTCCCGGTTCATCCGCATCCCGTGGAAGGTGGTCGCCGACCCGGGAACGGTCGTGAGGGTGGGCGTCGCGGCCGACTCGCTCGATGCGAGCTGGACCGAACGATGGATGCGCGACCACGTGATCGCGCGCATCCCCGGGGGTCGTCATGATCCTGAGTGACCTGCTCGGCAGCCCGGTTGTCACCGCGGAAGGCGAGCGGCTCGGCGTCGTGGTCGACGCCCGGTTCGCCCTCGACGGCCCGCCCGACGGGCTGCTCGCCGCCGCGCGACTGCACGGCCTGGTGGTGAGCCCGCACGCCCACGAATCGTTCGCCGGCTACGAGCGGAGAGATGTGGATGCGCCGGCGCTGATCGCCCGCTTCCTGCGCTGGCGTGCGCGCGGCTCGGTGCTGGTGCTGTGGCCGGACCTCGCGTCGTTCAGTGACGACGTCATCCGGCTGCGTCCGGGCGCGACGCTGTACTCGCCGCGCTTCGACTCCTCGGAGTCCTGAGGGGCGCCGGATGAGTCTCGATGCCGAATACGTGCTGCCGCTCCGCTGGTCGGACGACGCCGGCCTCGCGGAGCTGGTCGCGTACCTGACGAGGTTGCGTGAGTTCATCGACGTCACGGTGGTCGACGGGTCGGAGCCGGAACGCTTCAGCGCGCACGCACAGGCATTCCCGCCGGGAGTCCGCCACCTCCCCGCCGAACCGTGGCCCGGCCACAACGGCAAGGTCGCCGGGGTCATGACCGGGCTCCGGACCGCCCGCCACGACCGTGTCGTGCTGGCCGACGACGACGTCCGGTACGACGAGGGGGCGTTGCGCGCGGTCGTCGGGATGCTCGACGCCGGCGACCTCGTGCGGCCGCAGAACGTGTTCGACCCCGCGCCGTGGCATGCGCGCTGGGACACCGGGCGCAGCCTCCTGAACCGCGCACTCGGTCACGACTATCCCGGCACACTCGCGGTCCGCCGTTCGCTGGTGCTCGCGGCCGGCGGGTACGACGGCGACGTGCTCTTCGAGAACCTGGAGCTCATCCGCACCGTCCAGGCGGCCGGGGGACGGGTGATCGCGGCCGATTGGATCGGCGTCGTCCGGCGGCCGCCGGAGGTCGGCCACTTCCTGCGGCAGCGGGTGCGGCAGGCCTACGACGACTTCGCGCAGCCGGCGCGGCTGGCGGCCGAGCTGGCCGTGCTGCCCCTCGCGCTCTCCTCGCTGCGGCGTCCTGGACGCCTGCTCGCGGGGGTGCTCGCCGTGGCGGCGCTCGCCGAGGTGGGCCGTCGCCGGGCGGGAGGACGTCGGTTGTTCCCGGCGACGGCTGCACTGTGGGCGCCGGCGTGGCTCGCCGAGCGCGCCGTCTGCGTCTGGCTCGCCGTCGGCGCTCGCCTCCGCGGCGGCGTCCGGTACTCGGACGGCCGCCTCCGACGCGCGGCGACCCCCCTCCGTACTCTGCGCCGCGCCTCATCACGCCGACGATTCGTGCCGAATGTGCGCTAACGACGCGCCTAACCGCACATTCGGCACGAATCGAGCGCCAACTCTGACGCGCACGCACCGAAGCGGCGCCCAGGCAACCGGTTGACCCGGCGCGCTTCCCCCGGTTGCTTGGGGGTATGACACCACGCATCACCCCGCGGGGGCCGGTGAGCGAGGCGCTGCTGGACGCGCTCACAACCGATCCCTCCGCCGCATCGGACGGCGTCGTCCGCTTCACCGAGAACGCCACCGCCGCCCTCGCAGCGGGGCCGGACCTCCTCGCCGACGAGGACCTCCAGCTGACCCTCCTCCTGCTCTACGGCCTCCACTACGGAGACACCGTCGAAGCCGACGACGAGTGGGAGTGGAACCCGGACCTGCTGCGCACCCGCCGAGCCATCGAGCGCGTGTTCGAGCGCCAGCTGCGGGAGCGCGTCCCCGTCGGCGACCTGCCCGAGCCGAACGCGGATGCGGTCGCGGCCTACCTGTTCGACCTCACCTCGGAGGACGGCGGCCCCAGCCTCTCCCGCTTCCTCGCCAAGAAGGCGACCGAGGAGCAGGCGGTGGAGTTCGTCATCCACCGCTCCATCTACACGCGCAAGGAGGCGGACCCGCACTCCTGGGCAATCCCGCGTCTCACCGGCCGGGCGAAGGCGGCGCTCGTGGAGGTGCAGTCCGACGAGTACGGCGCCGGGCGCCCGGAGCGCATCCACGCGGAGATCTTCGGTCGCACGATGCGCAACCTCGGGCTCGACGACAGCTACGGCGCCTACATCGACAACGTGCCCGCGATCACCCTCGCGTCGTTCACGATGATGTCGATGTTCGGCCTCAACCGCAGCCTCCGCGGCGCGATCACCGGTCACCTCGCGGCATTCGAGATGACCTCGTCCATCCCGAACCGCTTCTACGGCAACGGTTTCCGGCGGCTCGGTCACGACGACGAGGTCACCTGGTACTACGACGAGCACGTCGAGGCGGATGCGGTGCACGAGCAGATCGCGGGCCGCGACCTCGCCGGCGGTCTCGCCGAGCAGCATCCCGGGCTCCTGCCCGACATCGTCTTCGGCGCCGCCGCCTGCCTCTACGTGGACGACCTCGCGGGTCAGCACATGCTGGAGAGCTTCGAAGCGGGCCGCAGCTCGCTCCGCCAGCCCGTGGCGGTGGCGGCATGACGGCCCACGAGGAGGAGCCGGTGATCGTGGCCTGCCCCGACGGCCCCCTGCTCGTGCGCGGTCACATCGACCTGACGACACCCGACGGCACACCGATCGAGCAGCACCGGCGCACGGTGGCGCTCTGCCGCTGCGGCGTCTCGACGATCAAGCCGTTCTGCGACGGCAGCCACAAAGCGGTGCACTTCCGCACCGACCACTGAAGACCACCCACCACACGAGAGAAGGAGCGGACATGTCCGACCCCCAGAACACCGAAGGCGACCGCCACGACGAGAACACCGAGGCGGAGCAGCAGATCGTCGACAAGCCCTCGCAGGCGGAAGGCGACGAGGGCGACAGCGACAACGGCTAAGGTTCCTGCATGACGACGGAGAACGACACCGACCTCGGCGAGACGATCGCCGACCTCGCCTCCTCCGCCGGCCTCACCATCGCGGTCGCCGAATCGCTGACCAGCGGCGCGATCGCCTCGGCCCTCGGCGCCTCCCCGCAGGCGGGCGACTGGTTCGCCGGCGGGGTGGTCGCCTACTCCGAGCACGTCAAGTTCGACGTGCTCGGAGTGACGCCCGGCCCCGTGATCACGGCCGCGTGCGCCGAGCAGATGGCGTCGGGGGTCGGGAGGCTGCTCAGCGCCGACCTCGTCGCCGCGGTCACCGGCGCGGGCGGCCCCGGGTCCGAGGAGGGCAAGGAGGCCGGCACGGTCTTCCTCGCCCACGGCCGGCCGGACGCGCCGCAGGTCGAGGAGCTCCACTTCGACGGCGACCCCGAGGAGGTCGTCCGAGCCACGGTCGACGCGGCCTTGGCGGCCATGGCGCGCGATCTGGAGGCACAGCGACGATGACGAACGACGACGTGTGGGATGCGCCCGAGAGCGAAGGCGCGGATGCCGACCCGGGAGACGGCCGCGACGAGACGACCGCCCAGCGCGCTGACCGCAACTGGAACGAGCTGCTGCAGGAGTTCCGCGTCTTCCAGACGGGGACGCAGATCCTCGCCGCGTTCCTGCTCACGCTGCCGTTCCAGCAGCGCTTCGCCCAGCTGGCGCCGTTCGACGTGGTGGTCTACCTCGTCCTCGTCTTCCTCGCGGTGATCGTGACGCTGCTGGCCCTCGCGCCGGTCGCGCTGCACCGCCTGCTGTTCCGGCAGAAGGCGAAGACGGAGCTGGTCGGGCTCGGCAGCAAGATCCTGATCGTGTGCCTGGCGGCCGCATCCCTGCTGTTCACGGGCATCGTCCTGTTCATCGTCGACTTCCTGCTCGCGCCGCCCGCCGGCATCATCGCCGCGAGCTGCGTCTTCATCGTGCTGATCGTCATCTGGGTGGTGCTGCCACTGGTGGTCCGGGCTCAGCGGAGGGCGCACGTCGCCGGTCGCTGACGCGCGCGTCACCGGTAGGCTTCGCGACAAGCGCACCCGCGGGGTGCATCCAATCGACGAAGTGGCGGGATGGATATGGCCAAGCGAGTCACCTACCAGTTGATCGACGATCTCGACCAGTCCGTGATCCCGGAAGGCGAGGGCGAGACCATCGAGTTCTCGCTCGCGGGCGCGCAGTACGTCATCGACCTGTCCTCCGAGCACGCCGACCAGCTGCGGGCGGACTTCGCCAAGTGGATCGAGGCGGCCGGTCGCAACGACGCTCCCGCATCGGACGCCCCGCCGTCGCCGGACGAGCGCCGGGCGATCCGCGAGTGGGCGCGGAAGAACGGCGTCGAGGTCGGCAGCAGGGGCCAGATCCCGCGGGATGTCGTCGACGCGTTCCGGACGGGGCGGCCCCTCGCCCGCTGACCTGACGCTGTTTCGGGGTGCGCCGGGCGAGCCGACGGCCCGCCCGGCGCATCGGTCACGGGGTGGGCATGCCGCCCGTCACCGACAGCGTCTCGCCGATGACGTAGCTCGACTCGGGCGACGCGAGGAACACGTACGCGGGCGCGAGTTCGGCGGGCTGCCCCGGGCGTCCGAGCGGCGTCTGCTGCCCGAACTCGGGGATCGCCTCGACGGGCTGTCCCTTGCTGACCTGCAGTGGCGTCCAGATCGGTCCAGGTGCCACCGCATTGACGCGGATGCCCTTCGGTGCGAGCTGCTGGGCGAGAGCCTTCGTGAAGGCGTTGATCGCGGCCTTCGTCGTCGCATAGTCGACGAGCTGCTCGCCCGGCTGGTACGCCTGGATGGACGTGGTGTTGATGATCGTCGCGCCCGCCGGGAGGTGCGGCAGCGCCGCGCGCGTCAGCCAGAACATCGCGTAGACGTTGGTCTTCATCGTGTGGTCGAACTGGTCGTCGGGGATGTCCGTGAGGCTCTCCGTGGCGATCTGCTTTCCGGCGTTGTTGACCAGGATGTCGATGCCGCCGAGCTCGTCCAAGGCGCGCTTCACGATCTCGTCACTGAAGGCGCGCTCCTTGAGGTCGCCCGGGATGGTGACGGCCGTGCGGCCGGCGTCGCGGATGAGGCCGGCGATGCGCTGCGCATCCTCTTCCTCCTCCGGGAGGTAGACCAGCGCAACGTCGGCGCCCTCGCGCGCGAACGCGATCGCCGCAGCGGCGCCGATCCCGGAGTCGCCTCCCGTCACGATCGCCTTCCGGCCGGTCAGACGGCCGGTGCCGACGTAGCTGTCCTCGCCCAGGTCGGCGCGCGGGCTCAGGTCGCTTTCGAGACCCGGCTCGGGCACCTGCTCCTCGTCAGGCGAGATGCTGGGGTAGCGGTCCACAGGGTTGTCGAAGGTGTACTGGTTCTCTGGCATACCCCCACGCAATCACCGCACGCGCGTGCGTCCAGGGGGCTGCGCGCTCCCGCATCCCGGGGTACGCCCCTCCCCCTCCCCCTTTCCTCTTTCGCCGAAGTGCACGTTGTTGCGCATCTCCACGGCGTGTCGACCGCAACTACGTGCACCTCGGCGAAAGTCGGAGGAGGGGCGGGGAGAGGGAGGGGCGGCGGGCTCAGTCCTGCAGCGCCACCGCGGGATGCATTCCGTACGCCTCGCGGTAGCGGCGGGCGAAGCGGTCGAGGTCGGCGAAACCCCAGCGACCGGCGAGGTCGGCGAGGTCGGTGGTCGCCGGGTCGGAGACCTGGAGCTCGGTGTGCGCCGCCGACAGCCGCACCTGCTGCAGATATCCCTGAGCCGTCGTCCCCGCATGGGTGCGGAACGCGGCATGGAGCTGGGCGATGGTCGCCCCGGCCGCGCCCGCGATGTCCGTCACCGTGATGGGCAGGGACGCGTAGTCCTCGATGAACCCGACCGCCCGGCGGTACGACTCCAGCTGCGCGGTGGGCGTCTGTGCTTGCTCCCGGGGATCGGTGCTCAGCGAGAAGCAGTTGAGGGCGGCGAGCGAGAGCGTGTGGAACAGGCTCGCGCGCACCAGCGGATGCCGGAAGGTGCCCGACTCCATGTACTCGGCGGCGACCGTCGCGGCCGTCATCATGTACTCCGCGTGCTTCGGGCTCCGCGTCTCGGCCGATCCGAACACGACTGGGCCCTCATGCCCCAAGGCGGTGGCCGCCACGTCGCTCAGAATCTGCGGCGACAGGAAGATGTTGACGACGTCGCTGTCCTCGGCGAAGCAGGTGAAGTCGTGACCCGGCCGGATCAGGAAGGGGGACCGGGCGCCGAAGCCCCGCTCGCCGTCGATGTCCCAGCGGTACACGTCGGTCTTGACGTTCACGATGACGACGTCGTCGAAGTCCCCGGACGTCTCCCACTGACCGCCGATCGCGTAGCGCGCGACCGCGAACGACGGATCGATCGCCTGATCGACGTCGAACGAGAAGTCGTTCTGCGGCAGCTGCGCGAAGGCGAATCGGCCTCCGGCTGCGGCCATCGCCGCATCCGCCTCCTCCGGATCGGAGGTGTGGCTGTGCAGGCGCGTGAAGTCAGCCATCCACCAACGCTACCTCGCCCCCCTGAGGAAAGGGAGGGCGAGGGAGGCGGTTGACGCGGTGGGCGTTACTCGGTATGGCCGAGGACACCCACCGGGATGCCGAAGGAGAGCGCGATGCAGACGATGCCGGCGAAGAACACGAGGCCCTGCCACGCCAGCAGGGTGTCGGCGAGCCCGAGGAGGAAGATCCCCACCAGGAACAGGATGAAGCATCCGATGAACGCGAGCACGTCGCCCATTGCTAGCCCTTCTTTCGCTTGGCCGCCGTCTCGCGACGATTGGCGCGCTTGATCTCGTCGATCAGCTCGTCCTTCGTCATGCGCGTGCGGCCCGAGATGTCGAGGCGCTTGGCGATCTCGAGCAGGTGCGCCTTCGACGCGTTCGCGTCCACGCCCTCCTCGGTCGGTGCGTCCGTGTCGCGGCCGCCGGCCGCCTTCCGGTCGGACGGCCCGTTCTCGGCCTTGCGCTCCCAGTGGTCGCCGACCTTCTCGTACTCGTGCTTGAGTGCGGCGAAGGCGGTTCGGTGCGCCCGTTCGCCCTCGCCGTACTCCTCAACCGCCGAGTCGTGCGCCTTCGACCAGAGGGCCTGGGCGTGCTTCTCCGAACGCTCGAGGGTGGAGGGCAGCTCCTGCGATGCGGGCATGGTCCTGTGGTACTCCTTCCGCTGCCGTCGGGGCTAGTACTTCTCCACAGCTACCCCACTCCTCCGGGTTTTCAACCGGGTCCCGTGCCGCTCATGGTCCGCAAAGGGCCCCGGGTACCGTGGAGGAGTGACCGACGACCTGACGCCTCCGCTCCCGCCCCGCGCCGTCGTCACGGTCGACACCGGTCCGCAGCGCCCGGCCCCGCAGCACGCGGAGCCGACGGCTCCCGTCTTCGTGCTCGTGCACGGCATCGGGGTCAGTTCGCGCTACTTCGAGCGGCTGGTGCCGGCGCTCGCCGAGGAGGGGCGTGTCGTCGCCCTCGACCTGCCCGGGTTCGGCAAGGCGAAGCCGTTCCGTCCGGGACGCGGGCTCTCCATCGCGGAGTTCGCGGACTCCGTCGCCGCCCTCCTCGACGACGCCGGCATCGCCGACGCCGTCGTGGTCGGCCACTCGATGGGTACCCAGATCGCGGTGTGCCTGGCAGCCCGACGGCCGGACCTCGTGCGCGGCCTCGCGCTGCTCGGCCCGGTGATGGCACCTCAGGATCGCAACGCCCTGAAGGCCGGCGTGCTGCTCGGGATCGACACCCTGCGGGAGGACACCCGCGGCAACCGCATCGTCATCGGTGATTACCTGCACTGCGGACCGGCCTGGTATCTCGCTACGCTGCCCGCCATGCTGGAATTCCGCACCGAGGAGGAGCTGGAGCACACGACCGTGCCCGTCGTCGTGGTGCGCGGCGCCCGCGACCCGATCGCTCGCGACGAGTGGGTCGCCGAGCTGGCGAAGCGGGCCGGTGGCACGGCCGCGCGCGTCCCCTCCGTCGCCCACCTCGTCATGCACGGCGCGCCCTGGCGCACCGCCGCCCTGATCTCGCAGCTGGTGCGGGTGCCGGGATGAGGCGCACCGTGCTGCGCCGTGCCGGCGTGCTCGCGCTCGACTGGCTCTACGCCGGCCGTCACCAGCTGCGCGCCGCGTTCGACCGCAGCAACCCGGACGCGCTCGTGGCCGGCGAGGGCTCGCGCACGCCCGTCGTGCTCATCCCCGGCATCTTCGAGACGTGGCGCTTCCTCCGCCCGCTCGCCCAGCACATCCACGCGTCCGGCCACCCCGTGCACGTCGTCACCGCGCTCGAGGACAACCGGATGTCCGTGCCGGAGGCCGCCGCGCTCGTGCAGCGCCACCTCGACGAGCAGGACCTCACGGATGTCGTCATCGTCGCGCACAGCAAGGGCGGCCTGATCGCCAAGTACCTGATGGGGATGCCGGACTCGGGCCCGCGTATCCGCACCACCGTCGCCGTGGCCACGCCGTTCGGCGGGTCGTCGCTCGCCCGGTTCATCCCGATCTCGAGCGTCCGCGCACTGATGCCGTCGTCTCCCGGACTCGTCCGGCTCGCGCTCAACCGCGCGGTGAACGCCCAGATCATCTCCGTCTGGGGATGGTTCGACCCGCACGTCCCCGCCGGAAGCCGGCTCGAGGGCGCCCGCAACATCGAGCTGGACGTCGGCGGACACTTCCGCATCCTCGCCCGGCCCGAGCTACTCGCCATCGTCGACGATGTGCTGTCCCCGACCGCCGTCGCCGACGACCGAGCCGCCGACTGACCCCGGATCGAGCACCGCGCCGCGTCCGATTCCCCCTGTCGCGCGCGGCGGCACCGGCGCTACCCTGGCGCCCAGGAAGCGGGGAGGGATCATGCTGAGCCACCGACGGATGCAACGTCTGACCGCGGTGGCCGCCGCGGTCCTGCTGCTCGCCGGGTGCGCCGGCACGCCCAGCGGGCAAGCGGTCGTGGGTCGGTGGGGCTCCACCTCGGCAGGCCAGCCCAACCTCGACATCGAGAACGACGGCACCTTCTCCGGCTCCGACGGCTGCAACACGCTGTCGGGCAAGGGCCAGATCGACGGCGACGAGATCACCTTTGGCCCGATCGCATCCACCCTCATGGCCTGCGAGGACGTGGACACCTGGCTCGGCAAGGCCGCGACGGGCAACGTCTCCGGCGACACGATGACCGTCCTCGACGACGGCGGCTCCACGATCGGCACGCTGAAGCGATCCGGCTCCTGAGCCCGTCCGGCGGAGCCGCCGGCTGATCCGGGAAAAGCCGCGAGAACTGTCTATCGCGGCGAATCACGCCCTCGTTACGGTGACGCTGTTCGGCGCGGTCACGGATCGGCCGGCCGGACGACGTACAAGCGAACGTCCACTGCGCGAGCCGGTGCCCGCGCCGTCCGAGGAGTGAAGCGAATGACCATCTCAGAGTCGAAGGAGCGGGCGAAGGCGTCGCAGTCGCCCTCCACCGCCTACACCGGCACCAGCGACCGGACCCAGCTCAACCCCATCTTCGCCCGGCCGGGCGAGAGTACCGATCTGCCGGTGGACCGTATCCCCGACAACGAGTCGCTGCCCGAGACCGCCTACCAGATCGTCCACGACGAGTCGATGCTCGACGGCAACGCCCGCCTCAACCTGGCCACCTTCGTGGGCACCTGGATGGACGATCACGCCGCGCGGCTGTACGCCGAGTCCGCCGACAAGAACATGATCGACAAGGACGAGTACCCGCAGACCGCGGCGATCGAGACCCGCTGCTGGAAGATGATCGCGGGACTCTGGAACGCGCCGGACCCGGAGAAGGCGATCGGCACCTCCACCATCGGGTCGTCGGAGGCGTGCATGCTGGGCGGCCTCGCGCTGAAGCGCCGCTGGCAGCAGGCGAGGAGGGCCGAGGGCAAGTCGACCGATAAGCCGAACCTGGTGCTCTCGAGCGCCGTCCAGGTCTGCTGGGAGAAGTTCTGCAACTACTGGGACGTCGAAGCCCGGTACGTGCCGATCAGCCTCGACCACAAGGTCCTCGACGGCTATGAGCTCGAGAAGTACGTCGACGAGAACACCATCGGCGTCGTCGCCATCATGGGCGTCACCTACACAGGGATGTACGAGCCGGTCGCACAGATCTCTGAGGCCCTCGACCGCATCCAGGCGGACACGGGACTCGACATCAAGATCCACGTCGACGGAGCGTCGGGCGGGATGATCGCGCCCTTCCTGCAGCCTCAGCTGGAGTGGGACTTCCGCGTCGACCGCGTCGTCTCCATCAGCACGTCCGCCCACAAGTACGGCCTCGTCTACCCGGGGCTCGGGTGGGTGGTCTGGCGCACGGTGGAGGACCTCCCCTCCGACCTGGTGTTCGACGTCACCTACCTCGGCGGCCACATGCCGACGTTCGCGCTGAACTTCTCACGCCCGGGCGCGCAGGTGCTGCTGCAGTACTACCTCTTCCTGCGGCTCGGATTCGACGGCTACTACCGCGTGCAGAAGGCGTCGCAGGATGTCGCGCTCTACCTCTCGGGGGAGATCGCAAAGATGCCTGCGTTCGAACTGTGGAACGACGGCTCCGACATCCCCGTCTTCGCCTGGCAGCTGAAGAAGGGGCACACCGAGAACTGGAACCTGTACCACCTGTCGGAGCGCCTGCGGCTGAAGGGATGGCTCATCCCCGCCTACCCGATGCCCGACGACATCAGCGACCTCACCGTGCAGCGCATCGTCGTGCGCAACGGGCTGAGCCGCAACCTGGCGGAGTCGCTGATCGGCGACATCCAAGAGGCCGTCGCGTACCTCGACCAGCTCGAGGGGCCGATGCCGCTGGAAGGCCAGACGGCCTCCTTCACCCACTGATCGCCGGAACGCGATCGAGACCCCGGCGCAGCGCGCCTCACACGAGCGGGAGAAGACCATGACCGCAACGAGCGAGCCGAACAAGTCCGCGACGGACTACACGCGGGCGGACGGCACACCGGCGCCCGGACCCGACCACGTCAAACCGCATCCCTTCGACTCCGTGCCGCACAAGCCGGCGATCGGGTCGCCGGGCACGACGGCGCGCACGTTCATGAGCATCACCCAGCTGGCGATGCTCACCGTCGTCGCCGTCGCGTCCCTGCGCAGCCTCCCCGCCATGGCCGGGTACGGGCTGGGCTCGGTGACGCTGTTCATCATCCCGGCGATCTTCTTCCTGATCCCGGTGGCGCTCGTCGCCGCCGAGCTCGCCACGGGCTGGAAGGGCGGCGTCTTCACCTGGGTGCGCCTGGCGTTCGGCGAACGCTGGGGCTTCCAGGCGATCTGGCTCCAGTGGGTGCAGAACGTCGTCTGGTATCCGACGCAGATCGCGTTCATCGCGGCGTCGCTGGCGTTCGTGTTCCTCGACCCGAACCTGGCGAACTCCGGCCTCTACACGGCGATCGTGATCCTCGTCATCTACTGGTTCTCGACGTTCATCACCCTGCGCGGCGGCAACCTGTTCGCGAAGGTCGGGTCGTGGTCGGGACTCGCCGGCACGATCTTCCCGGGCGTCCTGCTGATCGTGTTCGGCGCGATCTGGCTCGGGACGGGACAGCCCAGCGAGACGCCGCTGGAGGCGTCGGCGATCATCCCGCCGTTCACCGGCATCGCCTCCATCGTGCTGATCGTCTCGAACGTGCTGGCGTACGCCGGCATGGAGGTCAACGCCGTCCACGCGAACGACCTCAAGAGCCCGGGCAAGGGCTACCCGAAGACGGTGCTCATCGCGTCGATCCTCATCCTCGGGATCTTCATCTTCCCGACGATCGCGATCGCGGTGGCTGTCCCGTCGTCCGAGCTCGGGCTCACCACCGGCATCAACCTCGCGTTCAAGACCTACTTCGACACCTGGGGGATGTCCTGGGCGACCCCGCTCATCTCCCTGCTGATCGCGCTCGGCGCGTTCGCCTCCGTCGTCACCTGGATCGCCGGACCGTCGCGCGGTCTGCTCGCGGCGGCGCGCTCCGGCTACCTGCCCACGTTCCTGCAGCGGCGGAACAAGGCGGGCGTGCAGGTCGGCATCCTGAACGTGCAGGGCATCGTGGTCACGCTGCTCGCGGCGTTGTTCATCTTCGTGCCGAACATCAACACCGCGTTCATCCTGCTGGTGGACATGGCCGCGGCGCTCTACCTGATCATGTACATGATGATGTTCGCGGCCGCGATGCGGCTCCGCCGCACCCATCCGCACGTCACGCGCAGCTACCGCACGCCGGCGATGGGACTGATCGCGACGATCGGCTTCCTCGCCTGCCTGGCCGCGTTCGCGCTCGGGTTCGTGCCGCCAGAGGGCTTCGCGGCGGGCGCGCCGGGATGGGCGTACCCGGCGCTCGTCGCGGTGATCGTCATCCTGCTGGGCGTCCCTCCGCTGATCTTCTACGCGGCGCGGCGTCCCGGCTGGGACCAGCGCACCGCGGCGGAGAAGGCGACCTTCGACGACGTCCTCGTGAACCCACCCGCCGACTCCTCGTCCGCCTCGTCCCCGCCCTCTCCGCCTCGAGCCCCGTGAGGGGTCAGGCCGCGGCGCGGGCGAAGTAGGAGCCGGCGGCCAGGTCCTCCAGCAGGGTCGGGCCGGTCGGCGCCCAGTCGAAACGGCGCTGCGTGAGTGCGCTGGAGGCCTGGAGGTCGAGGGCGAAGATCCGCCCGATCCACCCAAAATGCGCCTCCACGTCGGCAGGGTCGATCGATACGGTGGGGAGGCCGAGCCCGCCGCCGATCGCCTCGGCGATATCACGGGTGCGCACACCCTGCTCGCCGATCGCGTGCACGACGGTCGCGGCTCCGGCGTTCTCCAGGGCGCGGGCGACCAGGCGGGCGGCATCCCCCCGGTGCACGGCGGGCCAGTGGTTCGACCCGTCGCCCACGTAGGCGGCGACGCCCTTCTCTCGTGCGACGCGCACCAGCTCGGCGGTGAAGCCGTGGTCGCCGGCGCCGTGGACAGTCGGGGCGAAGCGCAGGGCGACCGGGTGGATGCCGCGGTCGACGAACCCGAACGCCAGCTCTTCCGCTCCTCCGCGCGGGGCGTCCGGCCCGGAGAACGGTGCGAGGTCGTCTTCGGTCGCGATCTGGCCGGGCGCGACGAACGCGACACCGGAGGCGAACAGCAGGGGCGCATCCCTGCCCTCCAGGGCGTCTCCGAAGGTCTCGAGGGCGGCGCGTTCCGCGCGACCCGCTCCCGCCTGGTCGCTGAAGTCGTGGTTGTAGCCGAGGTGGACGACGGCGTCGGCCGCGGCGGCGGAGTCGCTCAGGACGTCCAGGTCGGCCAGCCCGCCGGAGACCGGTTCGACGCCCGCGGCGCGGAGGCGTGCGGCGGACGCGTCCGACCGGGCCAGCCCGCGGACCTCGTGGCCGGCGGCGAGGAGTTCGGGGACGACGGCCGATCCGATCCAGCCCGATCCCCCGGTGATGAATACACGCATGATGTGCTCCTTTCGCTCGTCCCTTCCCGGTCGATCGACCGCTGATGTCAGAGACTGACGTCAGCGTAGCACTCATGTCAGCAACTGTCATCACTACACTGGACACATGGGACGCTGGGAGCCGGATGCGCAGGGACGTCTCGGGCGCGCCGCGCTCGAGCTCTACCTCGACCCGGGATACGAGCAGACGACGGTCGCCGACATCGCCGCCCGCGCAGGCGTGACCGAGCGAACGTTCTTCCGTCACTTCGCCGACAAGCGCGAGGTGCTCTTCGCCGGGTCCGCCGCGTTCCAGCAGACGGTGCTCTCGGCCATCGCGGACCACACGGAGGCCACGACCGCGCTGGCCGCCGCCGCCGCGGGGATGGATGCCGCGGCAGCGTTCCTCCAGAGCAGTCCCGACCCGACGTTCGCACGCCGACGCGCGGCCGTCATCGCGGCGAACGCGAGCCTTCAGGAGCGCGAGCTGCTGAAGCTCGCGACCGTCACCTCCGCGTCCGCCTCCGCTCTGGTCGAGCGCGGTTTCGATGCGGACGACGCGGCCATCGCCGCCGAGGCCGCGATGGCCGCCTTCCGTATCGCCTTCGAACGCTGGATCGCCTCCGACGAGCCGCTCGACCTCCGCGAGCTCGTCGCCGAGGGCGTCGCACGCTTCCGCTCCCTCGCCTGAGCCCTGTCGGCGAGCCGGTTCCCTGGCGGCGCGCCGGTGCAGTGGGAAGATGAACGCACTGTCAGCGGGCGGCGCGGCATCGAGCGAAGGGGAGTCGGATGGCAGCACAGACGTGGACGGACCGGCCCGAAGCAGCGCCGCACCCGCACCATCATCACGGCTGGTGGTGGAAGACGCTGCTCACGGGCCTGGCGCTGTGGATCCTGACGATCGTCGTGACGATCGTCACCGGCAATACCAACCTCATCCCGACGCTCATCCTCCTCGGGAGCTTCCTCGTCCCGTTCTGCGTCGTCCTCTTCGCCATCGAGCGCGTGAGCGGCAGCGTCAGCTCGCTGCAACTGGTGCTCGCCTTCTTCATCGGCGGGATCTTCGGCGTGCTCGGCGCCTCGCTGCTCGAGGTGAATCTGCACCAGAGCTATTGGCTGTATCTGCTGGTCGGCCTCATCGAGGAGCTGGTGAAGGGCATCCTGCTGGTCATCATCGGCTGGCGGGTCGTGCCGAAGACGGCCACCCAGGGCGCTCTGCTCGGTGCGACCGTCGGAGCGGGTTTCGCCGCGTTCGAGTCGGCCGGGTACGCCTTCAATGCGGCGATCACGGCGCGCGGCATCGACCTCGTTTCCCTGCTGCAGACCGAGGTGCTCCGCGCGATCCTCGCGCCGGTCGGCCATGTGCTCTGGACGGCGGTGCTCGGTGCCGTGCTGTTCGGCGCGGCGCGGGGACGCGACCGCTTCCGGTTCTCGATCTGGATCGTCGTGACCTACGTCGGCGTCGCCATCCTGCACGGGCTCTGGGATTCGGCGAGCGATCTGGCGGCCGTCATCGCCCTGCTCGCGAACGGTCGCGCGGTCGAGGAGCTCACCACGGCCGGCGGTCTCAGCGCGCAGACCGCGTCGGCCGTGACCGCGCTGGCCGGCATCCTCTACATCGTCGTGCTGATCGTCGTCGCGGCCGGTGGCATCCTGACCCTCTGGCTCGTGCTGCGGCACTACCGCCGCGCCGAGCGGTTGCTGGCGGTCGAGCAGCCCGTCAGCGGCCCGCAGGACGGCCCGCGGCAGCCGACCGTCTGAGCGCCACCGCGCGGTCGGCGTCCTCCAGCGCGAGTTCCGCGTTGATCTGGGCGCCGGCCAGCGCGCCGGCGGCTGCGGCGGCGCCGACCTGCGCCTTGGCGTCGGCGACGTTGCCCGCTGCCCAGACTCCGGGCACACCGGTTCGGCCGAACTCGTCCGACTCGATGCTGGTGCCCATCCCGCCGGGCAGCTCGATGCTGCGCAGACCCAGGGACTGGAGGCCGTGCGTGCGGGCCTCCATGCGCGAGCCGACGGCGAGCACCTCCCGCGCGACCAGCGTGCCGTCGTCCAGCCGGACGCCGGTGATGCGATCGTCGGTCGTCTCGACGGCGGCGATGCGCCCCTCGACGATCGGGACACCCAGCGCGTCGAATCGCGCCCGCGCGGTTTCGTCGGGGTCGTGACCGTTCGCGAGGTACACGACGTCGTCCGAGAGCTGCCGGAACAGCAGCGCCTGATGGACCGATCCCTCGCCGGTCGCGACGATTCCGATCGCCCGGTCGCGGACCTCCCAGCCGTGGCAGTACGGGCAGTGGACGAGGTCGCGGCCCCAGTGCTCGGCGAGGCCCGGGATGTCGGGGAGCGCATCCCGCAGCCCGGTCGCGACCAGCAGGCGGCGTGCCCCGACGGTGCGTCCGTCGCCGAGGGTCACGACGAATCCGTCGCCCGAGCGCACCGCATCCGTCACCTCGCCGTCGAGGATGCGTCCGCCATAGCGTCGGACCTCCTCGCGCCCGATCCGCAGCAGCTCCGCCGGCGGCATCCCCTCACGGCCGAGAAGACCGTGCACGCCGTCCGCCGGAGCGTTGCGCGGCGAGCCGGAGTCGATCACGAGCACCTCGCGCCGCGAGCGCGCCAGCATGAGCGCGCCGTTGAGGCCCGCTGCACCGCCGCCGATCACCACGGCGTCCACCGTCTCGTCCTGCTGTTCCCACTGGTCCGTCATGCAGCCAGTGTCGGTGCGGGGATGCAGGATGGCAAATCATCTTGCCGAAGTGGCAAACTGGGCGGATGGACACCGAAGACGCCATCGCCGCCGCCGGAGCCCGCCTGCGCCGTCTGCGCAACGACCGCGGCCTCACCCTTGCCGAAGTCGAGGAGACGACCGGCATCTCCGCCAGCACACTCAGCCGCCTGGAGTCCGGCCGCCGCCGGGCGACCCTGGAGCTGCTGCTCCCGCTGGCGCGCGTCTACGGCACGACCCTCGACGAGCTCGTCCACGCGCCCTCCGCCGACCCGCGCGTGCGAGCCCAGCCGATCCGTCGCGACGGCATGACGATGCTCCCCCTCTCGCGGCACGCCGCCGGGCTGCAGGCCTTCAAGATCGTCATTCCGCCCGGCGCCCGTTCGGTGCCGCGGCAGCGGACCCACGAGGGGTACGAATGGCTCTACGTGCTCAGCGGCCGCCTGCGTCTGAAGCTCGGCGACGACGAGGTCGTGCTGGAGACCGGCGAAGCGGCCGAGTTCGACACCCGGGTGCCGCACTGGTTCGGGACGGAGACGGGCGGCGCGGTCGAACTGCTCTCACTGTTCGGCGCGCAGGGGGAGCGGGCGCATGTCCGTGCCCGCACGACGGCGGTGGCGGGATAGGGGCCGCGCGATAGCGGCGGCGCTCCCGCTCACTCCGTCGCGGCGACGGGTGCGGTCTCGCTCTCGGTCAGCGCCTCCTGGGCCTCCTTCGGCAGCTTGCGCACCTTGGCGCGGCGCTTGCGGCGGTCAGGGATCATCGACCGCATCTCCTCCAGCCGTCCGAAGCAGAGCAGCCGGTCGCCCGCCTCCAGGACGACGCCGCTGCGCGGGTTCGGGATGACGGACGCGCCCCGGTGCAGGGTGAGCACCGAGATGTCGCGGTCGCCGAGACCGGAGTCGCGGAGGGTCTTGCCGACGAGGTCCGCGTTGGTGTGCACGAGCAGCTCGGCGACGCCGTAGCCGGTCGAGACGGTGAGGCGCTGACGGACATCGATCTCGGGGAACGCCACCTGGTTGTCGATGAAGTCGATGATCGCGCCGGCCACATCCAGTCCGGTCGCCCGCTCGATGCCCTCGAGCCCGGGCGAGGAGTTGACCTCCATGACCAGCGGGCCGTCCTTGCCCTCCAGCATGTCGACGCCGGCGACGCGGAGTCCCATGATCTGCGCCGACCGCACCGCCGCCTCCTCGAACTCGGGAGTCAGCGCGACCTTCTCGACGGTGCCGCCGCGGTGCACGTTGGAGCGGAACTCGTCCCCGCTCGCCACGCGCCGCATGGCGGCCACAACCCGGTCGCCGACCACGAGCGCGCGGATGTCGCGCCCGCGGCTCTCGGCGATGAAGCTCTGGATGAGCACGTTCTGCTTCGTGGAGTGCAGCGTCTCGATGATCGACTCCGCGATCTTCGCCTCCGGGGCCAGGATGACGCCGATGCCCTGCGTGCCCTCGAGCAGCTTGATCACGACGGGCGCACCGCCGACGCGCTCGATCGCCATGCGCACGTCCGCGCGGCTGTTGACGAACGCCGTGCGCGGCATCCCGATGTTGTGGCGCGAGAGGATCTGCGTCGCCCGCAGCTTGTCGCGCGAGTTCGTGATGCCGTTCGCGGTGTTCGGCGTGTACACATCCATCTGCTCGAACTGCCGCACGACGGCGGTGCCGTAGTAGGTGATCGAGTTGCCGATGCGCGGCAGGATCGCGTCGTAGTCGGACAGCAGCCGGCCCCGGTACTGCAGGTCCGGCTCGTCGCCGGAGAGGTCGATCGCGAACCGGAGCGTGTTGAGCACCTTGACCGTATGACCGCGGTTCTCGGCCGCCGAGCGCAGCCGCTGCGTCGAATACGCGTGCGGGGCGCGCGAGAGGATGGCGAGTTTCACGGGAGGGCTCCTGCAAAGATGGGGGAATGGCCGACCTCCATCCAACCACCGACACGGTCGGCTGGCGTGAGTGGGTGAGCCTTCCCGGCATCGGCGTGCCGTGGATCAAGGTGAAGGTCGACACCGGAGCCCGCAGTTCGTCCCTGCACGCCTTCGACATCGAGGAGCTGCCGGGCGATCGGGTGCGGTTCCGGGTGCAGCCGTGGCAGGACTCCGATCGGGATGCGGTCACCGCCGAGTGCGCGGTGCACGACCGCCGCGTGGTGCGCAGCTCGTCCGGTCACACGGAGGAGCGGATCGTCGTGCTGCTCGACCTGGTGCTCGGCGGCCGCCCGGTGACCGCGGAGACGACGCTGACCAACCGCGACCAGATGGGTTTCCGGATGCTGGTCGGGCGCGAGGCGCTCCGCCAGGGCTTCATGGTGGACCCCGCTCGCTCCTTCCTCGGCGGCCGGGCGCCGCGAGAGATCCGCCGCCGCAACCGCGGCCGCGAGCTCGCCTGACGCGCGCACCTCCGCGTCTCCCACCGGCTGTCGCGAGATTTGGCGCAAATCTCGGTTTTGACGGCCCCATAACGACGATTTGGCGCAAATCTCGCGCAAGGCGAGGCGAGGCGCAGCGAGGCGAGGCGCTCAGTCCAGACCGAGTTCGCGTCGCCAGTGGGCCAGGAACTCGGCGCCGGCGTCGTCGTGGATGGCGTCGCCGATCGTGATCACCTGGTACGGCCGGTCGAGCACACCGTCGGAGGGCCGCACATCCACGTGGGCCACCTCGTAGCCTGCGTCGTGCACGAAGTCCGCCATCTTGTAGTCGCTGCGCGAGTCGCCCACCGACCGCCAGCGGCGAGGGAGCGGTCCGCGCGCCGCGAAGTAGTCGAACGCGCGCTGCGCGCCGCGGTCCTTGTCGAGCAGCACCGACTCGATGTCGGTGGAGATGATGGTCGGGTCGATCCGATACGGCACAGCGCCGTCGGCGTCGCGGGCTTCCCGGTCGCCGTAGCGCAGGCCGACCCCAAGGCTGGTCAGCGCGTCGAAGGCGGCGTCCTGGAAGCGCGACTGGGCCTCGGCGTAGCTGTCCGCATCCACGTCGGTGCGCTGCTCGACCGAGATCATCGCGCGCTTCGTCTCGTCGAAGAACATGGTGTCGGCGAAGCGGTCGCGCACGAGCCGGCGGACCGCGTCGACCGCCTCGGGCGTGAAGGCGACCGTCTCATCCACGGTGACCTCGCCCATCCCCTCCCCGGTGATCGGCGCCCACGCGCCGCCCTTCTCGAACACGCCGAACATCCGCGCGCCGTGCTGGTCGAGGGCATCTCCGAGGCCCGCGTCGCACAGCGGCGTCACCACCTGGTTGCGGATGAAATCGCCCGACCGCCCGGTGATGAACGCGATCGGGACGCCCGCGGCGGCCATCGCCACCAGGTCGGTGACGATGCTGCGGATGGCGATGGTGCGGGTGACGGGACTCGCGATGGGCCCGTCGACGTCGAAGAGGAGGCCGAGGTTGTGCACAGTCCATTCTCTCCGCTGCGAGAATGGTCGCATGTCGCAGCCCGCTCCCGCAGCCCAACCGCTGTGGCATCCGGATGCGCCCAGCACGGTCGTGCAGGGCGACAACCTGGAGGTGCTGGCGGCCCTGCCGGACGCGTCCTTCCGCCTGATCTACCTCGATCCTCCCTTCAACACCGGGCGGCCGCAGGCGCGGCAGACGCTCACGTCGGTGCGCTCCGAGGGCGGCGCCGGCAGCGTGATCGGGTTCAAGGGGCGCAGCTACGAGCGCATCAAGGGCGACCTGCTCAGCTACGACGACCGCTTCGAGGACTACTGGGGCTTCCTGGAGCCGCGCCTGATCGAGGCCTGGCGGGTGCTGGCCGACGACGGGACGCTGTACCTCCACCTCGACTACCGCGAATCGCACTACGCGAAGGTGCTGCTGGATGCGTTGTTCGGCCGGGAGTCGTTCCTCAACGAGATCATCTGGGCCTACGACTACGGTGCGAAGCCGAAGAACCGGTGGCCGGCCAAGCACGACACGATCCTCGTCTACGTGAAGAACCCGTCGGCGTACCACTTCGACAATGCCGCGGTCGAGCGTGAGCCGTACATGGCGCCGGGGCTCGTGACGCCGGAGAAGGCGCAGCTCGGCAAGCTGCCGACGGACGTCTGGTGGCACACCATCGTGTCGCCGACCGGCCGCGAGAAGACGGGATACCCGACGCAGAAGCCGGAGGGTGTGCTTCGCCGCATCGTCCAGGCGTCCAGCCGGGAGGGGGACTGGGTGCTCGACTTCTTCGCGGGGAGCGGCACGACCGGCGCGGTCGCCTCGGCGCTCGGGCGGCGCTTCGTACTGGTGGACAGCAATCCGGCCGCCGTCGCGGTCATGCGCGACCGGCTGGCGGTCTGCGAACCCGGGGTTCGCTTCGTCGACTGAGCGGATCCCCGCGATCCTCGGCGTTCGTCCGGAAATCTCAGAGTCGTGTGTGGAAGGGTGGATGCACTATGCGATCGAGCCTCCGCGCCCTCCCCTTCTTCTGGGGTGCGCTCGTCTCCGCCGGCTCATTCGTCGCCGTCTACCTGGTGTTCGTGCAGAGTTACATCGGCCAGGTGATCGATGAGCGGGCGTTCGCGGGGGCGGATGCGTGGAAGGGCGACGTGATCGAGTTCGCGCACACCTTCCTCAACGCGCTGCCGGTCGCCTCGGTGGTGATCGGCGCGATCGCGGCCATCGTGATCGTGCTGGTCCGGCGCAACTGGCTGGTGTTCGCGGTGGCGGTCGGAGCGGCCATCGGCGCGAACGTGAGCACGCAGGTGCTGAAGTACACCATCCTGTCCCGGCCCGAGAAGGGCGTGGATGTCGGGCTCTCCAATTCGCTGCCCTCCGGTCACACGGCGGTCGCCGCCTCTGCGGCGCTTGTCGTCTTCCTGGTGGCGGCGCCGCGCCTCCGGCCGGTCGCCGCGGTCGTCGGCTCGATCTTCGCGATCGCGGCCGGCGCATCCACCCTGGTCGAGCAGTGGCACCGGCCGAGCGACGTGGTCGCCGGAATGCTCGTCGTCGCGTTCTGGGGCTGCCTCGCAGGGATCGTGCTCTCGTGGCTGCACCTCCCGGGTGCCGAACCGCCGGTGCGCAGCAAGCTGTGGCCGCTGGTCTGGATCGGTGCGGTCTGCGCGGCCGGCTCGGTCATCGCGCTGCTGGTCACCTACTTCTCGGCCCAGTCCGGCACGGAGCACCTGTTCATCGCCTACGCGGGCGGTGTTGCCGCGATCGTGGCCACCGGTTTCGTGCTGGCCGCACTGGGCAACCGCCTGTACCGCCGCCTGGCCTGAGGCCCGGGCGGTCGTCGCCGTCATCGGCCGCGTCATATTGCCATCATTCGGTGCGTCTGCACTGTGGGCGGTGAATTCGCGCCGCCTCACGACGATCGGTGCGGATGCCGCGCCCGGGAAGGCCCCATGAACGACGACACCCCTACACCCGCGGAGACGACGGATGCCCAGCCGGATGCGCCCGCCGAGTCCGCTGGGACCCAGCAGCCCGACGCGCCCCAGTCCGAGGAGCCCAGCCAGCATGCGCACCCCGACCTGTCTGCGCACGCGTCCCCGCAGAAGACCAACGTCCTCGCGATCATCGCGCTGATCAGCGGGTTCCTTCTTCCTCTCGCCGCTTTCATCTGCGGTGGGATCGCGCTGGCGCAGATCCGGCGGACGGGCGACAAGGGGCGCGGCCTCGCCTGGTCCGGCATCATCGTCGGAGCCGCGATGACCGTTCTCGCCGCGGTGGTCTCCATCCTGGTCGTCGTCGCTACCGCGGCTGCCGTGCAGACCGCGGTCGATTCCGCATCGCCAGGGGGATCCCTTTCGGCATCCCAGACGCCGGGCTGCGAAGACGTCGCGGAGATCGTCAGCGACATCACCCAGCAGATGGCCGAGATCGGTCAAGGCACGGTCCAGCAGCGCGCCGAGGCGATCGCCGAGATGGAGGAGGTTGCCGGCGAGGGGCACGCGCTCGCCTCCACGATCGACGATCCGGAGGTCGCCGACGCTGCAGAGAATGCGATGGCGGCACTCGATGACGTCATTGCGCTCATCGCGGCGGCGCCTACCGACGCGCCGGCCGCGGACCCGGGAAGAGCGGACGAATCGTTGGCTGCGGCCAAGGATGAGCTCACGGAGCTGTCGACCACTCTCAGGGAGCTCGGGACCGTCTGCCGCTAACGGCTGATCGAGCCGTCGGTGCGCTCGTCGAAGAACCCGGTGAGCGCGCCGGCGAGCTCCGCGGGAGCTTCCTCGGCGACATGGTGACCCGAGTCGATCCCCTGCCCGCGAACGTCGGCGGCCCACGCATCCCAGATCGCGAGCGGGTCGCCGAAGAGCTGCTCGAGGTCGTCGCGGAGTGACCAGAGCACGAGCAGCGGCATCGTCAGCCTGCGCCCGGCGGCGCGGTCATCCTCTTCGTCGGCGCGGTCGACGGTGAGCCCCGCGCGGTAGTCCTCCAGCATCGCGCGCACGACCTCGGGGCGGTGGACGGCCTCCCGTCGCTCGGCGAAGTTCTCGAGTCCCATCGCCTCGGGGTCGCCGTGGTACCAGGCGTCCGGGTCGGCGGTGATGACGCGCTCGGGAGTGTCCGGCTGGGCGAAGAAGAACCAGTGGTACCACTGGGTGGCGAACTCCGGCGTGATGCGGTCGAGGTGCTCGACGATGGGGAGGCAGTCGAGCAGGGCGACGCGGCGGACGGCTTCGGGATGGTCCATCGCCAGCCGGAAGGCCGCGTAGCTGCCGCGGTCGTGGCCGACCAGGTCGAACCGGTCGTGGCCGAGTCGATGCATCAGTTCGCGGACGTCCTCGGCCATCGCGCGCTTCGACGCCTGCGCGTGATCGGGCTGCGGCGGGGGCGCGGTCGAGCGGCCGTAGCCCCGCAGATCCGGCACGACCACGGTGTGTCCGCGCTCCACCAGGACAGGCGCCACCCGATGCCACGTGGAGCCTGTCCGCGGGTGGCCGTGCAGCAGCACGATCGGCGGTCCGTCACCGCCGATCCGGACGTGGATGCGCGCCTCGCCGACATCGACGTCGGCGATCTCGAACCCGTCGAACATCGCCCGGTCGATCAGGCCTTCTCGCGCAGGTTCTCGGCGATCTTCGCGAGCGACCCGTCGAGCGCCTGCTGCATCCCGTCGAACTCCTGCGTCGTGTGGATGCTCAGCTCGACACCGTCGTCGGTCAGGCGGAGGGAGCCGTGGTAGTCATGCGGCCCGGGAGCCGACCAGCGCACCTCGCGTGCGGCATGATCCACGTCGAAGTTCGCCTCGGAGGTGACCGTCTGGTCGGTGCCGTCCTGGTCGGCGTCGACGTGGGCGGTCGTCTCGACCTTGCCGTCGGGCAGTTCGTGCGCCTCGGTCATGCGCGGGAAGTAGGCGGGAAGGTTCTCCGGGTCGGAGACGTAGTCGAAGTACTCGTCGGCGTCGCCATCGAGCGCTCGCTTCGCGGTGTATGTGGGCATGCCGCGACCGTACGCTCGCCCCGCCCCCTCCGCATCCCCTTCACCCCCACCGTCGAGTCCGCAAACTTTGCACGCACTACCCCGTCGAAGCGTGCAATTTGTGCGGACTCGACGGTGGGGGTCAGGGGGCGAGGGAGGTGCGGGACGAGCGGGCGGCGCGCGAGGGACGGGACGCGATCGCGGCGTCGAGGGCGACGGCGGTGAGGGTGAGGGCGCAGACGCCTGCGGCGCAGAGGATGAGGACCCCGGCTCCCAACGGAGCGATCAGCCCGGCGGCGGCCACGCCGATCGCGCTCCCGGCTACCTTCACCCCGGCGACGGTCGCAAAGACGCGCGCGGCAGCCCCGGGCGGCGAGTACTCGGTGCGGGCGGCGAGGGTCGCCGCGAACAGGGCGGAGTTGGATGCTCCCACGAGGGCGAAGGTCGCACCGCCGATCGCTGTCTCCGCCGAAGGCGCGAGCAGCGCCGCCAGGGGCAGCAGCAGCGCGACACCCGTGACCGCGACGCCGATGCGCACCAGCCGCTCGGGCGACCCGGACAACGGTCGCGCGATGAGCAGGAGCGCCGCGGCCAGCCCGCCCGCGCCGTAGAGCGCCATGAGGAGGGCTGCCGACGACGGCGCCGCGCCCCGGCTCGACGCGAGGGCGGCCGCGATCACCGGCGCCGCGGCGAGGGCGATCGCTGAGCCGACCGTGGCGACGGTGGTGCGCCGAAGGGGCGCGGACGTCAGCAGCACCGGAAGGATGCCGCCGCCGTCAGCGCGCGCGGCCGTCCGGCGGGAGCGCGGCAGCCAGAGCACCGGGACCGCGCCGATCACCAGCAGCCCTGCCGTTGCGGCCAGCGCCCCGGCGGGCGAGAGGAGGACAGCGCCGGCGGCGACGGCGGCCGGGCCGACCGTCCCCGCGACGCCGTACGTCAACGCATCGAGAGCCTGTCCGCGCCGCTGGGTGACACTGGCTGCGTCCGCCGCAGACTCCTCTGCCGCAGACCGAGCCGCCAGGATGGAGGCCAACCGGCTGCTCAGCCCTCCCGTGACGAGCGGTCCCGCGGATCCGGCAGCTGCCAGCGCCACTGCCGCGCCGATGATGCTCACCGGCAGCGTCACCGCGGCGACGACGAGGAACGCCGCGTACCAGAGGAAAGCGCCGGCGAGCACCGGGCCCGGCCGCTCGCGCGCATCCAGCAGCCGCCCGGCGAGCGGCCCGATCAGGTGCGGGATGGTGAGCGCGGCGGCCAGCAGCCCTCCCGCGGCGGGACCGCCGGCGGCCGTTCCCGCGAGCACCGCCGCGACGATCGCCCCCGCGTCCGCCGACCGCGCCGTCACCGCCGAGGAGACGTAGGCGACGACGCCGGCTCTCCGCTCGCTCATGCGCCACACGTTGCCCCGGATCGCGTCACCTGTCAAGATAGTGACGTGACCTTCGAGTTCGTCGCGGGCAATCTCGCCCTCGACTTCGTGGCGACCGTCGCCGAACGCCGGACGACGGCGGTCGAACGCGTCCCGACCCCTGAGGCGCTGGCCCGCTGGTTCGCCGATGCGGGAGTGGTGGATGCGCCGCCACCCGTCGACGAGACCGGTCACCGTGAGGCCCTCCGCCTCCGCGAGACGATCTGGCAGCTCCTCACCACGGACCCGGGCGAACCGCTCGACGCGGGCGCCGTCCGGCAGCTGCAGCGTCACGCCGCGGCGGCCCTCCCGGTCGCCGTCCTCGCGACCGACCGCGCCGTCACCACGACGGGCGACCTCAGCGGCTGCCTCGCCGCGGTCGCGCGGGCCGCCGTGGACGCGTTCCGCCCCGAGAACGCCCGACACCTCAAGTGGTGCGAGGGCACGGACTGCACGCGGCCGTTTCTGGACGCGTCGCGCGCATCCAATCGCCGCTGGTGCGGGATGGCCGGCTGCGGCGACCGGGCGAAGGCGGCCGCCTACCGGGCCCGCAAGCGCACTGGCCGCGAAGCGCCTCAGGTGCTCTGACGCACCACCAGCTCGGTCGGCAGCAGCGTCACGCGGTCGACGTGCTCGCCCGCGAGGCGCCGGACCAGTACGCGCGCCATCGTCTCGCCCAGCCCGATGGAGGGCTGGTGCACCGTCGTCAGCGGCGGCGTCGACATCAGGCCGAAGCTGTCGTCGTCGTACCCGACCACCGCGATGTCGCCCGGGATGCTGAGCCCCGCCTCGTGGATCGCCGAGTACGCCCCGGCCGCCATCTGGTCGTTCGCGGCGAACAGCCCGTCGATCGGACGGCCCTCCGCCAGCAGCCGCCGCATCGCTTCCGAGCCCGAGGCGGGTGAGAAGTCGCCATACGCAACGCGCGTGGCGTCGAGCCCGGCCGCATCCATCGCCCGCTTCCAGCCCGTGTAGCGGTCGAGGCCGGCCGGCATGTCCTGCGGTCCGGTGATGAGGGCGATGTTGCGGCGCCCGCGGTCGATCAGGTGCTGGGTGGCGACCTGCGCGCCGGCGACGTTGTCCACATCCACGTAATACGAGAGGTGCTCGGTCTCGCTGACCGGGCGTCCGCCGAAGACGAGAGGGAGGGATGTGCCCAGCTGTGCGTAGGAGTGGTCGCCCGAGTGGTGCGAGACCACGAGCGCTCCGTCGACGTTGCCGCCCATCAGGTAGCGCCGGGTCTTGTCGGGGGTGGTCTCCGACGAGATCACCATGTTGAGTGTGTACTCCGTGTCGGCGAGGCTGAGCGCCACCCCCTGGACGATGGATGCGAAGAACGGGTCGGCGAAGACCTTGGCCGTCGACTCCGGCACGACGAGGGCGACGACCTGCGTGCGCCGTGACGCCAGCGAGCGCGCGGCGCGGTTGGGCACGTAGTTGAGGTCGGCGATCGCCCGCTCCACCGCGGCGACGACCTCCGCCGTCACCTTGGGCGATCCGTTCACGACCCTCGACACGGTCGCGCGCGACACCCCGGCGCGCGCGGCCACCGCCTCCAGGGTCGGCACCGCCCCGCCCGTGATCTGCTCCGTCGTCATCGGGTCTCCTCGTCGCTCGCGTCCATGCTAGACGCGCGACGCGGCGACCTCCTCCGCGACGCCCTCCGCGCGTGCTGCCGCGATGACCTCGGCGAACGCCCGCCCCGAGTCTTTGACCGTGCGCTCCTGCGTCTCGTAGTCGACCCGCACGATCCCGAATCGCTTGGCGTACCCCCACGCCCACTCGAAGTTGTCGAGCAGCGACCAGACGAAGTACCCGCGCACGTCGGCTCCGTCGTCGATGGCACGGCCGACCGCGTCGATGTGAGCGAGGATGTACGCCGTGCGCTCGCTGTCGTGCACGCGGCCGTCGTCGGACACGACGTCCTCGTACGCGGCGCCGTTCTCGGTGATGTACAGCGGCGGCAGGGTCGGATAGTCGCGGGTGAGGCGCACCAACAGGCCGCGCAGCCCGTCGGGGTTGACCTCCCATCCCATCGCGGTGGTGGGCAGGTGCCGCGACGGGAAGGTCACGTCCTCGCTTCCGACGAACGGTGACGAGGTCGGCCGCGGCGTCGGCACGACCGGCGCGGGTTCGTCCGTGCCGAGGGGATGCCCGCTCACGTTGTCGTCGTGGTAGTGGTTCACGCCGAGGAAGTCGAGCGGCTGCGCGATCGCGGCGAGGTCGCCGTCCTGGACGAGCTCCTCGAACCGGTACTCGCGCACGTCCTCCAGCACGTCGGCCGGGTAGGCGCCGAGCAGCAGCGGCTCGAGGTACATCCGGTTCCACAGCCCGTCGATGCGACGGGCGGCCTCGCGGTCCACCGGATCGGCGGGGTCGTTCGGCACAGCGGTCGTGAGGTTTAGCGTGATGCCGAGCTTCAGCTCATCGCCCTTCCCGCGCTCCGTGGCGCGCGACCGGATCGCGGCTGCTGCGAGCCCGTGGGCGAGGTGCTGGTGGTGCAGCGCGGCGAGTCCGGCGCGCGGCTCCTGCCGCCCGGGGGCGTGCTCGCCGCCCGCGTAGCCGATCAGGGAGGAGCACAGCGGCTCGTTGAAAGTGGTCCAGTGGTCGACCCGGTCGCCGAGGGCGTCGTACACGGCGATCGCGTAGTCGCGGAACCGGTACGCGGTGTCGCGGTCCGCCCACCCGCCCTTCTCCTCGAGCGCCTGCGGGAGGTCCCAGTGGTACAGGGTGAGCCACGGCAGGATGCCGGCGCCGAGCAGCTCGTCGACCAGCCGGTCGTAGAACGCGAGCCCGGCCGGGTTCACGGTCCGGTCGCCCGGCTTCACCCGGGCCCACGACGTCGAGAACCGGTACGACTGCAGCCCGAGGGAGGCCATGAGCGCGACGTCCTGCGGCATGCGGTGGTAGTGGTCGACCGCCACCTCGGGGGTGTCGCCGCCGGCGATCGCCTGCGGGACCCGGGCGAAGGCATCCCAGATGGAGTCCTCCTTGCCGTCCTCGTGGGCGGCGCCCTCGATCTGCGCTGCGGCGGTGGCCGACCCCCAGAGGAAGCCGTCGGGCCAGGTGCGGTTCATTCTCAACCTTTCACCGCGCCGGCCATGATGCCGGAGACCAGCTGCCGGCCGGCGAGCACGAAGAGGATCAGCAGGGGGATGGTGGCGAGCACGGCTCCGGCGAGCACGATCGAGTAGTCGACGTACTTCGCCGACTGCAGCTGGCTGAGCGCCACCTGCAGCGTCGGGTTCTGCGGCGCGACGAGCAGGGGCCAGAGGTAGTCCGTCCACGCGGTCATGAAGGTGAAGAGGCCGAGGATCGCCATGGCCGGTCGGGCGGCGGGGACGCCGACGTGCCAGAACGTGCGGATCATGCTCGCGCCGTCGACGCGGGCCGCCTCGATGAGCTCCTCGGGGATCACGTCGACCAGGTACTGCCGCATGAAGAACACGCCGAACGCCGTGACCAGGGTCGGCACGATGACCGCGCCGAGGGTGCCCGTCCAGCCGAACTGCTTCATGACCATGAACAGCGGGATGATGCCGAGCTGTGTCGGCACCGCCAGCGTCCCGACGACGAAGACCATGAGGCCTTCCCGCCCGCGGAAGCGCAGCTTGGCGAACGCGTAGCCGGCGAGCGTCGAGAATCCGACGACCGAGACGGTGATGACCGACGCGACGATGATCGAGTTGCCGAGCGCCAGCCAGAACGGCACGGTGTTCAGCACTTCGCCGACGTTGGTCCAGAACTGCCCGCCGGGCAGCAGGGGCGGCCAGGTCGACGTGAGCACGGTGCTGTCGCTGGAGCCGGCGACGAACGACCACCACAGCGGGTAGGCGCCGCCGATGAACAGGGCGAGCAGGATGCCGTAGGTCAGGAATCCGGGCCGGCGGTCGATGCCGAGCGCCTTGCGCTTGGAGGCCCGTCCGGGTCGGGTCCCGGCGACAGGGCGGGGGGCGCGGGTCTCGCGCGCGGTGGCGGTCACAGGTTCTTCTCCTCGCTCGCTGCGGCCAGGATGCGCGAGGCCTGCAGTCGTTTCGCGGTCCGTTTCCTACTGAGCCGGCTCTCGGTCGAGGCGATGCGGCGCGAGATCAGGAAGTTGAGCACGCCGAACACCACGATCAGGAGGAACAGCAGCCACGCGATCGCCGAGGCCTTCCCGAAGTTCTGACGGTTGAACGCCATGTCCCAGAGGTAGAGCACGGTGGTCTGGTACTGCCGCTGCGGGCCGCCGGGCACCGCGCTCGACGGGTTGAACAGCTTCGGCTCGGTGAAGATCTGCAGTCCGCCGATGGTGGCCGTGATGATGACGAAGATCATCGTCGGGCGGATGCTCGGCAGCGTGATCGAGAAGAAGCGGCGGAACGATCCGGCGCCGTCGAGGGCGGCCGACTCGTGGATGTCGCGGGGGACCGCCTGCATGGCGGCCAGCAGGATGAGCGCGTTGTAGCCCGTCCAGCGCCAGTTCACCATGGAGGCGATGGCGACGTGCGACGGGAAGGTCTGGGTCTTCCACATCACGGGGTCGAGGCCGATGGCCTGCAGCATGTTGTTGATGAGGCCGTACTTCTCGTCGAACGCGCTCGAGAAGATCAGGGTCACGGCGACCGGGGTGACGACGTAGGGGAGCAGCACGCTCATCCGCCAGAAGGTCTTGGCGCGGATGTTCTGGTCGAGGATCGCCGCGATGAAGACGGCGGCGATCAGCTGCGGGATGGCGGAGAGCAGGAAGATGCTGATCGTGTTGAACAGCGAGTTCCAGAAGAACGGGTCGCTGAGCTCCGCTGCGTAGTTCTTGAAGCCGACCCACTCGCCGGGCCCGGTGAGCAGGTTCCAGTTGTTGAGCGAGACGACGAACGTGTAGACGAGGGGGAAGAGCCCGACCAGCCCGAAGAGGATGAAGAAGGGCGCGATGTAGAAGTAGGGCGACGCCTTGACGTCGAAGCGGCTGAGGCGCTGCCTGAAGTTGAGGTCGGCGCGTGGGGCGCGGCCGCGCCGCGGCGATGCGGCGGGGGCGGCGGCGCCTGCGGCGTCGTCCCGGGCGGTGGGTGCGGTGGTGGTCATGGCGGTTCTCCCCGTGGAGCGGGCCCCCGCCGCTGTTGCGACGGCGGGGGCCCTTGTGCGGTTTCGGGTTACTTGTTGACGACCAGCTGGTTGAGCAGCTTCATGGCGTTGCTCCACGCCTGGTCGCCGTTCGCCTTGCCGGAGTCGAGCTCCTGGACGGACGGCCCGAACACCTGCGACTGGATGACGGAGTCGTCCGGTCCCTTGTACTGGGCGACGACGCCCTTGGCGCGCTCGCCGAGGATCTGGCCGATCGGCGCGTTGTTGAAGAACTTCGTCAGGTCGCTCTCACCGGTGACGCCCGCGTCGGTCTGGGCGGCGGTCACCGACGGGAAGGTCCCCGCGGCCTGGAAGGTCTGGACCTGCGACTTGGCGGTGGTCAGCCATGCCGCGAGGGCCGCGGCCTCCTTCGGGTGCTTCGACTGCTTCGGAACGGTCAGGAACGACCCGCCCCAGTTGGCCGCGCCGCCCGGGAACACGTTGGCGAAGTCCCAGCCGCTGGTGGCATCCCCGCCGCCGGCCTTGACCTGGCCCTGCACGACGCCCAGCATCCAGCCGGGGCAGACGAACGTGGCGAAGGAGCCGTCGGTGAAGGCCTTGCCCTTGCCCCAGTCCCACTGGGTCTGGTTGGAGGAGAGACCGGCAGCAGCGCCGGCCGCGAGCTTCGACCACAGTGCCTTGAGGTCGCTGTTGTCCTCGATGTTGAGCTTGCCGTCCTTGGTGTAGTAGCCCTCCTCCTGCTGGTTCACCATGGCGTTCCAGATGAAGCCGGACTGGTCGTACCAGGGCTTGCCAGTGGCGGCGTGGTACTGCTCGCCGACCTTGAAGAAGTCGTCCCAGGTGGCGTTGTCGCCGCCGAACAGCTTGGCGACGGACTCGCGGTCGCTGGGGAGGCCGGCCGCGGCGAAGAGCTTGCCGTTGTAGCAGAGCCCCTCCGGTCCGATGTCGGTGCCGTACCCGATGATCCGGCCGCTCTTGTCGGTGGCCTGCTTCAGCTTCCAGTCGACCCAGCGGTCCTTGATGTCGTTGGCGCCGTAGTCCTTCAGGTCGTTGAACTGGTCGGAGACCTGCATGACCTTGCTGAGCCAGCCCTCTTCGACGGCCTGGACGTCGGGGAGGCCGCTGCCGGCCGCCTGCTTGGTCTGCCAGTCGGTGAGCGCGTTGTCACCGGTGTCGATGTTGGTGGCCTTGATCTTGATGCCGGGGTGCTCTTTCTCGTACTGCGAGTAGAGCTTGTCGAAGCCCATCGTGCCGAACGTGGTGACGGTCAGCGTGGTGGGGTCCGAGCTCGATCCGCTGCCTCCGCTCGATGAGCATCCGGCCGCGATGAGGGCGAAGGATGCTGCGCCGGCGACGGCCGCGGCGATCCTGGTGCGTCGTGAAAGCTTCACGGTTCACTCCTTTGTGCGTGTGTCTTGTGTGCGCCTGGTGCGCGCTGAGAGCGCTCTCATTGCAAAAACGTGAGAGCGCTCTCACGCGTTGGAACAGAATGTAGATCGCTTCCGGTGCTCGTGTCAAGTCCTGCGTGGTCGCGCTCTCATCCGCGTCTTTCCGGGACATGCGAAACGGCCGCCACCCCGAGGGGTGACGGCCGTCCCGTGAGCGTCGCGCTAGTCGACCGCGGGCCGCGGGCGCTGCGCCCGAGTGGATGCGGTGTCCGCACCCGGCTCGATCAGCGCACCGAATTCGGCAGCGGCGCGATTGGCGATGATGCCGGTGTCGTACTCCTCGGCGTCGTCGTCCTCCGCCGCGGACGCGAGCACACCCGCGGGGGTGAGCGCGCGATCCTTCTCGGCCTGCGCGTCGGCCGCGTCGGCTGCGTCGTCCGCCGCCTCCTGCAGGGCCGACTTGGCGCGCAGCGGCGGGGTCTTGAAGAACAGCGACAGCACGAAGGCGATCAGCACCACGATCATCGCGACCCAGTAGACCGTCACCGCCGAGGCGTTGAAGGCCACGAGGAACGGCTGCGCGAGGCGCGGGTCCGCGTCGTTCAGGAACGAGGTGTCGTTGACGTCAGCGCTGTTGGAGCCGCTGTTCGTCGTCTTGAGCTTGTCGGCGACCGTCGGCACGACGGCGTCGACGACCTGCTTGCGCTGATCGGCGTTCGAGAAGTCGATCGGCTCGGCGGGCACCTTCTGCTCGGCGACGGCCTGCGGGACGCCCTGGGCGACCGCCTGCTGGACACCGGCCTGGTGCGCCTGGGCCTGTGCCTGCTTCTCGATCGGGTCGACGATCTTGTTGTAGATCTGGTCCATGATCTGCTTGTTCTCGGGCGCGCTGGCGACCGACGGTGTGAGCGCGGCATCCAGAGCGCTGGTCAGCGTCGGGGTGTCGGTCAGCGCCGTCTTGATGTTCGTCGGGAACACCGTGAACAGCAGGGACAGCAGGACGGCCGTGCCGAGCGTTCCACCGATCTGTCGGAAGAACGTGGATGCGCTGGTCGCGACACCCATGTCCCGCAGGCCGACCGAGTTCTGGCTGGCGATGGTCAGCGTCTGCATCAGCTGGCCGAGGCCCAGGCCGATCAGCAGCATGGCGCCCGCGATGAACCAGTACGAGTCGTCCGCCTTGATGAAGGTCAGGTAGAAGAACCCACCGGCGAGCATCGCGGTACCGATGATCGGGAACTGCCGGTAGCGGCCGGTGCGCGCGATGATCTGGCCGGAGACGATCGACGACACCATCAGGCCGAGGATCATCGGCAGCAGCTGCAGACCGGACTCCGTCGGAGTCGAACCGAGCACCAGCTGCAGGTACAGCGGCAGGGTCAGCATGGCGCCGAACATCCCGAAGCCCACGAAGACGCCGATGATGGTCGCCATAGAGAAGGTGCTCGAGCGGAACAGCTTGATCGGGATGAGCGCGTCGTCCTTCATCGCGATCTCGATGAGGATGAACGCGATAACGCCGATGACGCCGATCACGTAGCAGGCGATGGAGGCCGGGCTGTCCCAGCCCCAGGTGCGGCCCTGCTCGGCCACCAGCAGCAGCGGGACGAGCGCGACGATCACGCCGGCCGCACCCCACCAGTCGATACGGGCGGACCCGCGTTCCCGCTTGGGCAGGTGCAGGAAGCGCAGCACCATCGCGAGCGCGGCCAGGCCGATCGGCACGTTGATGAGGAAGACCCAGCGCCATCCGGTGATCCAGAGGATCTGGTCCGCACCGGCGAAGAGTCCGCCGATCAGCGGGCCGATGAGGCTGGAGATGCCGAAGACGGCGAGGAAGTAGCCCTGGTACTTCGCCCGCTCTCGCGGTGCGAGCATGTCGCCCATGATCGCGAGCGGCATCGACATCAGACCGCCGGCGCCGAGGCCCTGGATGGCACGGAAGGCCGCGAGCTCGACCATCGACGTCGAGAACGACGCCAGGATCGATCCGACGATGAAGATCACGATGGCGATGACGAACAGCGGCCGACGGCCGAAGATGTCGGAGAGCTTGCCGTAGATCGGCGTCGAGATCGTCGAGACGATCAGGTAGCCGGTGGTGACCCACGCCTGCTCGCTGAGTCCGTGCAGGTCATCGCCGATGGTGCGGATCGCCGTGCCGACGATCGTCTGGTCGAGGGCGGACAGGAACATGCCGGCCATGAGGCCGAAGATCACGAGAAGGATCTCGCGATGCGACATGATCGGTTTGGGTGCGGCTGTCGCCGCGCTGGTCTGACTGGACATCTGTCTCCGTGTCGAGAGTCGGGTGTGGGGACGCCCGGCACGCGGAACGTCACACCGGTGTGGGGCAAAGAGAATTTTGCGGAGACTGCAAAGTTACACCCGCTGCCTGGATACTCACAACGCATGCGGGAGGTACCGCGCTCACTCGTTCGCCAGCGGCGAACAGGGGACGGTGGCAGCGTTGCCATCAGCGGGAAACCGCGCTCTCCGTGTGGCGGAAAACGAACGCAGGTGGCCCCCATCCAGGTGACGCATATATAGAAGGCGTACGTTGGAAACGCCGACCCCCGACCGTCTCTTAAATCGCCTCGAAAGTTCTATGAGATCTCTCAGCCGTCCCCGCCGCATCCTCGCCGCAGCCGCTGTCGCCGCCTCCGCGGCGCTCGTCTTCACGGCATGCGCCGGTGAGCCGTCGCCGGTCACGAAGGCCGTCGCGCAGGCCGCCGCGCCCACCCCGTCCCCGTCCGCGACCGTCGTGTCGTCGGTGCAGCCCGCCGCGGGCAGCGTCTCCGGCGGAACCGTCACCCTCACCGGCTCCAACCTCGAGAAGGTCGCCGCGGTCCAGGTCGGCGGTCAGCCGGCCACCGTCACCCACGCGACCGACGACAAGGTCGTCGTCACGGTCCCCGCCGCCGCCAACTTCCAGGCGGGCAGCGTGCCCATCACGGTCACCGACAAGAGCGGCAAGCCCGTGACCGCGACCACCGCCACGTACGACTACCAGGTGCAGACGCCGGTCGACAAGCAGCTCGCGTACGCGCTCACCTACTGGAAGAACTACAACACGGCCGAGTACGGCGACCTCAACCCGGTCGGCGGCGACTGCGCCAACTTCGTCAGCCAGACCCTCATCGCCCGTGGCTGGCAGATGAACGGCGACTGGTACAACCACGACGCCGCGGCCGACTGGAGCCCGGCGTGGGGATACGTCCCCGCCATGGACAACTACTTCCGTGAGAACGCCGCCAAGCTGGGTCTCACCGAGTACTCGTTCGACCAGCGCGACAAGATCAAGGTCGGGGACATCGTGATGTTCGACTGGAACGACAACAACTCGCTCGACCACGTCCAGATCGTGTCCGCCGTGCAGAACGTGAACGGCCAGATCAAGATCAAGATGGTGGGCCACAACGAGGACAGCGACTACCGCGACCTCGACGAGGCCATCACGGTCGACCACCCGGGTGGCATCGGCCACTTCTGGAGCCTCTCCAAGTAACGGTCGCCATTCCGGTCACACCCGCCGGGCCGCGTCACGCGCGTGAGCTATGCTCATCGCGTGACTCTGGGGGGTGCCCGCGAACGGCGGGTGGGGATGCGGCGCGCCGCCGTGATCGGCGGTGCACTCGTGGCGATGCTCGTGCTCTCGGGATGCGTCCCCGGCTCTGTCGCGGCGGCCGGTGCGACGCATCGTCCGACACCGCACCGCTCCGCCCCGTCGCCCCGGCCGCCGCGTCCGACCCCCACCCTCCCGCCGACGCCGACACCGGTGCCCTTCGACAAGACGGCGCAGTCGACCGACGATCCGGCCAGTCCCTGGGTCGTGGTCAACAAGGCGCGGGGGCTGAGCCCGGCGGACTACGCCCCCACCGACCTCATCTACCCGGACCTGCCGAATCTCAACGACCAGCCGATGAGGCAGGAGACGGCCGCCGCCGTCGTCGCCATGTTCCAGGCGGCGAAGTCGGAGGCGGGCCTGAGCCTCTCCATCCAGAGCGCCTATCGCTCCTTCGACTCGCAGACGCGCGTGTACGCCGACGACGTCGCCCGGAACGGGCAGGCATACGCCGACACGGACACCGCACGCCCGGGGCACAGTGAGCACCAGACGGGCCTGGCCGTCGACATCAGCGCCGTCCCCGCGCACTGCTCGCTCGACGCCTGCTTCGGCGAGACCGAGCAGGGCCGCTGGCTGGCGGCGAACGCCTGGCGCTTCGGATTCATCCTCCGCTACCCGGCCGACAAGGTCGCCGTCACGGGCTTCACGTACGAGCCGTGGCACTTCCGCTTCGTCGGAGTGCTCCTCTCCACGCAGCTGCACACCACTGGCGTCACCACTCTCGAGGAGTTCTTCGGGCTCCCGGGCGGCGAGACCTACCCCGGCTGACGGCGGGGCGACGCTGAGTCAGGCGCCCAACGCGTCCCCGACGATCCGCTTCGCCTCGTCCTGGACCTCGCGCAGGTCGTCCTCGCCCACGAACGACTCGGCATAGATCTTGTAGACGTTCTCCGTGCCGGAGGGCCGCGCGGCGAACCACGCCGACTCCGTCTGCACCTTCACGCCGCCGAGCGGCGCGTCGTTGCCCGGCGCGCGGCTCAGCTTCGCCGTGATCGCCTCGCCGGCCAGCTCGGTCGCGGTGATCGCGTCACCGTCGAGCTTCGAGAGCGCGGCCTTCTGCTCGGGCGTGGCCGGAGCATCCACCCGCTGGTACACGGGGTCGCCGAACCGCTCGGTCAGCTCGCGGTAGAGCTGCGACGGCGACTTGCCGGTCACGGCCCGGATCTCGCTGGCGAGCAGGGCCAGCAGGATGCCGTCCTTGTCGGTCGTCCAAGCGGTGCCGTCGAAGCGGAGGAAGGAAGCGCCGGCGCTCTCCTCGCCGCCGAAGCCGACCGTACCGTCGATGAGGCCGGGCACGAACCACTTGAAGCCGACCGGGACCTCCCACAGCCGACGGCCGAGCGACCCCGCGACGCGGTCGATGATCGACGACGACACGAGGGTCTTGCCCACCGCGGCGTCTTTCCGCCACTCGGTGCGCGTACGGAACAGGTAGTCGATCGCGACAGCGAGGTAGTGGTTCGGGTTCATCAGGCCGCCGTCGGGCGTGACGATCCCGTGGCGGTCGGCGTCCGCGTCGTTGCCGGTGAGGATGTCGAAGTCGGCGCGGCGGGCGACGACGGAGGCCATCGCGGAGGGGCTGGACGGGTCCATCCGGATCTTGCCGTCCCAGTCGAGCGTCATGAAGCCCCAGGTCGGGTCGACGTCCGGGTTCACGACGGTCAGATCGAGCTCGTAGCGCTCGGCGATCGCCTGCCAGTAGTTGACGCTCGCGCCGCCCAGCGGGTCGGCGCCGATGCGGATGCCGCTGTCGCGGATCGCCTTCACGTCGATGATGTTCTCGAGGTCGTCGACGTAGTGGCCGCGGAAGTCGTAGGTCTCGACGCCCGAAGGCTCCGCCATCCGCACCTCGGTCATGCCGTTCGCGATGATCTCGTTGGCGCGCTTCGCGATCCAGCCGGTCGCGTCGGTATCGGCCGGGCCGCCGTGCGGCGGGTTGTACTTGAAGCCGCCGTCCGACGGCGGGTTGTGGCTCGGGGTGACGACGATGCCGTCGGCCTGGTCGTCATGGCCGCCCCGGTTGTAGCGGATGATCGCGTGCGACAGGGCGGGGGTCGGCACCCAGTCGTCGAACTCGTCGACCAGCACGCGCACCTCGTTGCCGACGAGCACGGCGAGGGCGGTGGTCGTCGCGAACTCGCTGAGCAGATGCGTGTCCGCACCGAGGAACAGCGGACCGGTGATGCCCTGGCTGTTGCGGTACTCGACGATCGCCTGCGTGGTGGCGGCGATGTGGTCCTCATTGAACGCCGTGTTCAGCGACGAGCCGCGATGGCCCGATGTGCCGAACACCACGCGCTGCTCCGGGATGCTCACATCCGGCTTCAGCTCGTAGTACGCGCGCCGCAGGGCGTCGACGTCGATCAGGTCGGAAGGCTGGGCGGGGGTGCCGGCTCGTTCGTCCATGATGACTACTCTTCCACGGCACGGGAGCCACGCCAACGGCTCGGTAAGCTGAGCGGCATGTCCTCCGCCCCCGACAGCGCCCCCGCGGAGCTGCCCGCCTCCCTCGACGACGTGTACAGCTTCCTCGGACCGTCGGGCACCTTCACGGAGGCGGCCCTCAAGCAGGTGCCCGAGGCGCGCGGCAAGCAGTGGCGGGCCGTCAACAACCTCGGCGAGGCGCTGGCGGATGTCGTGGAGGGTCGCAGTGTCGCCGCGATGATCGCGATCGAGAACTCGATCGAGGGCGGGGTGTCGGTGGCGCAGGACGCACTGGCCACGATCCCGGGCCTGCGCATCATCGGCGAGTACCTCGTGCCGGTGAACTTCGTCCTCGTCGCCCGCCCGGGCACGACCCTCGCCGACGTGCACACCGTGAACGCGCATCCCGTCGCCTACGCGCAGTGTCACCAGTGGCTCGACCGTCACCTCCCCGACCACGGCCACCTGCCGGCGTCGAGCAACGTCGCCGCGGCCGCGTCGCTCTTCGAGGGCAGCGCAGCGGATGCGGCGGTCGCGCCGCCCGGGATCGTCGACCACCACGACGTGGTCGTCCTCGCCGACAACATCGGCGACAACCCGAACGCCGTCACCCGCTTCGTCCTCGTCAGCACGACGCGCAGCGTGCCGGAGCCGACCGGAGCCGACAAGACCAGCCTCATCGCCGAGCTTCCCGACGACCGTCCCGGCAGCCTCCTCGACCTCCTCGAGCAGTTCTCCACCCGGGGGATCAACCTGAGCCTCATCGAGTCGCGCCCGATCGGCGACGCGCTCGGCCGGTACCGGTTCGTCATCGACGCGGACGGCCACATCGCGGACGAGCGCGTCGCCGACGCCCTGCTCGGTCTCCGCCGGTTCAGCCCGTCCGTGATGTTCCTCGGCTCGTACCCGCGGGCCGACGGTCAGCGGGTGGAGTTCGACCAGCGCTATCGCGACGACGTCTTCACCGAGGCGCGCGAGTGGCTGGCCTCCCTGACCGACGAGGAGCGGCCGGCAGGCGCGCAGGGCGGCGCGTCGGCGTAGGCTGCCGAACAGGACAGCCGGGAGGTCATCATGGTCGCAGACGAGCGTGACGACAGTGGTCGGGCGGACGGATTCGACCCGCGCTTCGACCCCGCATTCCAGCGCGGTTATCAGCCGCAGCCGGGCGAGCGCGCCCGCACGCGCGTCCGCGCCGATGCTCCCGACTCGGCCTACCGCCGGCCGTCGTCGCTGCTGCGAACGCGTGAGGACGCTGCGCCCGCGACGCCGTCCGAACCGCTGACTCCGTACGAAGAGGCGGCGCTCTCGCTCGATGGGGGCCGCCCCGCCCTGCCCGATCCGCTGGAGGCCGGGGCACCCGCCGCTCAGACGGTCGTGGTCGCCTCCGCCGGCTCGCTTGCGGGCGTCGAGCTGAACCCGCGGCGCAACCCCTTCATCCTCGCCCTCTGGCTCATCGGCGGCGGGTTCGTCGTGCTCGGCATCGTGCTCTACGCCGTCTCGGTGACGTCGTCGTACAGCGGCCCGACGCCCAGCACCGACGTGGGCGCGCTGGTGTTCGCCCAGCTCGGGTGGATGCTCGCGGGGCCGCTCATCACCGTCGGCCTGCTCACCCTTGTCGGCCTGCTGTTCCTGACCGCGCTCTCCGGTCGGCGGATGCGGGATGCGATTCCGGAGGACGACGCCCCGGCGGGATGACGTCGGGCACAGCTGTCTCTCGGAGCGCGCGGAGGTCGCCATACACTGCGGCCAGGCCGACGGCTCTCGACGATGTCGACGACCCGTCGGACCGACGCGAGAGAGGATCCACCGTGACGTTGCGCCGCACTCCCTTCCCCGGCAGACTCGCCGTCGGCATGCTGGCGCTCGCGGCCGCCCTCCCGCTGCTCGCCGGCTGCACGGCGTCGCCCGCACCAAGTGCCACCCCCTCGCCGTCGGCCGCCGCAGACGTCAACGGGCTGCCCGCCGGGGTTCAGCAGGCGACGGACGTGCCGACCGCCGTACCGAACACTCCCGAACTGCGCCGCGCCGTCACGGTCTCGTCGTGCGAGAAGGCGGACGGCGGCTGGAAGGCGGCCGGGACGGCCAAGAACACCACCGACGCTCCCGTCGAACTGACGGTCACCATCTTCTTCACGAGCGACAAGGGCACGGTGCTCGGGACGGGCGACACGAAGGTCGCGATCGAGCCGCAGACCGAGGCTCGGTGGACGGTCGCGTCGAAGCTCACCCCGACGTCGAAGACCCTGTGCGTGCTCCGCGGGGTGGGCTGACTCGCCCGCTCGGCCTGTTCCTTTTGCGCCCGACTTCCGCTCTATAGGCGCGACTTCGGGCGTTCCTCGTCATGATTCGATCAGTAGACCTCTCTGTCCAGGTGAAGCCACCTTCGACAGGCAAGGAGTCCACAGATGGATCGAGACACCCCTCCGAACACCAGCGCACGATCGCCGAGACGGAGGCGAGCCCGGCGCGCCTGGCCCGTGGCCGCCGTCCTCGGCTTGGCCGCGGCCGCCGTCGCCGTCCCGGCGCAGGGGGCCGCCGCGACGCCCGGTCCCGGCTCCTACGTGGCGCTCGGTGACTCGTACGTCGCCGGCCAGGCACTCGACCACCTGACGGGCGCGTACCCCGAGTGCCTCCAGTCCGTGGCGAACTACCCGCGCACAGCCGCGTGGCGTGCCGGGCTGATCGCTAACGACCAGAGCTGCTCGGGCGCGACGATCCCCGACCTCTTCGCCGCGAAGGGCGCGATCCCGGCGCAGACCGACGCGCTCAGCGCATCCACTCAGGTGGTCACCCTCTCGATCGGGGGCAACGACCTCGGGTTCTCGGCCATCCTGCGCTCGTGCCTGGCCGCCTCCGCGGACGGTCCGCTGTGGAGCGGCGAGAAGTCGTGCCGTGAGAAGTACACGGTCGGCGGCGTGGACACCCTGAGCGCGAAAGCGGCCGGGGCCGTCGCTCCGGCGGTCGGCGAGGCCGTCACCCGCATCCGAGCGAAGGCGCCGAACGCCCGCGTCGTCGTGGTGGGCTACCCCACGCTCATGCCGGATGCCGCCCACACACCCGCAGGAGGCTGCTTCTCGCCGCTGACCTCGAGCAAGCCGGCCTTGCCGTTCGCGACCACTGACTTGGACTACTTCCACGGCGTCCAGTCGACCCTCGACACCCGCACCCAGGCTGCGGTCCACGCCGCGGGCGCCGAATACGTCTCGCTGCTGGCCGACACCGCCGAGCACTCGGTCTGCAGCACGACGCCGTACATCGACGGGATCACCCTCTCCGGTTTCGTGCTCTCCCCGACCTCGATGCACCCGAACCTGGCCGGCCTCGGCTACCAGGGCCGGGCCGTCGGCGCGGTGCTGAAGGCGCCGCGCGACTTCCAGGGTGTGACCGGCGCGCTGGTCTCCCTCGGCGGGACCTCCGCCGACCTGCAGATCCACGTTCCGTTGGCTACGCTGCACACCACGCCGGATGTCGCGGCCGAGGTGAACGGGTCGTACGTCGCGAACGTCAACGGCGAGCACGGCTGGTACGTCTGGTTCGAGAACCGTGAGGACACCCGGGTGTACCACGTGACCGTCACGGTCAAGCCGGGCGACACCGTGCGGTTGCGGACGGCGACCGGCGCGGTGCAGGTGCTGACCCTGACGCCGAAGGCGTAGGCCGAGCGGCGCGGTCGCCCTCCCGGATTCCGGGGCGGCGGCCGCGTCAGCCGACCGGGATGCCCGGAGCCTTCACGCGCAGCGCCAACTCGTCCACCCGGAGGTCGAGGCGCAGGATCTCGCCGAACGCGTCCCCGTCCAACTCGAAGGGCTCCGGCGCATCCACCGCCAGCTGCACCGAGGCTCCGCGCAGGTAGCTGAGCCGGGTGCGGATCGCGCGGTCGGTGAAACGGATGATCCGGCGACCGATGCTCGACTTCCGCAGGACGCGGTTCTCCCAGGTCACCTTGCGCCAGATCGCCAGCCAGCCGAATACCGTCGCTGGCTGGACGATCGCCACGTCGAGGAGACCGTCGTCGAGCTCGCCGTCCGGGATGAGCTCCATGTTCCCCGGCAACGCGCCGCAGTTCGCGACCAGGATCGTGCTCACGTGCGCCGACCGCTCGTGTCCGTTGTCGAGCCGGTAACGCACCGGGACCTTCGACGCCTTCGGCAGAGCACGGAAGGCCGCGTCGACGTACGCCAGCCAACCGAAGCGGCGCTTCAGCTGCGGCCGGGCGTTGGCGATCATCGCCGCGTCGATCCCGACACCGGCCATCACCAGGAACGCGTGCTCGGTCGCCGACCCGTCCGGGCGGTGCGCCACGGCGATGCCGATGTCGATCCGCCGCTCGCGGCCGCTGAACGCGACGGCGCACGCCGCTTCGACGCTCGCGATCGGAATGCCGAGGTTCCGCGCCAGAAGATTGCCGGTGCCCCCGGGGATGATGCCGAGGGTGGCATCCCGTCCGCGCAGTGCCTCAGCCACGGCGCGCACGGTGCCGTCGCCGCCCGCCGCGAGCACGAGGGACGCGCCCCGGGCCAGCGCCTCGCCGACCTGGGACTGCCCGCTCTCCTCCGGCGTCGTCTCGAGCCAGAGCAGCTCGAACCGGCCGGTAGCGGCGGTCTCCACCGCCGCCCGGATGCGCGGAACGTCGACCCGCACGGGGTTGTAGATGACGGCGGCGACACGGCGCTGCTCCCCGTCCCGTCCGTTCACGCACATCACGCTACCTGTTCGGCATCGGTCGATAAGCTGGTCAGGTGATCGATCCCGTACTTCTCCGTGAGAACCCCGACATCATCCGGCGCTCCCAGGAGGCCCGGGGCGACTCCGTGCAGCTCGTCGACGAGGCCATCCAGGCCGACATCGAGCGCCGCGCGGCGATCACGGCCTTCGAAGAACTCCGCGCCGAGCAGAACGCGTTCGGCAAGCAGGTCGCGAAAGCGCCGAAGGAGCAGAAGAAGGAGCTCGTCGCCCAGGCGCAGCAGCTCGCCGGTCGCGTGAAGGAGGCCCAGCAGGCCGCCAACGACGCGGATGCCCGGTTCGAGCAGCTGGTCCGCAGCATCGGCAACCCGATCGTTGACGGCGTCCCGGCGGGCGGGGAGGACGACTTCGTCGTCCTCAAGACGGTCGGCGACATCCCCGAGTTCCCGTTCGAGGCGCGCGACCACCTGGAGCTGGGCGAGCTGCTCGGCGCGATCGACATGGCCCGGGGCGCCAAGGTCGCGGGCGCCCGCTTCTCCTACCTGCGCGGCATCGGAGCGCGGCTCGAGCTCGCGCTGATGAACATGGCGCTCGACAAGGCCCTGCAGAACGACTTCATCCCGCTGATCACGCCGACCCTGGTGAAGCCCGAGATCATGCAGGGCACCGGCTTCCTCGGCGCCCACGCCGACGAGGTCTACCACCTCGAGAACGACGACCTCTACCTGACCGGAACGAGCGAGGTCGCGCTCGCCGGCTACCACTCCGACGAGATCATCGAGGTCGACGAGCCCATCCGCTACGCCGGCTGGTCGACCTGCTACCGGCGCGAGGCCGGCTCGGCGGGCAAGGACACCCGCGGCATCATCCGCGTCCACCAGTTCGACAAGCTGGAGATGTTCGTCTACACCCGCCCGGAGGAGGCGGAGGCCGAGCACGAGCGGCTGCTCGGCTGGCAGGAGGAGATGATGCAGGCGCTGGGACTCAGCTACCGCGTCATCGACACGGCGGCGGGCGACCTCGGCTCGAGCGCCGCGCGCAAGTACGACGTCGAGGCGTGGATCCCCACCCAGGGCCGCTACCGCGAGCTCACCTCGACCTCGAACTGCACCACCTTCCAGGCACGCCGCCTCGACATCCGCTACCGCACCGAGAGCGGCAAGACGGCGCCGGTCGCGACCCTGAACGGGACGCTGGCCACCACGCGCTGGCTGGTCGCCATCCTCGAGACGCACCAGCAGGAGGACGGGTCGGTGCGCGTGCCGGAGGCGCTGCGCCCTTACCTCGGCGGACTGGAGCTGCTGGAGCCGACGCGTTCGTGAGCGACGACTCCCGGCTGCTGATCGCGCTCGACGTCGACGGCACGCTGATCCATGAAGACGAGACGGTCGGCGACGCCGTGCGCGCAGCCGTCACCCGAGTCCGCGATGCCGGCCACGAGGTGATGCTCGCCACCGGGCGCAGCTGGGAGACGGCGCGGCCCATCCACGAGGAGTTCGGCCTCACCAGCGAGTTCGTCGTCTGCGCGAACGGCGCGCTGACGATGAAACGGGACGACACCCTCGAGGGCGGTTACCGGCGCGAGTTCATCGAGGTGTTCGACCCGACCGAAGTGCTGGAGACCATCCGCCCGCACCTCCCGAGCGGCAGCTTCATGGTGGAGGGGCCGACCGGGTTCCGCCGGTACACCGAGGGCATGACCGACTGGGAGCTGGTCAACGCCGAGCAGGTGCCGTTCGAGGAGCTTCTGCAGCATCCCGCGACCCGTGTCGTCGTCGTGTCGCCCGAGCACGACACCGAGGAGTTCCTCTCGATCGTCGACCGGATGGGCCTCCAGCGCGTCAGCTACGCCATCGGCTGGACCGCGTGGCTCGACATCTCGCCGGACGGCGTGAGCAAGGCAACGGCGATGGAGCGGGTGCGGCACGCGCTCGACATCCCGCGGTCGCACGTGGTCGCGGTCGGCGACGGCCGCAACGATATCGAGCTGCTCACCTGGGCGGGTGCCGAGGGTCTCGCGGTCGCGATGGGTCAGGCGCCGGACGAGGTGAAGGCGGTCGCCACGCGGTCGACCGCACCGGTCGTCGACGACGGCGTCGCGGAGGTCCTCGACGCGCTCTGACCGAGCGCCCCTCGGTCTGGGGGAGGCCTTCGCGCGGAACGACGCGCGCCCATCCAGAGCATTGCCAGCCTCCCGTGCCACCCTTTAAGACGGCGTGCGCTCATTTCCAGGCGCCCGCCTGTGAACGTGCGCACACCCGGCCGGAAGGAAGTGAATGAGCGAGATGCACACCCGCGCGCAAGCGCGAGCGCAGGAGAAGGCGGCAGGACCAGCGGTCCGCCACGGTCGACTGAAGCAGCACCATCCGCTCAAAGCACTCCTCAAGATCTTCGTCGCGGTCGTCGCCATCTTCGGCGTGACCGGCGTCTCGCTCGCGGCCTACGCGGCGGTGGATGTGGTGGCCAGCGTCAAGAAGTCGGTCAAGCTCGTCGACGCGAAGGGCAACGAGACGACGCCGGGCGTCGGCGCCATGAACGGTGCGTTCAACGTCCTCCTCGCCGGCAGTGACAGCGGTGGCGGCAACACCGCATACGGCGACCGCGAGGAGAACCTCAACGACGTGACGATGCTGCTGCACGTGTCGGCCGACCACCAGAACGCGACCGTCGTCAGCTTCCCCCGCGACATGTTCGTCTCCATCCCGTCCTGCCCGGACCCGAAGGGCGGCAGCTTCGATTCGATGAGCCGCCAGAAGATCAACAACTCCCTGAGCTACGGCGGCCTGGCGTGTACGGTGCTCACGGTCGAGAAGCTGACCGGCCTCAACATCCCGTACGCCGGTGTGATCCAGTTCGACGGTGTCATCGAGATGTCGAACGCGGTTGGTGGGGTGCCCGTCTGTGTCGCGGGAGACATCGAGGACCCGTACACGGGGCTGGATGTGAAGGCCGGCCAGAACGTGCTCCAGGGCTCGCAGGCGCTCGCCTTCCTCCGCACCCGTCACGGCGTCGGCGACGGCTCGGACCTGGGCCGCATCAGCAACCAGCAGGTGTTCCTGTCGTCGCTCGTCCGCACCATCAAGAGCGCCGACGTGCTGAGCAACCCGGTGAAGCTGTACGGGCTGGCCAAGGCGGCGACGAGCAACATCACGCTCTCCGACAGCCTCAACAACCCGACCACGATCGTCTCCATGGCGATGGCGTTGAAGAACATCGACATCAGCAAGGTCGTGTTCGTGCAGTACCCGAACCACTATGTGGACGGCGGCGTCGCCCCGACGACGGATGCTGCGGACCAGCTGATGAGCGCCCTGCAGAACGATCAGCCGGTCACCCTCACGGGCGACACCGGCGTGGGTTCCCAGGCCGACCCGAACGCTCCGGCCACGCAGACCCCGGCCACGCAGCCGCCGGCGACGCAGGCGCCCGCCACCCAGCCTCCGGCGACCCAGGCTCCGGCCACCGGCACCGACTCGGGCACCGCCGGCGGCGGCTCGGTCGAGCTCCCGTCGGACGTGCACGGCCAGACGGCGGCGCAGTACACCTGCTCGAAGCCGTTCTCCGAGTGATCACCGTCGCCCGGGTTCGCTAGAATCGGGCGACGCCGGGTTCGCCCGGCGCCGGGAGGGCTGTCCGAGCGGCCGATGGAGCCAGTCTTGAAAACTGGTGGGCAGAAATGTCTCGTGGGTTCGAATCCCACGCCCTCCGCAGACAGGGTGCTCGCGGAACAGCCCCGCGTAGCTCTGTCGGCTACGGGTTCAGCTGGTCGTCGATCGCCTTCTTGAAGGCGCCCAGTTCGATCGTGTTGCCCTCGTAGACCTTTCCCTGGTCGCTCCAACTGAGCGCCAACGTGCCGACGGCGTCGTCACCCGTCACCTCGGCACCCTGGAAACGGATGTGATCGATGATGTCGTCGTGGGCGCCGCCGTTGTGCTCGTCGTCGAGGAAGTAGATCCGGTTCGGCGTCAGAACGAGCCGACCGGCATGCCGGCCATCCTCATCCAATCGATCGGCTGTGACTTCCGCGATCGGTTCCTCGCCTCTCGGAAGCCTGTCCGGGTGGCCCTTTCCATGTTCAACCATGACGGCACCATGGACCCGGGACGATGGTGATGGTGAGGAGGTCTGCGAACACGGGGGAGTTGCGGGACCCTTCGCATTCAGCTCCCCGACGACCAGGAGGGGTGCTCGCTCCCGCGCGGATCCTATGGGGAGCCTCAGTCGCCTCCGGATGCGGTGATCGCCGCGGGTGAGGCGGTCCGGGAGGCGAGGAGGCCGCCGATGCCCGGGATCAGCGAGAACAGCCAGACCCGGTGGCGCCCCTTCGACAGCAGGACGGCCGTGATGACCGTGCCGGTGTAGGCGAGACCGTGCACCGGGCCGAGGATGCGCGAGAGTTCCGGCAGGTGAACGGTGACGAGGTTAGCCAGCAGCACCACGAGGGTGGCCAGCTCGATCGTGCCGACGATCTGCAGGATGCGCCGGGGACTCACAGCCCGACTCCCGTCGTGGATCCGGGTCGGTAGATCATCAAGACGACCACGATCAGCCAGAGCAGGTTGAACACTCCGGTCAACATCCCGAGCCGGCGGGCGGTGCTGCTCGGCGCCGCGGAGTCGTCCTCCTGCGGCGAGTCGACGGCGCGGACGACGTGGGTCTGGGCGGGAAGAATGAACGCGATCAGCAGGGCCGCCGCGAGAGCGGTGAGGATCATCGAGATGATCAGCCAGGTGTCTCCGAGCACCCCGATACTCGCCGCCGTCGCCAGGCCGAACACCGGTACGAGCACTCCGATCACCGCATAGACGCGGGTGATCCGGTGCAAGAGGTTCACCACGGAGACACTCTTCGTGTCGCCGGGCGACGCGAGGGCGACGCGGGCATACCGCGGGAACATGCTCGCGGCGATGGCGACCGGGCCGACCGTGAGGATGGCGGCGAGCACGTGGACGGACAGGAGGAACGCGCTCATGCACCGGTCCGTTCGCCGCTGGCGGGCGTGCGCGGAAGACCCCCCGTGTCGAGCGGGTCGAATCCGTCGAACAGCACGAACGGGGCACGGGGCTGGGGCATGGCGGGTTTCCTCTCGTGGAGCTCTCCTTCGATCCTGTTCGGACATCCGGGGCGTTCACCATGGCCATATGGCCAATCTTTGCCTGAATCTCGCCAAGCGCTCATCCTCGGTATAGTTCGGGTATGTACAGCGTTGTCGTGCTCGCTCTGCCGGATACGATCGCATTCGATCTGGCCACCCCGATCGAGACCTTCGGTCGTGTGCGGTTGCCGGACGGGAGGCCGGGATACCGGGTGGTCGTCGCCGGTCTCGGGCAGTCCGTGCAGGCCGGGCCTCTGCGCGTGCAGCTCGACGAGGGGTTGGACGTGCTCGAACGCGCCGACCTCATCGTGGTCCCCGGCCGGAACGATCCCTCGCGACCATCGCCGCCGGAGATCCTGACGGCTCTCCGCTCGGCCGCGCGAAAGGGGACCAGGATCGCGTCGATCTGTGTCGGCGCGTTCACCCTTGCCGAGGCCGGCCTGCTCGACGGCAAGGATGCGACGACGCATTGGCTCGCCGCGGACGAGTTCACGTCCCGGTTTCCCGCCGTCCGGCTCAACCCGGACGTGCTCTACACGGACAACGGAGACATTCTGACCTCCGCCGGCGCCGCATCCGGTCTCGACCTCTGCCTGCACATCATCCAGCGCGACTACGGGATGGCGGTCGCCGCGGACGCCGCCCGCCTGGCGGTGGCCCCGCTGCACCGCCCCGGAGGGCAGGCGCAGTACATCGTCCGCAACCGCCCGACGGCCGGAGCATCGGCCCTCCGCGACATCCTGACCTGGATCGAGGCGAACGCCCACCGCGAGCTCACGCTCGCGGACCTTGCGGCCGAGGCCGGCGTGAGCGCGCGCACGCTCACCCGGCGGTTCACAGACGAGACCGGCCAGAGTCCCATGCAGTGGGTCTCCGGTGTGCGTCTGCGGCACGCCCAGGAACTGCTGGAGACCACGGATTACACCGTCGATCGGATCGCCGCCCAGACGGGCTTCCCGAGCACCAGCAACTTCCGGGCACAGTTCGCGCACGCCCTCGGCGTCACCCCCGGCGCCTACCGGAAGGTCTTCCGCCCCCATCCGGCCGCCACTCCTGCTACCGTCGAGGCGTGGGAACGATTTCCAGCGCACTCGTGACGGGGCGCTTCTTCTTCATCCGCGACCGCCGCGCCTGACGGCGCGCTCGCTCCTGCTCGCATAAGCGCGCCGTCCTTCCGAGACGTCAACCGCACCTCGGACGGGCGCTTCCGCGTACCCACGCCGCCCTCCACAGGTGCTCCACCTCACTTCCTGGAGCACGCTCATGCCTCGTTCTCTGCATGGCGGCCGACACGAACTCGGCCAGAACTTCCTCACACACACCCCCTCGATCGCGACCATCGTCTCCCTCGTAGGAGCGACCAGAGGCCCCATCCTCGAACTCGGTGCCGGCAACGGCGCCCTGACGCGACCGCTCGCGGCAACCGGTCGACCGCTGACGGCGATCGACATCGACGAACATCGTGTGCGCCGGCTCGCGCGGACCCTCCCGAATGTCCGGGTGGTTCACGCGGACGCCCTGCATCACGCGCTGGACACTCCGGTCATCGTGGGTAACATCCCGTTCCACCTCACCACACCGATCCTCCGTCGTCTCCTCGGGCACCCGACGTGGATGCGGGCGGTGCTGGTGACTCAATGGGAGGTCGCGAGGAAGCGAGCCGGGGTCGGAGGGCACACGATGATGACCGCGCAAAGCGCGCCCTGGTTCGCCTTCGAGCTGCATGGAAGGATCCCCAGCTGGGGATTCACGCCTCGCCCGAGCGTCGATGGCGGCATACTCACCATCGCGCGCCGCGGATCACCGCTCGTGCCACACGCCGATCGCCGCCCCTACGAGACGTTCGTTCGCGCAGTGTTCTGCGGCAGAGGAGGCACGCTGGAACGCGTCATTCAGGTCGCCGCCCGGGTCAGCCCGGCGACCGCTCACCGCGCCCTCTCCCGCTCCGCCGTGCCGAAGACCGCCCTGCCGCGCGACCTCACCGCCGAGCAGTGGGCGGCCCTCTGGCTCACGCTCCGGGAGTAGCGGCGCGTGCGATCACTCTCGAATAGAAGGAGGGTCCGTGGTCAGGCCGCGTACGCCGCGCGTCGACACGGCCGCAATCGACGCGAGCAGGACCACGAGTGCGCATCCCAGGAGCGTCTGGACGGTGCCGAAGGACTGCGTGAGCGGCCCTACCAGTGTCTCGCCGAGCGGAACGGCGACGAACGACCCGACCATGTCGTACGAGTAGACCCGCGAGAGCGCATCTCGCGGGACGTTGGTCTGGAGCGACTGGTCCCAGGCGATGGAGAAGAGCTCCATCGCGATCCCGCCGAGCCCGAACGCGATCAGGAGGACGGGGAGGGACGGCAGCAGTCCGAGCGCCGCGAGCGGAAGGGCGGTGACGGCCATGAGTCCGACGCCGATTCCGAGCGCATGGCGCGGGCGCCAGCGCAACGCGACGATTGCTCCCACCGCGAGGCCGACGGCCTGCGCCGCGACGACGAGACCCCATCCGGCGCGGCCGAACGATGCGTCGGCGACGACGGGTCCGACCACCGTCGATCCGCCGACGTAGGCGGCGTTCAGGACGGTGAACTGCGCGACGACGATCCAGATCCAGCGGCGGCCGGAGAATTCCCGCCAACCCTCGCGGAGATCTGAGAGGACCGATCCGCCCGACGCGGGCCGCGGTGCCTGGTGAGGAAGCCGCATCCGCGCGTAACACAGGGCCGCCAGAGCGAAGGATGCCGCGTCGACGGCGAGCCCCACGCCCGGACCGACCAGCGCGACCACTCCCGCTCCGACCGATGCGCCGAGGATGGTCCCGCCGTTCAGCCCCAGCCGAAGCAGCGCGTTCGCCGGGCGGAGAACATCCGCGGGGACGGTCTCGGGCACCATCGCGGCCGCGGCAGGCAGACTCACGGCGCTGACTGCACCGTTGAGGATGCTCAGGGCGATGAGCGACCAGATCGCCGCCGTCCCTGTCAGGACGAGGGCGGCGACGACGCCTTGGGTGAGCGCGGCGCCCACGGAGGTGCCGACCAGCACCAGCCGGCGGGGAAGCCGGTCGGCGATGACGCCGCCAAAGAGGAGCACCGCGACGTTGGCGATGGACCGGGCGCCGACCACCAGTCCCAGGTCGACGGGGGAGCCGGTGAGGTCCAGCACGGCGAACGCCAGTGCGATCGGGGCGACGGCATTGCCGACGATGCCGATGGTGCGGGCGGCCAGTAGCCAGCGGAACGGTGCGTGGCGCAGCGGGCTCGGCTTCTTCGTCGCGGGAGCCGTCGACGCGGCGATCTGGCCGGTCACGGACGCCTCAGCGGGAAGAGCGCGACGGTCATCGACACGGGTACCGTTCCCGGGGTGCGCGGGCGCTGCGCTGCGGCGTGGATGAGCGCCGACGCCTCTCCGACCCGGCGGACGACGCGACGCCAGACCTCGGGGTCCACCCATAGCTCAGCGTCGGTGGAGACCGACGGGCCGGCCGCGCGCTGCCGCGCACGGCGGTGCAGTTCCTCGATGAGGGCGTCGTAGTACACAGCCTGCTCCTCCCGCAGCGCCGCCGAGGTCGGCTGCGCGGGAGGGAGGAGGAACGGCTCGGCCGACGCTTCGTGCCGGTAGCGCTTCGCCTCCCCTCCCCGCAGGCGCACGACCTCGACGACGCGCACCAGCCCCGCACGCTCCAGTACCCGAAGGTGATAGCTCGCCGTCGCCTGCGAGTACCCCAGCTCGCGGCCGGCCTCCGCGGCGCTCATGGCGGCGCCGGTCAGCAACGACAGCAGCCGCAGACGGATGGGATGGGCGGTCGCGCGAAGCTCCTCGAGAGTTGACATTCCGCCATGGTCGCGCGCGGCGAGCCGACCGTCAAATGTGTCTTTGGGGGTTGGAGGCGGAGTGCGACTTGCCGCCTCGGCCAGACTGAGAGCGTCGTCGCGACCGCCGTCGCCGGAGTCATCGGGGTGATGGTCGCGATCCTCGCGCTCGAGAACCCGGTCGTCATCGGCTTCCTGCACCGCCAGGGTCTTCAGGATGTTCCGGCGTTCCCCCTCTCCGCAGCGGCGTTCGGGATGCTGATCGCTGTCGGCGTCGGTGCACTCGCCGGGCTGTTGCCCTCGATCGTCGCCGTCCGGGTGCGGCCGATCGACGCCACCCGGTATTGACGGGTCTCGTCTCCCGCGGCGCGAGACGCCGTACAGTTGCGGGATGAGCGTCCACCTGCTGGGCGGCGGTGCACTGGAACCGTCGGATGCGCCGCTGTACGCGCCCTTCCTCGCTGAAGCCGCTGCGCGAGCCCGCGATGTCGGGCGCACGGTGCCTCGGGTCGCGATCGTGTCGATCCATCCCGGCGGTCCGGAGCGGGCCGAGGTGCTGAGCCGGGTGCTCGCGGCGGCCGGCGAGGTAGAGGCGCATGTGACGAGCTCGTACGGCGGCGAGGAGCTGTCGCCGAGCGCGATCGCGGAGGTCGACGGCATCCTGGTCGGCGGCGGCATCGTCGAAGCGGTGCGGGAGGGACTCGAACCCCTGTTCGGCGGGCTCCGCCGCCAGGTCGCAGCCGGCGTGCCCTACCTCGGCGTCTCGGCTGGCGCGATGGTGGCCGCCGAGCGAGCGCTCGGCGGCGGCTCCCGCATCCGCGGCCGGCTGGTCTGCCCGGAGGACCCGTCCGAGCCCGGGATCGAGCTCGAGGTGGCGCCGGGCATCGGACTCGTCGACGGCTCGGTCGACCCGCACGTGGCACAGCGAGGCACGCTCTCGAGACTGGTCGCCGCCGTGGAGTCCGGGCTTATCGACGGTGCCCTCGGCGTCGACGAGTGCACCGTGCTGATCGTCGGCGATGGGGGTCTTCGGGTCGTGGGCAGCGGCAGCGTGTGGAGGGTGCGGTCGGTCAGCAGCGGCGTGGCTGTGTCCATGATCGACGCCACGACTGCCGACGTCCGCTGACGCCTCGTCCTCGTCCGCCCGCGTCGCTCACGGGCGCAGCAGTGCAGGCAGGAGGACGTGGTCCACGAGCTCGGTGACGGCCTCCCGATCGAGGTACTGCTTCCGGAGGACGACGCTTCCGAAAGCCGCGGTCGGCACGATGCCCGCGATCAGCCCGACGGGAACGTCCTTCTGGACCGTGCCCTCCGCCATCCAGCGCTCGATGACAGCGGTCAATGCCAGAACGGGCGGCTGACCGACCTCCCGGTACGCCGCCTCGTACAGCACCGGATCGCCGCCGATCGCGCTCAGCAGGCTGGCGAGCACCCGGCCGGAGCGCTCGTCGGACCCGGCGAAGTGCAGGGCCGCTGCGAGCAGATCACCGCGCAGCGAACCCGTGTCGGGCGGGGCTGACCGGGGCCGGGATGCCCGGACTGCGGCGACGATGAGATCCGCCTTGGTCTCCCATCGGCGGTAGATGGCGGACTTTCCGCAGTGCGCCCGCTCCGCGACCGCCGCGATCGTCGTGCCGCCGTAGCCGATCTCGATGAGCAGATCCTGCGTCGCCGAGAGGATGCGGGACTCCAGCTCCAGATCGCGCGGCCGGCCCACCGGGTTCGCAGAGGCATCGGACATAGGAGGCCATTGTACCTTTCGGGAACTGGCGGTACCGTAATCCCATTACGGTACCACTCGGAACCGTAACTCCATCACAACGGAGGTGCTCATGACTACGCAAACCCTCACCCCGGTCGCGTCCGCATCCAAAGCCCGCGCGGCGACCATCCTCATCGTGGCGACACTGATCGTGATCGGCCTGAACGCCGTCATCGCCTCCCTCGCTCACGCGTTGGGCGTCTCGTCCGCCTACGGCCCGCTCACGGTTCCCGCCTACGCGTCGATGACGGTGCTCGGAGTCGCAGCAGGCTGGGTGGGATGGGTCCTCATCCGTCGCTGCGCCCGCAACCCGCGGCGGGCACTGACGATCGTCGTCCCGATCGTCGTCGTCGCGTCCTTCCTTCCGGACGTCCTGCTGGCGACGCTGCGCTTCGTTCCGGGAACGACGTCGGGAGCAGTTCTGGCGCTCGCCCTCATGCACCTCGTGGTCGCAGGCGTCGCCATCCCCGCGTACGTCCTGGCGTCCCGCGGCGCTCCGGCTCGCCGGTCGTAATCCCTCGGATCCGAAGGAGTCAGCGGCGCTGGAGCATCCGAGAGGTGCGGACGGGGAGAGTGCCGAACACGTCGGACCACTCGGCCTCATAGCTGACGGGATCGACCTCTCCATGCCTCCGCTTCGCCTCCAGCGTCATCAACCGTTCGGCGCTGACACGGAGAAGCGCGACCTCGCCGTGTTCGTACAGTTCGCCGTGGACGTACTCCGAGGTGACGGTCACGGCGCGGCATCGGGAGCGCAGGTCGCGAGCCAGGCGGGAGAGGATCAGGAAACCACCGGCGTAGAGGGCGAGCGCGGCAGCGAGGCTCAGCGCGGGGTTCTCACTGCCGAGGAAGACGAGGGCGAACAGGCACAGGATGCCACCCCCCACAGGCCAGACATGGGCGAGATGGAGGATGCGCCGCTCGGCGTGCGTGATCCCCGGCGGGTAGACCGTCAACCGCACCTGCTGCCAGATCCCCCGGCTGGCCGGGGAGACATCGAGGGTTCCCCAGGGTGCTCGACCCTCGAGGAGACGCCGGACGAACTCGTTCATGAGTCCAGGATGCGCCGGAGCGACGCGAGCGGATCCGGTCCTTGCGATCTCCATACGGCCGCGATCCAGAACCTAACGGGATGCTGACGGTGCTGACGGCCGGACTGGTCATCGACCGCACATCGCGGAGCTCCAGGCCGGGGAGCCCTCGACGGTCGCGACGAGGTGGCGCCGAGCGGGGTCGACCTCGCGGAGCCGTGCGGCCCCACGGCAGGGAACGACGACGAGATCGCCGACGCGGACATCCGACACCACCTCCTCCAGCGCAGGGGAGGGCGTGCTCGTCCCTGCGTCGTGGATGCGGGCACGCCGATGGCAGGCGGTGGATGTGCGTCCGATCATCCTCAGCTCGCCGACGAGTGCCGAACCCGGGAGCCGGGCATCGATCCACACGTCGAGCGATCCGTCCGCAGCCGTCGCGACCTCGAGCACGCATGAGACGACCACCGAGGCGAGTTCGTCGGACGAGGGCATCCCACCCGTGCCCGGAACCACGGCGGCGGCGGTGTGGACGCACGGCGTTCCGCACCACTCGGCCAGCCGGCTCAGGGAGACGCCGGCCACCGTGACATCGCTGAGGGTCGTGATCGTGAACTCCGGCCAGAGGTCCCGGCCGATCGGGTCGGGGACGGAACCACGGAGGCTGGGGAGGATGTGCGTGAGTGTCATAGTCGACGGTTCTACGCCGCTCCGGACCGGCCCGCAGCACTCCTAACGGAATCTCCACGCCGACCGCCGGAGGGAAAGCGTTAGGACTCCGGCGCGCGCCGTATGGATCGCGTTAGGACCGCCGCTCTGCGCTCCCCACCGCACTTACATAGGTCCGGGGTTCTGGCGTGCCGCCAGTCCTCACCGCCCTGCCGGACGTCGGCGAGGCGGTTGACCCGGATGGAGAGATTCCGTGTTGGACCTCATTTGCGTTGTGGGGATCGTCGCGATCGGCGCGATCGTCGCCCTGGTCGGTCGAGGGGTGGAGAAGCTGTGATCTTCTTCGACCTGCTGGCGGCCGCGGCGGCCCTGGCCTCGATCGCGTACCTCGTGTACGCCCTGTTGAAGCCGGAGAAGTTCTAGAGATGCCGGATTCGATGAGTACCTTCTGGCTGTTCGTGGCGTTCCTCGCCACGCTCGTCCTCCTGCTCGGCCTCGCATACCGCCCGCTGGGCGACTACATGGCCGCGACCTTCACCACCCGCAAAGACCTGAAGATCGAGCGCGGGTTCTACCGGATCATCGGCGTCGACTCCCGCGTGGGTCAGAGCTGGCCGGTCTACCTGCGCAGCGTCCTCGCGTTCTCGATCCTCGGCGTGCTGCTCGTCTATGCGCTGCAGCGCGCGCAGGCCGTGCTCCCGTACTCGCTGGGGCTGCCCGCTGTTCCCGAGGGGCTGTCGTTCAACACCGCGATCTCGTTCGTCACCAACACCAACTGGCAGTCCTACTCGCCGGAGGTGACCGTCGGGTACACCGTTCAGATCGCGGGGCTGGCGGTGCAGAACTTCCTCTCCGCGGCCGTCGGGCTCGCGGTCGCCATCACGCTGGTCCGCGGGTTCGCCGCCCACAGGTCCGGCACCATCGGCAACTTCTGGGTGGATGCGACGCGCGCCGTGCTGCGCATCCTGTTGCCCCTCTCGGTGGTCTTCGCGGTCATCCTGATCGTCGGCGGCGCCATCCAGAACTTCAACGGCTTCACCAGCGTGAGCACGCTGACGGGTGGATCGGCGACGATCCCGGGCGGACCGGTGGCGTCGCAGGAGGCCATCAAGCTGCTCGGGAACAACGGCGGAGGGTTCTTCAACGTCAACTCGGCGCATCCCTTCGAGAACCCGACGGCGTGGACCAACCTGATCGAGATCTTCCTCATGCTGCTGATCCCGTTCTCGCTGCCGCGCACCTTCGGCCGGATGGTCGGCGACAATCGTCAGGGCTACGCCATCCTCGGCGCGATGTCCGCGATCTTCCTCGTGTCGCTCGTGGCGCTCACCCTCTTCGAGCTGCAGGGCGCCGGGACGGCGACCCAGGCCGCGGGCGGTGCGCTCGAAGGGAAGGAGCAGCGGTTCGGCATCCTCGGATCCACCTTCTTCTCCACGACGAGCACGCTGACCTCCACCGGTGCGGTGAACTCGATGCACGACAGCTTCACGCCTCTCGGCGGGATGATGACGATGCTGAACATGATGACCGGCGAGGTCGCGCCCGGCGGTATCGGCGCGGGGCTCTACGGCATCCTGATCATCGCGATCATCTCCGTCTTCCTCGCCGGCCTGATGGTCGGTCGCACCCCGGAGTACCTGGGGAAGAAGATCGGGTCGCGGGAGATCAAGCTGGCCAGCCTGTACATCCTGATCACGCCGACACTGGTGCTGCTCGGCACCGGGCTCAGCTTCGCCATCCCCGCGATCAAGGACAACGTCGAGAAGGTCTCGATCTGGAACCCCGGGCAGCACGGCTTCTCCGAGGTGCTCTACGCGTTCACCTCCGCGGCGAACAACAACGGGTCGGCCTTCGCCGGACTCACCGCGAACACGCCCTGGCTGAACGCTGCGCTCGGCACGGCCATGTTCCTCGGCCGGTTCCTGCCGATCGTGTTCGTCCTGGCGCTCGCCGGCTCGCTGGCGGTTCAGGACAAGGTGCCCGCCACGACCGGCACCCTCCCGACGCATCGACCCCTGTTCGTCGCCTTCGTCGTCGGCGTGATCGTCGTCGTCGCCGCACTCACCTACTTCCCCGTTCTCGCGCTGGGTCCCCTGGCGGAAGGGCTTCACTGATCATGTCCACTCTCACCGACACCGCGGAGGACCGCGGCCAGAACCAGCCCCACGGCGGGAAGGCGCCCACCGGCGCCTTCAACGGGCGCCAGCTCTGGGCCGGGCTCCCCGGCGCGTTCCGCAAGCTCGATCCCCGCGACATGTGGCACAACCCGGTCATGTTCATCGTCGAGGTCGGCGCTGCGCTGACCACCATCCTGGCGATCGCCGAGCCGTTCCTCGGCCGGCAGACCTCCGGCGGCACGGTCACCACGCTCGCCTTCACCTGGGCGATCGCGGTCTGGCTGTGGCTGACCGTCCTCTTCGCCACCCTGGCGGAGTCGGTCGCCGAGGGCCGCGGCAAGGCGCAGGCCGCCAGCCTCCGCAAGACGCGGACCACGACCGTCGCCAACCGGGTCGCCGACTACGACCCCGAGGCGGATGCGGCGGCGCTCGCCGCAGCGGTGGCGCAGGTCCCCTCGGCCGAGCTGCGCCTGGGGGATGTCGTGGTCGTCACGGCCGGGGAACTCATCCCCGGGGACGGCGACATCGTTTGGGGCATCGCCTCGGTCGACGAGTCGGCCATCACGGGCGAATCCGCACCGGTGGTCCGCGAGTCGGGCGGCGACCGCAGCGCGGTCACGGGCGGCACCCGGGTGCTGTCCGACCGGATCGTGGTGCGGATCACCAGCAAGCCGGGAGAGACCTTCGTCGACCGGATGATCAAGCTGGTCGAGGGCGCAGCACGGCAGAAGACTCCCAACGAGATCGCCCTGAACATCCTGCTCGCGGCACTCACGATCGTCTTTGTCGTGGTCGTCCTGGTGCTCGGCCCCACGGCCGGGTTCGCGAACGCCGCACCGAGCGTCACGGTTCTGGTCGCCCTGCTGGTGTGCCTCATCCCGACGACCATCGGCGCGCTGCTGTCGGCGATCGGCATCGCCGGGATGGACCGGCTCGTGCAGCACAACGTCCTCGCGATGTCGGGGCGTGCGGTCGAGGCGGCCGGTGACGTGACGACGCTCCTCCTCGACAAGACGGGGACGATCACCTACGGCAACCGGCAGGCTGCGGAGTTCACGGCGGTCGAGGGCGTCGACCAGCGTGAGCTCGTGAAGGCGGCTGCGCAGGCATCGTTGAGCGACCCCACCCCGGAGGGATCCTCGGTGGTCGCGCTCGCCGAACAGCAGGGATTCGTTCAGGCCGGAACCCTCGACGGCGTTGTAGTGCCGTTCACCGCGCAGACACGGATGAGCGGCGTCGACTTCGCCGACGGGTCGCAGGTGCGCAAGGGGGCGGCGTCGATGGTCGTCGCGTGGGCGCAGGAGTCCACTCCCGTCGCCTCCTCGATCCTCAGCGATCTCGACGAGAAGGTGCTGCACATCTCCGAAGCCGGCGGCACCCCGCTGGCCGTCGCCACGAAGTCCGCGACGGGCGACGCCACCATCCTCGGCGTGATCTATCTGAAGGACATCGTCAAAGCGGGGCTCACCGAGCGGTTCGCGGACATGCGCCGGATGGGCATCCGCACCGTGATGATCACGGGCGACAACCCGGTGACCGCCCGCGCGATCGCCGCCGAAGCCGGGGTCGACGACTTCCTGGCCGAGGCGACCCCGGAGGACAAGCTGGCCCTCATCCGCAAAGAGCAGGAGGGCGGCAACCTCGTCGCCATGACCGGCGACGGCACGAACGACGCCCCGGCGCTCGCGCAGGCGGATGTCGGCGTCGCGATGAACACGGGCACCTCGGCGGCGAAGGAGGCGGGCAACATGGTCGACCTCGACTCCGACCCCACCAAGCTGATCGACATCGTCCGCATCGGCAAGCAGCTGCTCATCACCCGCGGTGCGCTCACCACGTTCTCGATCGCGAACGACGTGGCGAAGTACTTCGCGATCATCCCGGCGATGTTCGTCGGGGTGTTCCCCGGGCTGCAGGCGATCAACATCATGCAGCTGCACTCGTCGTCGTCGGCGATCCTGTCGGCGGTGATCTTCAACGCGATCATCATCGTGATCCTGATCCCGCTCGCACTGCGCGGTGTCCGCTACCGGGCCGCCTCGGCCTCGGCCCTGCTGCGCAGCAACCTCCTGATCTACGGCCTCGGCGGCATCATCGCCCCCTTCATCGGCATCAAGCTGATCGACCTGGTCGTCAGCCTGATCCCCGGATTCTAGAAAATCGGAACGGAACTCATCATGAATGCTTCGACACGGGGAACCGGGCGCCAGTACTGGGTCGCCCTCCGGGCACTGCTCATCTTCACCGTCGTCCTCGGCGTCGCCTACCCGCTGGCGGTCACGGGGATCGGCCAGCTCACCCTCCCCGCGCAGGCGAACGGCTCGACCGTCACCGCGCACGGGAAGGTGGTCGGCTCGAGCCTGATCGGTCAGTCCTTCACCGACAAGAAGGGGAACCCGCTGCCGCAGTGGTTCCAGTCCCGACCGTCTGCAGCGGGCGACGGGTACGACGGCGGCGCGTCCAGCGGCAGCAACCTCGGACCGAACAATCCCGACCTCCTGAAGTCGATCGACGAGCGGGCGAAGGTCATCGAGAAGGTGGACGGCGTCAGCGCCGGCCAGATCCCGCCCGACGCGCTGACCGCATCCGGATCGGGATTGGACCCGCACATCTCGCCGGCGTACGCGCTGCTCCAGGTGGATGCGGTGGCGAAGGCCCGAGGCATCAGCACGGACCGGGTGCGTGCCCTCGTCGAGAAGCACGTCCAACAGCGCGACCTGGGCTACCTGGGGGAGCCGACCGTCAACGTCCTGCAGCTGAACATCGCTCTCGAGGCGATGGCGCCGTCAGAATGAGGGTATGACTGCCGCCGACCAGCTCCTGGACCGCTTCGTTCGCACCGTGGATCGGGAAGGGCTGGGCGCGTACGGCGCCCACGCCCTGGTGGGTGACGACGAGGCGGACCACCGCTGGCGCAGCGACGACCGGGTGAACGTGTACTCCGTGTCGAAGGGGGTCAGCGCGCTGGCCGCGGGCATCGCGGTCGACGAAGGCGTGCTGACCCTCGACACGACCGTCGCGGAGGCGCTCCCCGGGCTGGAGCTCGGCGACGGGGTAGGAGCGGTGTCGCTCCGCCACCTGCTGACCATGTCGAGCGGCATCGATTTCCAGTGGTTCGGCGACCAGCCGGTGCCGGGCGCCGACCTGGCGCAGGAGATGCTCCGCCTCCCGACCCGCGGTCCGGGGGAGCACTTCCTCTACTCGGACGCGAGCACCTACGTGGCCATGCGGATGCTCGGCGCTGCCGTGGGCGACGTGCGCGACTGGCTGCTCCCGCGGCTGTTCGATCCTCTGGGCATCGACAACCCGCAGTGGATGCGGTGCCCGCTGGGCTGGATCGTCGCGGGCAGCGGCCTCCAGCTGCGCACCGAGGAGCTGGCCCGCATCGGCCGTGTGCTGCGCGACCGCGGCGAGTGGCGCGGATCGAGGATCGTGAGCGCCGCCTGGATCGACGGGATGCACGCGGACTGGCGCGACACCGGCAGCGACGGCACCTCCGCCCACTACGGGATCGCGACCTGGGAGGGTCCGTCGGGCCTGTGGCGATTCGACGGACGCTACGGACAGTACGTCGTCGTCGACGACGCGCACGGCGCCGTGCTCACGGTGACGGCTCACGAGGAGTTCCGGACCGGCCGGCTGCTCGAGGTCGCCCACGAGGCGCTCCTCGGTTGACCCTCCACCAACCGGGTAAGGTTTCGAACGTGCCCCACCCCGGGCGCAGAGGGAGATGATTCGCATGACCGACAGCCCCGTACCGTCGTTCGAGCTGCTTGCGGCACAGCTGCTGGAGGACCCCGACCTGGACGTGTCGGTGACCGCCACCGGGCTCCACGTGCACGGCCGCCTGTTCGCGTACCTGGACGGCACGGACCTCGTGGTCGACCTCCCCACCGGCCGCGCCGCCGACCTGGTCGGCCGTGACGTCGCCTCCGCCGTCCCCGCCGGCCGCAGCGAGGCCAAGGGCTCCTGGGTGCGGATCGCCGACACCGAGGACTGGCCGGAGCTCGCCAGCGAGTCGCACCAGTTCGTCGGCGAGCCCGCCGTCGGCCACGACTCCTGATCCGACGATGACCGACCCGGTCCCTCCCGCCGCCGGCTGGTATCCGGACCCCCACGGGTCCGGCGCGCTGCGCTGGTGGGACGGCTCCCGCTGGGGCGACCAGCTCGCACCGGCAGCGCCGTCCCCGTACGTGGCGCCGTCTTCGTACGCGGCGCCGTCCCCGTACGGGCCTCCGCCGCGCCGCCCGCTCGCGCCGGGCACCGCGGTGTACACGGTATGGATCTGGCTGGTCGCGGTCGCACCGGTGGTGACCGGACTGCTGTTGTTCCTGTTGCACCCGCAGGCCATGTTCCGTACCGCGCCCGATGGTTCCGGTGTGGTGCTGACGGACCCGTTCGCCCTGCTCGGCGGCCCGCTGTATTTCGTGGTCATGGGTGTGAGCTGGCTGATCTCGGCAGCGACGATCGTCTTCTCCTGGCTGGACTACCGCGAGCTCGTCCGCCGCGGCATGGAGCGACCCTTCCACTGGGCGTGGTCGTTCCTCGGGATCGTCTACCCGATCGGCCGCAGCGTCATCGTGCGCAAGGTCGCCGACGGCCGCGGGCTGGCGCCCCTCTGGGTGGCGATCGCGGCGTACGTCGTCACGATGGTCCTGGCGATGGTCTGGTCGATCCTGCTCGTCAGCGAGATCCTCGGCACCGTGGCGCAACACGTCCCCGTCGGCGCCTGAGAGAACCGTGTCCGGGCACCCCCGCGGCGTCCGTTATGATGGCTGTCGTGCGTCCGTTCGCGGTCGCGCTGGAGACGTCGCATAGTCAGGCCTAGTGCACCACCCTGCTAAGGTGGAGTCCCCGTAAGGGGACCGAGGGTTCAAATCCCTCCGTCTCCGCCGATGGGCCTATCTAAGGTTCTCCCGTTTTCGTTCTAAGGTTCCGCTGAAAACAGTTACGGCTCCGCTTTTGCGGAGCCGTTTTGTGTTGTGGGGCTGTTTAGAACCCGTCTGACGGAAGCCAAGGGCGGAAATCGCTTCGGGAAGAAGTCGTTTAACTGCGTTTTGGGCAGGGTGCCGCCTGCCCTTGCGGCGCTGCCGCGTTGATTGCGTGCTTGGCCACGCTGAGTAACGCCCCCGATTGGGCGCATTCAGTGGAAGGTGACGGGTCGCGTTAGCCGGTCTAGGTGCGTTGGGCGATGATAAGAGGTTCGTCACGGCCGACATTGTTAGCGCCTAGCGCAGCACTCTCCGTCGACAAACAGACCAGTCCACACCCCAATTTAGAGACCACATAAGCGCGAAGGCTTTCCCGGCCGTGATGCCCAGGCGCGACTCAGACCCGGCGAACTCTACGCGTCACCGGGGACGCGACGCACATAAGCTTGCTTCCATCAACTCGGGTGTCAGGGGGCACACCTAAGTTTGAAAGCGATGACCCGAAAGCTGACGCTCAATCCCTTCAGACCGGCCCTTCGGGCGGCTTCCCGAGCGATGACCGCTAGAGCTCGAAAGACGTTCTACCGACGCGTAACGGAACGCACCGAAGCCATAATCGGGCTCCTAGCGCAGCACGACCTCTTTGACCTGCTCGAGTTGGTGCGTCGCAAGGAACTATCGCCCGGCTTGGACGGATTCAAGGAAAGCGAATCCACAAGCGTCGTCGCCGCGATCGAGGTCGCAGCGCTGCTCGGCCTCGCCTCGGACACAGTCGCTGCCCGTCTCGCGGCGGGTGAAACCCGAGGCCTCGACTCCATCGTCGAATCGGCCGAGGCGTTAGACGCGTACGCACGCGACATCCTGAACCTCGCCGTCGTGAGCGCACCGATACCTGACAGCTCCGGAATCAGCGAACTGACCCACCAGTTGCGTGTCCAGGAAATTCTGGTGCGGAACAAGCAATACAAATCCGTCGCCGAATCAACACATCAGAAGCTGTTCGGCCCACCCCAGGTCCGAGACGCCCTCACACACGCTCTCGGGTTCAATTACAGCGATCTGACGACTTTTCGCAACGCTCTGAGCGACGCGTACCGCACAGCCGTCGCCAGCATGATCACGGCGATGCAGCACGCCGCCGACCATCTCGGGAAACCGGAAGCGGAAACGGCCACCAGAAGCGCCTTGGCGGCGATGCGTCACCCTGCCCAACACAACGAGTTCACCATCAACTCGATTGTCTCCATGACCGGACTGTCCGAGACGGTGATCGAAGCGATCCTGGCCGTCTATGCCATCGGACCAGCCAGCAAGCCAGCAGCAACGCTGATCGACGAGCTCATCAGCGGCGTCGACTACATCGGCGGAACTGGAATCATCACCGACGGATCGGGCCGATACTTCATCCTCACCGAACCGATCCCGAACGACATCCTCCGACGCCGCATCGAAGACGAACTGAAGCAATACGCCAAACGGTGGGAGACGTACCGGAAGCATCGAGATGCGCTGCTGGAGAACTTAGCGACCGCTCACCTCACAGCCCTCCTGGGCGCTGGCCCACAGTATCGATCGATGAACTACTACGCGCCGAAAGCGGGTACAGACCCCGGAGCGCTTGCACGAAACTGCTCTGACCCGAACGCCTCCGGCGCGCTCGTCGAGGCAGACGCCCTGTACGTGGTCGGCGACCTGGCAATCTGCGTCGAGGCAAAGGCTGGAGCGATCACACCCCGCGCGCGAAGCGGCAGCACCGTCAGGGTGGCAACAGACCTGCAGAAAACGATTGGTGAGGCGTCTCAGCAAGCGCACCGTCTCCGCAACCTCATACTCGGCAATGGCGGCGTATGGCTGAGAAAGGGAAAATGGCTTGACCTCTCCCACATCCGTGAGGTGAGAACCATCGTCGTGTGCCTCGACGACTTCGGACCCCTTGCGATCGCCGCTGACGCACTTGTGCGCGCGGAGCTGCTCCGGGACACAGAAATACCCTGGATTGTGTCGCTGCACGACCTGGAAATGACTGGTCGCCTCATCGAAGACCCGGCCACATTTCTTCTATACCTGCGACGCCGCACCGACACGCAGAGTGTTCGCACGTACTCAGGTGTGGATGAACTGGATCTGCTGATGTGGTTCATGGCCGGCGGACTCTACTTCGAAGCTGACCCCCACGCCGTCTATCGTGCGTACCCGAACACCGGGAAACCCCACCGCCGAGACCTGCGCGCATACCGGCGCCGTCCAAAGCGGGCAGTCGTGTCAACGATGACAGATGAGCTGGACGCATGGATGTATTACGAAGAGGGACAATCGGCGACGATGGCTCCCAAACCACACCGGCGACAGGTCGGCATCACAGGGAAAATACTGCATAAGCTCTCCACCGCACACCAACCGGGCCTCCGGGCAGTTGCGACTCTAATGGGAGCCGCGGAGGACGCCCAGCTGCAACTTGCCCACCACGCGTTCGAAGTCGCATCCCGGACAGCCCGCGACGGACGCGTTCACACAGCCATAATGACCTTCAGCAACGTAGAGGAGTCCATCGGTTACTTCCTCGCTGCGGGGCCGAACAAACCCACCGCCGGCCAATCACTTCGGCGATACATGGCCGCCAAGAAACACCAGCTACATCTGACATCGGCGTTAGGCATAGTCGTCGACCAGAACAGTTCCGTCATCGACACCGTCTACCTCAACGAACCGTGGGAGCCCAACGACGCGCTGGACAGGGACGTCCGACGCATGGGATTGAAAAAGGTGCCGAAGTAGCCCCAGCCTTCGGAGCGTCCTCTCCCCGCGACAGGGGCGAGGTCAGTGGTGCAGTTCGCTCGACGCGTGGACCAGGCGCCCTCACCTGTCGGCATCCGCCCGCGCGCTGCTTCGTTCTTCCGAGCGTCGGCTTGAGCGAACTGGCGGTGTACCGCCGTGCGGGCCACCCGCTGTCGACCCGAGCTTTCTGGTTGCGCTGTAGTGTCCCGAGAGGAAGCACAGCGGATACTTGCCACGGTCTTTCGCGATGGAGTCTTCATAGGGGGACGGTTCTCGCACGGGTGGCATGCTGGGGGCGTGATTCCGATGCGGACGGACGGCCTGCCAAGCTCACACCTAGACGGTGCCCTGTACGGCGCTGACGGGTCGGCCCGAAAGCTCGTCGTCATCGTCGATTTCGACACCGTGAACCCGGATCCCGAGCAGGTCGACACTCAGGGTCTTCTCGGCGGACTTCTTCCCGAAGACACCGTCCAGTGGTTCCGGTATTCGGATGCCGGTGCACCCTCGGACACGCAGAGGTTCGGTGGCGACTGGCTCCCAGATCATCCGGTCGGCTGGGTTGCCGTTAGTGACGACGAGTCCGACCTTAAGACCCGGACAGTTTCGGTGGCGGACGAGGCAACTGTTCGACAGACCGCAGTCTTCACAGAGATGGTCATGGTCGGCGCACAAGCTCTATCGAATGGCTCCACTGCCCCGGCTCAAGCGCATAGGGACGCTCTCCTGGTCGCCGCGTCTGAAAGCATCGGCGCTGACATACTCGTCACTGCTCGCGAGCCTATCCTCAGCTCCGAGAACCGGTTCGCGTACGGCGCCACCGTGGCCTCCCCTTCGCAAGCGCTCCCACTGATCGGGCTCTATCTCCGGGCGCGCGGGGAGTTCATCCGGAGCCGAGGTGACCGGGTGAAGTTCAACTCGACCAAGTCGGGATTCTACGAAGCGGCCGTGCTTCATTTCGCTCCGAGGTTCCTCGACGTTGTGCGCCACATTGGGGCGGTCGAAGGTGCGGGAGCGCGCGAGGGCGTGTATGGCAACGGAGTCTCCGCGTTTCGACGAGCGCGACGATCCTTCGAGCGGCGCGACCGGCTGTGGATGCTTTCTAATCAGGCGCACGACAGAGGGGTGGCGGAGGACATACTCGGTGAGTTCGAGGTGTTGCTGACGACCCTGGTCGGAGTTCTCGACCCGCTTGCGAAGGTAACCGACGAGTTGTTCGAGCTCGGCACCCAAAACCCGCAGTGGATTGGCTGGCAGAAGCCGAAATGGCGAGCTGCGGTGAAGGACGCTGACCCTGTGCTTGGAGCAATATTCTCCGGCGGATCAGAAGCCTGGCAGGTGCTGACCGTCCTTACAGAGTTGCGGAACCTGATCCACGCGGAAGGGCTGGACGTCGCGTCGTTCGGCGACGGACGCCGCAATCAGAGGACATGGTTCACAATCGCTCCTGGCACGGTCGCGACGATCATAGAAAGAACCGGAGGGATCAATATCGCGGCGCTATGGGGATTCATGGTGACCACAGCCGGGTACTGGCTTGCTGAACCTGGCCCGCTCAGCGACCTGCTAATCACCGGGGTTATGAAGGCAGTTGACCAAATCAGCCGCCAGTTCGAACCAGTTCTCCGGCACCTGGCGACTGCGTCGCCAGCGCCCCAGCTCTCCTACAACGTCGAACTGATCGATCGGCATGTCGGCTGGCTGCTGGGAATGGATGAGGCTGACGAACCGGTGACTCCAGGAGCCAGCTCTTAGAGGTTTCCCCGGCTAGCGTGTTGCGAGCGTGCCCATCGACGCCAATCCTTGGTGACACGTAGCCGGGGTGACGGGATGTGGATCAAGTCGGCGGTCTCCTCGGTGAGCTCTTCGACCCCCCTAATGTTCTTGACGATGGTCGACCAACGGAGGTAGCCGATATCATCCACCCGGCGCAAATGGGTGAGAACAGAGGCGGACAACTGCGTGGACTGAACCACCCTTTGGCCTCGAATATCACTCAGTACTAGATGGGCAACCATCATTGCCTTAGCCTCCGCGTCCTCCCGTCCCCACAACGCTGCCTGGATGCCTTTCTGCAGCTGCCTCACCCGAAAGGGAGGCCTGGTTCCCTCTCGCTTCATGACGACCTCGGGTCTCCACATCATGCGACGAGGCGCGGCCAGGCTAGGCGCGCCCTGTTCTCCGAGTCGACCCCGTTGCGGGCGAGGACTAATCCCCGGGTAGCGCTGGCGAACCCAGGACATCACAGACTTCGCGTCAGCCCATCCCTCGCGGTTGTCATTTCGACCGTGGATCGCCATCACATAAAGGAGCTCCGCGACGCGAAACGAGCCTCCGTCGCCGCTCCGCAGTTCTTCCTCCACGGCGTTCGAAATCGTAACGTCCGGAATCGCCCCGACGATCGCTGTGTGGCGACGGAACTCCTCGGCTGTCAAACGGGTCCGAGTGGTGGGCAGCTCGCGGTCGATACGCCGGATCACGCGGTCCACCAGCGCCTCGATGGCGTTTACGTCCAAGGGGCCCTTCTTCTTGAAAAGGATTGCGTAGATGTCATTGCTCAGGGTCGTCCTGCTGAATGGCTCGGATGCCAGCTGCCCGTCACTTGAACGCCGGACCGCGAAGGCGCTTAGGCTCGGCGCGTTCGGGGTCTCTGTGGTCCGAAAGGTGTGATGAAGCCGGCACTGACGCAGTCGGTGAACCTCCGACTCTGGGGGCCTTCGCCGCGTGTTGAGGACTTCCGTCGGTTCACCGCACACGATGCATGGCATGCCCAGGGTTTTCGTCGTCCGGCCACCATTGTCACTCATAGCCGCAATGATCGCGGGTTGATTCTACTTTGGCTACCCGTAGCCGCACAGAACAAGAAGCGGCCGCAAGCTCCTGAAGGTATGTCCTCCAAAAGGAGGACACGGCAGATTGGAGGTGTCGGCAGCCGAAAAGACTAGATGGGAGGGATCACCGAGGCGCCGACGACGCCACACCGTCCGCCACCGTCCTAGCTCGAAAGAAGGCACGCACCATGCACACGCTCAAGAAGCTCGTCGCCGGCGCCGCGATCGCGTCAGCATTGGCGGTAACGCCGCTGGCGGCAGCCCCGTCGTTCGCATCGACGACCGTTGCCTCGACCGTCTCGCACAGCCAGGTCAAGACGAAGTTCATCCCCGAGTGGTACCAGTACTGCTACAACATTCGACCGATCGGCATCACCTCCGGGCAGTCGGGATACATCAACGCCTACAAGGAAAACAGCGGAGTCACCTGCAAATGGTGGGTCATGCCGTGGCGAGCAGGGTTCCCCCACACTGTCCAGAAGTACTACACCTGGGACACCGTCTGCCGGTCCTACGGGACCAGCTACTCCGGGATGAGCCGAGGGCTGCCCTGGTGCCGCTAGAAACGCAGTAGCCAGTGGGCGGTAAAGTCGCCGCCCAGGGATGGGCCGGTCGCCACAGGTGGCGCCGGCCTATTCGCGTGCCCTAAGCCACGGGCCCCGACTAACCGGCTGAGCTCCGCTTTCGCACGAATCTGGAGGAGAAGAAGTGGGAGCCACCCGGCCTCTCGCGGCCGACCCCAAACCATCAGCTGGCGTAACCTTACAGATGGGTGACTCTCGACCTGCTCTTGATCTCGCAGATCATCTCCCGCCACAGAGGTGCGGCCAGGTGGCCGGAACGGAACCAACCGCTCGCCGATGGTCGTGGGGCTCCCGTGATCGCCTGGTGGGTGTGGACCCCGGGTGCCTGGCGGGCTCGCCCCGGCCAGCGCGCAGAGTCCCATCTTGATCTGCGTTCTCACCGCCGCGGGGGTCGTGACGCCGCCATACACGGGGCTCTTTGTGGCCGGACCCTCGATCATCCGCGTCTCTCGCGCAGGTCGGGTCATCGACATCTGGGGATACGGATTCGGTCCGTCGACGACCGCGCGGAGCGTGCGAGTCACGGACAATGGCCAAACGCTGCTTGGAGATGAGGTGCCTGGCGGGACCTCTACCCACATCACGTTCGCACTCTCCGAGCCGGTGGACGACGCTGCGGTTCTTTCGGTCGTCGTCGAGTCAGATGTAGCCACACCGCCGACGACACTGACGCCGGGGCAATAGCGGACGGCGTCGCCGCGCGCAGCGCGTTGAAGCGCGCGTTCTAGGCGTCGAGTTTCAGGTCGTCTCCCCGCGAACCAGCTCCACCACGCTGTCGAGGTCCAGTTCGGCGGGTAGGGCGTCCGGTGCCGGCCGGCGCGTGGACAACATGGCGAGGTCCCGAACGAGGGTGTCCATGATGAGCGGCTGGTTCACCGAGACCGTACTCAGTCGGGGGGTGATCAGCTGGCCGACAGCAGTTCGGTCGACTCCGACGAGGGCGAGGTCTGCGGGCACTCGCAGGCCGAGGACCCGCGCGGCGGCGAGAACGGCGATGGCGACGTCGTCGTTGTAGCAGCAGATGCCGAGCGGAACGGAATCCGCCGCGAGGGCCGCCCCGAGCGCTGCGGTGGCCCCGTCCGTGTCGAGGGGGATACGCACGGTGAGGGGGGCGTCGAGGCCGCGCTCGCGGGCTTCGCGCTCGATGCCGTCGAGTCGAGGCGGTCCGAAGGGATCGAGCCGCTTGTCGTCGAGCGCTGCGTACACCAGTCGTCGGGGTCCCGTACGCAGCAGTTCGCGGACCTGGATCCGTCCGACGTGGATATCGATGGGGTCCGGGTCGGCATCGACGGGGATGGGGGTTCGGCGTGGAACGACGCGCGTTCCGAAGGCCTCGATGCGCTTGCGCTGTTCGCTGCTGAAGACTCCGAAGTCGACGATCGCCGCCGGTCGCAGATCCAGAACGGAGGTCAGCGTCGCGTCGTCCTGCATGTTTGCAAAGCGCACGACGACGCTCATCCCCTCTCCCGAGGTCGCGTTGGTCAATCGGTCGACCGCGTCTTGCAGGTGGGGTCCGTAGGTGGCGTTGGGTACGACAACGATGATGATGTCGCTGAGGCCGGTGACCAGGGCCCTGCCTGCCCGTGATGGTCGGTAGTGGAGCGCCTCCGCTGCCTCGAGGACGCGTGCGCGCGTCTCCTCGGGGAACCGGTCATCGCCGTTGAGGATCTGGCTGACCGTTGAACGTGAGACACCGGCGGCCGCTGCGACGTCCTTGCTCGTCGCGCGCCGGGCGTACCGCACATCCACCGTCATCAGACCAGTTTGGCACATCAGAGTTGACACGTGACACTGGCCCGCTCTACCGTAGGTGTCGCGTGTCACTGACACGTGACACTTGCCGGCAATGTGACCGGTCCCAACGTGACGAGGGAGTCAACAATGGCGAAGGATTCAACCCGGACTTCGGCGGAACAGCAGAGAGCGGCGGTCGCCGTGAGTGCCGAGGAGTCGTTGACAGCATCCCTGGCTGCTCATGCGGTGGGCGAGGCGGTTGATGACGCGAGCGGTCAGAAGCTCACAATCCGCGAGCGGCTCGCGTACGGTGTCGGCGACATCGGCGGCAACCTGATCTTCGCGCCCATCTCGGCCTTCCTGCTCTTCTACTTCACCGACACCGTCGGCATCGGCGCCGCTATCGCGGGCACACTGCTGCTGTTCGGTCGCGTGCTGGACGGCACGATGGACCTCGTCCTCGGGGCACTGATCGACCGGACGAACACCCGGTGGGGTAAGGCCAGACCATGGATCCTGTTCGCCACCCCGGTCGTGGTGATCTCGTTCATCCTGCTGTTCAACATTCCCGCAGGGCTCGGAACGGGGGCCAAAGAGATCTACGCGTTCGTCATGTACTTCATCTGCCTCGGCGTCGGCTTCGTCGGGTCGAACCTGGCGTATCACACACTGCTCTCTGTGATCACGAGCAACTCGAAGATGCGGGTCTCGCTCACTGTCATCCGCACGTTCTTCGCCCTCGTGACCACGCTGGTCGTCAACTTCGTTACGATCCCGGTCATCACGGCGAACGGAGGCGGGCAGGCAGGATGGACGATCATCTCGATCATCTACGGCGTGATCTCGGCACTCACATTCTTGATCGTGTTCTTCGGCACGAAGGAGCGGATCAGGGGGACGATCAAGCAGGACGACGGAAGCAAGCTGCCGCTGGGCAAGTCGCTCGGAATCCTGTTCCGCAATCCGTACTTCTTCCTCGCCTTCGGCTTCTTCTTGCTGAACTACGTCCTCACCGGTACCGCCGGTGTGGGCGTGTACTACGCGAAGGACGTCCTCGGCGACCCGAACATATACAGCTTCCTCGGATTGGTTCAGCTGCTCCCGCTGATCATCGGTCTCTGGTTCATGCCCGCCATCATCGCTCGCTTCGGCAAGCGCAAGCTCATCCTGATCGGTGCCGTGGTCACCGTCCTCGGCTGCGTCATCACGCTCATCGATCCGAGCAGTCTCACACTCGTCATCGTCGGTGGGCTGGTGCGGGCGGTCGGCGGTATCCCCGCTGCCGCTGGTCTCTTCGCGCTCGTCGCCGACGTCGTGGACTACGGTGAGTGGAAGAGCGGTGTTCGCCTGGACGGCATGACGTACTCGGCCGCGACGGCGGGCCAGAACTTCGGGGCCGGTCTCGGCGTGGCTCTCGTCGGCTGGCTGCTCGCCGCCGGGGCCTACAACGGCCAGGTCTCCACCCAGCCTGCGTCAGCCGTCAACATGGAGGTCTTCCTGTACCTCTGGCTTCCGCTGATCATCTCCGTGCTCATGGGTGTAATCATCTGGTTCCTGAACATCGACAAGAACCTCTCGCAGATCCAGCGTGACCTGGCTGCACGGCGAGCAGCGAACGCCGCGACGGGCCAGTGATGACGTCATCGTCGGCGGGTGCGCTGAACTGGGCGGTCGTGGGCACCGGCTTCATCTCCCAGCTCATCGCGAACGATCTCGCGTTGACCCCTGGCGCCGTCTGCTACGCGGTGGTCTCCAGGGACCAGACGAAGGCGAACGCGTTCGCGGACGAACGCGGGTTCCCTGTCGCATATTCAGACCTGCACCGGGCGCTGGCAGACCCCGACGTGGACGTTGTGTACGTCGGGACCCCGCACGCTACCCACGCGAGGATCGCAGTGGCGGCCCTGGAGGCTGGAAAGCACGTCCTCGTCGAGAAGCCGATCGCTGTCGACGAGGGCGACGCGCGACGCATCGCCGACGCGGCGGCACGCAGTGGTCGATTCGCGATGGAAGGCATGTGGATGCGGTTCCTCCCCGCCTACCGCGCAGCACTCGAGGAAGCGTCCTCCGGCGCGATCGGCGACGTCCGCAGCGTGCGGGCATCCTTCGGCCTGCCTTTCGATGCACCGGAGTCGCCACGGTGGAGCGCAGAACGGGCCAGCAGCACGCTGTTGGACCAGGCGATCTACCCGGTCACCCTCGCGCTCGACGTCCTCGGCGCACCCGGTCGCGTCTGGGCGTCCGGTCGCATCCGGTCAGACGGAGTGGACCTCGCCGAGCACATGACCTTCGACTACGCGGACGGGCGATTCGCCCAGCTGGCCGCGTCGATGGTCGACTACGCGGAACCCACGGCGACCATCAGCGGCACGGAAGGCTGGATCACCATCCCGGCACCCTTCTGGTCCGCATTCGAGTACCAGAAGCGCAGCGGTCCGATACCGGATGCCCTCGCAAGGGTCGACACGACGACGTTCACCCGCGACGGATTCGGCTACGTGCCCATGCTCGCAGCTGTCACAGAGGCGATCATGGCCGGCCTCACGGAGCATCCCACCCATCCATTGGCCGACAGTGTCGCGACGCTCTCGGTGCTCGACACCATCCGACTACGCATCATCGAAACAGCGCACGACCAGAGGAGCACCCATGAAGCGCACATCCTTCAATGACGGCTGGCAGTACCGGGAGAAGGTGAACCCTTTCGCAGAGCTGGCCGGCATCAGCGCACCGTTCGAAGACATCGCCCTCCCGCATGATGCCCAGATCAGCCGGGCCCGGGATCCGGAGGGTGATCGCGCCGTCGCGTTCTTCCCACCCGGCGCGTACCAATACCGCAAGACCTTCACGGTGCCGTCCGAGTTCGACGGGAAGCGGCTCGTTCTCGAGTTCGAGGGCGTTTACCGGGATGCGACAGTGCACATCAATGGGAACTTCGCGGGCCACCGCGCCTACGGCTACTCGGGGTTCGCGATCGACGCCGACACCCACCTGCGCCCCGGCGAGGAGAACACCATCGAGGTCGAAGCGCGAAACGGGGAAGACTCTCGGTGGTACACAGGAGCCGGGATCTACCGCAATGTCTGGCTCCACGTCGGCTCCGAGGTGCACATCCCTGTCGACGGCGTGAAGGTGGCGACACCGGACATCGAGGCGGACGCGGCCATCGTCGAGGTGGCCGTTACCGTGGCGAACACCCGCAACCGCCGCGCAACGGTGTCTGTCAGCGTCAGCATCGCCGATTCATCGGGCGCGACGGTTGCCACCGGGACAGTGCCCGTGAGCGTGGAAGCCAACGGTTCGGCGTTGAGCCGGCAGCGGCTGCGAGTGGAAGCGCCCGCCTTGTGGAGCGCCGAAACTCCCGCTTTGTACAGCGCGCACGCCGAGCTGTCGGATGAGGTCGTCATTGACGAAGCCCATAGCTCATTCGGGATCCGCAAGCTGCAGGTCGATCCGGTCCGGGGGCTGCGCGTCAACGGTCACATGGTCAAACTGCGCGGGGCGTGCATCCACCACGACAACGGCATCCTCGGCGCGGCGACCTTCGGCGCCGCGGAGGAACGTCGGGTTCGCCTGTTGAAGGAGGCGGGCTTCAACGCGATACGGTCCGCTCACAACCCGATCAGCGTGGGGCTGCTCGAGGCGTGCGACCGGCTCGGCATGTACGTGATGGACGAGACCTTCGACATGTGGACTTCCGGGAAGATGCCACACGACTACTCCCTCCATTTCACCGAATGGTGGGAACGCGATGTCGAGGCGATGGTCGCCAAGGACTTCAACCACCCGAGCGTCATTCTGTACTCGATCGGAAACGAAATCCCGGAGACCGGTTCACCGGCCGGGGGGATCACCGGCCGGGCGCTGGCGGAGAAGGTCCGAGCGCTCGATCCCACGCGGTTCGTGACCAATGCCGTGAACGGCCTGTTGGCCGTGATGGACGATCTGAAGGCGATGGGTGCCCAAAGCGACGGCAGCCCAGATGAAGAGGTCGGCATCAACACGATGATGGCCAGCGGGCCGGGGGCCTTCATGAACAAGATCGGGTCGTCCCCATTGGTGACTGAGAAGACCGCCGAGTCGTTCGGGCTGTTGGACATCGCCGGGATGAACTACTTGGATGCGCGATACGTGATGGATAGGGAGCTCTTCCCGAATCGTGTGATCGTCGGGACGGAGACGTTCCCGACCCACATCGACAACAACTGGGGCCTCGTCACCGACAACGCGCACGTCATCGGCGACTTCACCTGGACAGGGTTCGATTACCTCGGCGAGGTCGGCATCGGCGCCCCGCAGTACCTGGCCGAAGGGGAGCAGCCGACCCTCTGCGTCGACTTTCCCTGGATCGCCGCCTGGTGCGGCGACCTCGACCTCATCGGAGACCGTCGCCCGGCGTCCTTCTACCGCGAGATCGTGTTCGGGCTCAGGTCCGAACCGTACATCGCCGTGAACCGTCCGGGACGCGAGGGCACTTTCTATGCGGGCCCCTGGACCTGGAGCGACAGCCTCGCCAGTTGGACCTGGTCGGGTCACGAGAATGCTCTGCTGACTGTTGAGGTCTACAGCGACGCGGACGAGGTCGAGCTTGCGTTGAATGGAGAAGTGATCGGGACTTCCGGAGCTGGTCGTGAACACGCTTACCGAGCCGAGTTCCCCGTGGCGTACACACCGGGGACGCTGGTGGCCACCGCTATCCGAAACGGTGTCCGGGCGGAGTCTCACACCCTCGTCACGGCGGGGCCGGCGGTTCAGCTCCTGGCAGGAGTGGACGCCGAGACCGCTGACGGCATCCGGTTCGTCCGCATCGGAATCGCCGACAGCGATGGTCGAATCGTATCCGGCGCCGACCGGCTGGTCACCGTCGAGCTGGAAGGTGAGGGACGCCTGGTGGCGGTGGGGTCCGGGAATCCGGCGCCCGCCGACTCGTACGTGAGTGCGCAGCACACCAGCTTCGATGGTCGTGCGCTCGCGGTCGTGCAGGTGGCCCCTGACGCAACGGTCGAGGTCACGATCTCGGCAGACGGCCTTACCGCGGCGCGGTTGTCATTGACCGCTGATGAGATGGAGATGCTCGACAGCGAGAAGTCGCTCAGCGCTGTGTGATGATGTCAGACGAAACGGTGAAAGAGGGGTCGGACGGTCTGTCCGGCCCCTCTTCGTCCGCTGGGGCTTGGTAAGAGCGCGCCCATTTCGGCTGCCATTGCTTACGGTCTGACGCCGCATCAGCCGACCGAGTCGCAGCCTCAGCGGTTCGTCATCTGTCCGGGAACGAGGCGTTGATGAGCTCCGGGTTCGTCGGGTCGCCCTCGAACTCGCAAATCCACACTTGGGGCTGGCCGCCCGCATTGTTACCGACCGAGGACGCGAAGATCGCTACGTGACCAGCGCCGTCCTCCTGAGCGTCTCTCAGGGTGTCAGGAGTGAGGGGCCCGAACTCGGTGACACCAGGGCTCGTCTGCTCCCAACTCGAGTACTTGGTTCGAACTGCTTCCTGACACATGTCTCGAAGCTGAACGGCGTCGAAGCCCAGCACGGTGTAGTCGGCGGTCGACGGTGCCGACGTCTCCGTCGGTGTCGGCGTCGGTGTCGGTGTTGGAGCGGGGGTGACGGACGGAGGCTCCGTGTTTCGAACCTCCGGAGTCGCGGTGTAAACCATCGGCGCCGTGGTGGGCGTGAGCAGGTGGGCGCTCAGCGCGTAAGCGACACCGCCACCGGAAACCAGAAGCGCCGCGATGACCAGACCGACGATCAGCGCCACTCGCTTGCGCGTACTCGTGCGCCCGGCTCGGTCCGCGCGTGCGGCCTCCACGATGGCATTCCTCCAGGCCGCACTTCGGCCACTGTCGAAGCGGATGTCGTCGTTCATCGGAAGTCTCCTTCCATCGAGACAAGCGGGGTCGTTTCGTGGAGCAGACCGGCCAGGCGGGCCTTGGCCCGTGAGAGGCGTGACTTCACGGTGCCGGGAGGGACCTGCAATACCGCTGCGGCGTCGGCCGTGCTGAGTTCTTCGATGACGCACAACGAGAGGATGTCCTGATCTCTCCGCGACAAGCGCGGAAGCGCCGACCGCAGAGCGCTCCGCCGTGGGTCGGAATCCAGCCGGTCGTCGACCGCGTCACTGTGATCCGGCGCGTTCTCCTGCTTGGGCAGAACGGTGAGAACGTGTTGGTACCGGCGCCGTGAACGGGAGAAGTTCCGGCCGACGTTGTTCGCGGTCACCAGGAGCCACCCGATGACCGAGCCGTCGACATCGCGCATCACCTCGCGCCGCCGCCACGCCTCCAAGAACACCATGCCGGTCACGTCCTCGGCGTCGTGCACCGACGGCGTCAAACGCAGGGCATGACGGAATACGCGGTCGCGGTGCAGGTCGAACAGGTCGCCGAACGCGTCCGGATCGCCCGCTCGAGCGCGTGCCAGCAGGGCCGGCTCATCGATGTCATCGCTTCTCACATCTCGATAATGTCCGAACCCGTGAAACGGTTCCCGCGACCCACGCGCTCGTCTCAGGTCGTCAAGTGCGACCGCGCATTCGGGAGCGCTGGTCGACCGTGGGGTTCGGTGGGGGTGCCGAATAGTCGGTCAGTGCGCGAGGCACCGGCCGCTCACCGTCACGCGGTCGACTCGCGGATGACCAGCTGTGCCTCTGTCTCGGGTCCGGCCTCGGGCTTCGCGGTTTCGGTCACGGCGCTCAGCGCCAATTCCGCGACGTAGCGGCCGAGTCCCGCCGTGTCGATCCGCACGCTCGTCAGGCTGGGGACGAAGAGCGACGCCAGAGGGCTGTCGTCGTGGCCGATCACTGCGACGTCGCCCGGCACAGTGCGTCCGGAGCGGAGAACGGCGCCGGTGACAAGTGCGGCGATGTCGTCGTTGTAGGCGACGATGCCATCGATTCCTTGCGCCAACCACCCCTCGACGACCTCGGGCGCGTTGGTCGAGTCGATGTCCGCATCCGCGGCAAAGCCGCTGCCGGTCCGTTCCAGCAGTGTCCTACCCGCCAGGGCACGGCGGGTGCGCACGAGGTCCGCGATGCGCGGGTCTGCCGAGCCGGCGAATGCAAGAGTGGTGCGGCCCCGCTCGAGGAGGTGCTCGACCTGGATGCGCGGCCCTTCGATGTATCGCAGGTCGTCCGCGGCGGCTCCTGCTTCGTCTTCGAGAACGGCTGCGATCACGTGCTGCACGCCACTGTCGCGGATCTCCGAGACCGTCTTGCGGGGGAGGGGCGCCATCCCGAGTACCACGTCGGGGCGCAGCGTCTCCCACAGCGGTTGAGCCTGCCCGCCGGGGTGCGGCGTCATCGTTACCAACGAGTACCCGGCGCGATCGAGAACCAGCGAGGCCTCATCCAGATGCGTGCGCACGCTGTAGTCCATCGGCCAGTCGGGGAGGATCAGCAGCACGATGCGGCTCTGACCGCTCCGGAGTGCGCGCGCGGCCGTGTGCGGTCGGTAGCCGAGACGCTTCGCTTCGGCGAGCACGCGCTCGCGGGTCGCGGGGGAGATCGTCTGACCGGGAGTGTTGTTGAGGACGAAGCCGACCGTGGCGCGGGAGATGCCCAGCGCGCGCGCGACATCGGCGGCGGTCACGCGCCTGAGGGTTTCCGAATTCGTCACAGACTCTCCTTCGATGTCCTGACTCTATCTCGCACTTGCACGTGCTAGTTGGACATGTTTATAGTTGCTCCACTAGCTCGTGCTAGTAATCTTCTTCCTTCTCATGACAACGGAGTCTTAATGAACAGTTCGGATGAGGTCCCCGTCGCTGCACCCCCGCTCCCCGCTGCAGCCGTTGACCCGGCGGTGATCGCGGCGGAGGCCGCGGCGCCGCCGACGGAACTCCCGAAGGTCGGCGCCCGCTACATCTGGTTGCTCGTGATCGCCCAGTTCGGCGTGTTCATGGCCTTCATCACACCGCTTGCGATTTCGCTCGCGATCCGAGTGGACGCCTTGGCTCCTGGGCACGACGAGTACCTCGGATACATCACGGGCATCGGTGCTTTCGCCGTCATGCTCACCGGCCCGCTGCTCGGAGTCGCGAGCGACCGCACCCGCACCCGGCTGGGCCGCCGACGCCCGTTCATCATCGTCGGCACGCTCCTCGGCGTGGTCTCCCTCCTGGTGATGGCGCTGGCGCCATCCATCCTGGTCCTCGGTCTCGGGTGGATCCTGGCCCAGCTCGGCTGGGGACAGGCTCTCAGCGGCCTGACGAACTCGCAGGCGGACCGCCTTCCCGAGTCCCAGCGTGGCAAGGTCGCCGGCCTGGGAGGACTGGCCACGCAGATCGCTCCCGTGTTCGGCGTCATCATCGCCGGCGGGCTGTCCGGCAACCCGCTCCTGCTGTTCCTGATCCCCGGACTGGTCGGAGTCGTCTCGGTTCTGCTGTTCGTGCTCTTCGTCCATGAGGCCGACAGCCGGGACCTGCATTTCGGAGATCGGCTCACTGCCAAGACGTTGCTGGCGAAGTACGTTTTCAACCCGCGGAAATTCCCGGACTTCTCCTGGAACTGGCTGGGCAGGTTCCTGTTCTACTTCGGCCTCACCCTCAACACCACATTCACCGCGTTCTTCTTCGCCTCTCGTATGGGCGTCTCCGTCGACAAGGTCGGCGGGGTCATCGCGGCCGCCGGGGGCATCGGTGTGCTGGCGACGACGATCGGCGCTATCGGCGGCGGATTCCTCTCCGACAAGATCAAGCGGCGCAAGCCGTTCGTCGTCCTCTCCGGGGCATTGATGGCGGTCGGGATGCTCACGATGGCGTTCTCCACCGAGCTGCCTGTGCTGATCGTCGGCTCCCTCATCGTCTCGCTCGGTCTCGGCGGGTTCGCGGCCGTTGACCAGGCGCTCCTGCTCGACGTCCTCCCGGAGCGTGAGACGGACGCCGGCCGATACATGGGCATCGTCGGGTTCGCCACATCCCTCCCTCAGTCCGTCGCCCCCCTGATCGCACCGCTCTTTCTCGCGATCGGAGCCGCCGCCGGCGGCAAGAACTACACGCTGCTGTTCATCGTCGCTGCCGCCTGCGTATTGCTCGGCGGAACCGCTGTCCTCCGCATCCGGTCCGTTCGCTGACCCCGCCTCATCCTTCGGACGCTTTCTCACAGACAGGTATTGGATCCGTGCCCCTCTCAACCGCTCAGTTCATCACTCCGGCCTTCCCCACCGGGAAGGAGGGCGACCCCGCTCCCTACTTCCGTCGACGCTTCACTGCGCCGGACGGCTTGATCGCTGCGACTCTGCGCATCACCGCGGTCGGGCTGGTCGAGCCGTGGGTGAACGGCAGCCGCGTTGGAGACGAAGTCCTGGCGCCGGGCTGGACGTCCTACCGGAACAGGCTCGCCGTGAGCACCCATGACGTGACGGACCTCATCGTCCCCGGTGAGAACGTCCTGGGCGCGATCGTCGGCGACGGCTGGGCGCTGGGACGGCTCGGTTGGGAGAACAAGCGCAACCACTACAGCGAAAGCCCCGCCCTCTGGGCCGAACTCACGCTCGAATACGCTGACGGCGCGCAGCTCGTCGTCACCGACGAGGACTTCCGTTCCTCCACCGGCGCGATCCTCTCGTCGTCGATCTACGACGGAGAAACAGTGGATGCCCGCCTCGAACCGAACGGGTGGTCCGAGCCGGGATTCGACGACTCCGGATGGTCGACCGTGGAACTGTTCGAATGGCCGTCGGAAGCGCTGTTCGACCGCACCGCCGACCCGATCCGTCGTGTGGAGCAGCTCGCCCCGGTCGAGATCACGACGAGCCCGTCCGGCCGGACGATCGTGGACTTCGGGCAGAACATCTCCGGTTGGGTCCGCTTCACGGTGAGAGCTTCGGAAGGCGACACGATCACGCTGCGCCATGCGGAGACCCTGACCGACGGTGAACTCGACACCGAGACGTTGCGGACGGCCAAGGCGACGGATTCCTTCACCGCCGCAGGCGGCGGACCCGAGACCTTCGAGCCCCGGTTCACCTTCCACGGCTTCCGTTATGCCGAGGTCGAGGGGTGGCCGGGGGAGCTTCGAGGCGAGGATCTGCGGGCGATCGTCGTGCACAGCGACATGCGCCGGACGGGCTGGTTCGAAACCTCCAACGAGCTGGTCAACCGCATGCATGAGAACGCCGTCTGGTCGATGCGTGACAACTTCGTCGGCGTCCCCACCGACTGCCCGCAGCGCGACGAGCGGCTGGGATGGACCGGGGACCTGAACGCATTTGCGCCGACCGCCGCGTATCTCTACGACGTGCGCGCAGTCGTCGGCTCCTGGCTGGACGACCTGGCCGCTGAACAGGCGGAAAAGGGGTACGTGCCATGGGTCGTGCCGGACATCCTCTCCACACCGTCGCCGCCGACCGCACTGTGGAGCGACGTCGCGGTGAGCCTCCCGTGGACTCTGTATCAGGAGTACGGCGACGACGGCATTCTTCGCCGCGCCTATCCGTCGATGACGGCATTCATCCGCAGCGTCGAAGCACTGCTCGACGAGAACGGCTTGTGGTCCAGCGGCTTCCAGTACGGCGACTGGCTCGATCCCGACGCGCCGATGGACAACCCGGCCGGCGGGAAGACCGACCGCCACCTGGTCGCCTCCGCGTACCTCGCAAAGACCACCCGTGAGATGGCCCAGACGGCTGCGATCCTCGGGGAGGACGACGACGCGCGTCATTTCGCCGCTCTAGCCGACCGCGTTCGCGCCGCCTTCCGACGCGAGTACGTGACGGCCGCTGGCCGCGTGACGAACGAGACCGCGACAGCGTACGCGCTGGCGATCTGCTTCGGCCTGCTCGATGAGGACCAGCGTCAGCACGCCGGCGACGAGCTCGCCCGGTTGGTCGCCAAGACAGGCTTCACCATCTCGACCGGGTTCGCCGGAACGCCCATGGTCACCGACGCGCTCTCCAGCACCGGACACCTCGCGGACGCGTACGCGCTGCTCACTGAGACCCGCTGCCCCTCCTTCCTCTACCCGGTCACCATGGGTGCGACCACGATCTGGGAGCGGTGGGACTCCATCCGCCCGGACGGCACGATCAACCCGTCGGGGATGACCTCCCTGAATCACTACGCACTCGGCGCGGTGTGCTCGTGGCTGCATCGGGTCGTCGGCGGCATCCAGGCCATGGAGCCCGGCTACCGACGCATCCTGATCGCACCGCAGCCCGGCGGCGGCCTCACCCATGCCTCCGCTCGGCACGACACCGTGCACGGCCAGGTGGCTGTGACATGGCGTATCGAAGAGGGGGTCATGACGGTCGACGTGACCGTTCCCAGCGGAACGGAAGCGCTCGTGCGGCTGCCGCTGCATCCGGAAGCGGCGGAGGTCACCGTCGAAGCGGGCACGCACACGTGGCGATACAGCGCGCCTGGGGCCGAGCGCCCCGACTACTCGATGGACACCGCACTCAACGTCCTCGCCGCGGACCCGATCGTGTGGCGGAGCCTGACCGAAGTCTTCGCCAAACATCTGCCCGGGATCCCGATCGACGGCAACGCGCCGGAGGCCGCCGGCATGACGCTGGAGCTTCTTCTGCAATACATCCCCGGTGCCGCCCCCGAGCTCCGGGAGGACCTCGAGAACGCCGTCACCGAGGCGAGTGTGCCGGCGTGACCGCAATCGAAGACGATGTCGTCAACGGTCGCCACGGCCCGATACCGATCCGCCGCTACCGACCCCAGACCCCGCTAGCGGGAGCCGACTCGTTGGTGTGGCTGCACGGGGGAGCGTTCTCGTACGGTGGCCTCGATCAGCCGGAATCGCACGCGCCGGCTCTCGCGCTCGCGGCGACCGGGCGACCGGTCGTCGCCGTCGACTACCGACGAGTCCCCCGCTGGAGTCCCATCCGAAAGACGAAGCCTGGGGTCTTGGGCGGGATACGATTCCCGATCCCGCTGGAGGACGTTCTGGATACTGTCGACCAGATCCGTTCCGAGGCGATGGATGGGCGGGTCATTCTCGGCGGAGCAAGCGCGGGCGCGTGCCTGGCTGCCGCGGCCACGCTCCGGCTCGTCCGCGAGAAGAGGCCGGGTCCGGCTGCTTTGGTCTTGGCCTATGGCGCCTTCCACGCCCACCTGCCGCCCATCCAGGATGAGCTCCGAGCCAGGATCCGAGGACGACACGCGATCGCTCAGTTCCGACCTCAAACGGTCGAGCGCATGAACCGCAACTACGCGGGGAGTCCCGAAGCAACGGCCGACGGTACCGCATTCCCTGGTGGGCACGACCTGAGCGGATTCCCACCGACCCTTCTCGTGGACGCCGACCGCGACTCGCTCCGCGCTTCCGGTGGAGCCTTCGCCGCCGAGCTCGACCGCTTCCAGGTCCCGGTCGATTACGAGATCGTCGCAGAGGCGCCACACGGCTTTCTCAACCGACCGGGATCCGGCTACTTCGCCACCGGAATGGCAACGATCAGCGGCTGGCTCACCCGTACCGCGCATCCCGCTCAGCAACCCGCCACACAGACAACCAGAGGAGCAATCCAATGAGCGACCACTACAGCATCGAGGAACGCGCGTCAGCGCTCGGCGGCCAGGACTTCACCCGCTCCGCCGCCGCGGCAGGCCTACCCGCGATCGTCCTGAGCGACGGACCGCACGGTGTGCGCAGGCAGGGACGGACCGGCGACCACCTCGGCGTGTACGACAGTGAACCGGCGACGTGTTTCCCGACGGGATCGGCGATCGCCTCCAGCTGGAACCCGCAGCTCGTCCGCGAGGTCGGCGTCGCGCTCGGGCGAGAAGCGCGCGCTCTCGACGTGCAGGTGCTCCTGGGCCCCGCGGTCAACCTCAAGCGTTCACCTCTCGGCGGCCGCAACTTCGAGTATCTCTCCGAGGATCCGTTGCTCGCCGGCGTACTGGGCGCCGAGTGGGTGAAAGGTGTCCAGAGCCAGGGCGTCGCAGCCTCTCTCAAGCACTTCGCCGTCAACAACCAAGAGACCGACCGCATGCGCGTCAGCGCCGAAGTGGATGAGCGCACTCTCCGCGAACTCTACTTGGCGGTCTTCGAGCGGATCGTGACGCAGGCGACGCCGTGGACGGTGATGAGCTCGTACAACGCCATCAACGGTGTCTATTCCTCCGAGAACCGCTGGTTGCTGACCGACCTGCTGCGCGACGAGTGGGGCTTCGACGGTCTCGTGGTCTCCGACTGGGGCGCGATCAAGGACCGCGTCGTCGCACTCGCCGCCGGGCTCGATCTGGAGATGCCCTCCAGCAACGGCGCGGGAACCGGGGACATCGTCGCCGCCGTGAGCGAAGGCAGGCTGAGCGAGGACGTCATCGATGTCAGCATCCAGAGGCTCCGGCAGCTGATCGAGCGGACGGCGGAGCGAGGTGCGTCTTTCGATATCGACGCTCATCACCAGCTTGCGCGACGGGCTGCAGCCGAGTCCGTCGTCCTCCTCCGAAACGAGAACGGCACGCTTCCGCTCAAACCGGAGACCAAGCTGGCCGTCCTGGGGGCGCTGGCCGTCGATCCGCAGTTCCAGGGCGGAGGGTCGTCCCATGTGAATCCGACACGTGTCGACATCCCGCTTGAGGAACTGCGAACCGTGTTCGGCGATGTTGCATTCTCCACTGGTTACACCTCCACCGGCACCGACGAGGCGCTGCTGCAGGATGCACGGAGCGTCGCCGGGGATGCGGACGTCGCGATCGTCTTCGCCGGGCTCTGGGAGAGCGAGCAGTCGGAGGGCTTCGACCGTGTGGATCTGCACCTGCCGGAAGGACAGGTGGAACTCATCCAGGCCGTCGCCGCGGTCGCACCGCGGACCGTCGTGGTTCTTGCGAACGGCGGAGTGGTCACCCTCGAACCGTGGCACGACTCCGTCGATGCCATCGTCGAGGGCTGGGCACTCGGACAGGCGATCGGCGGGGCGATCACCGACGTGCTCACCGGCGCCACCAACCCGTCGGGACGCCTCGCGGAGACCATCCCCGTGTCGCTCGCTGACACACCGTCGTACTTCACCTTCCCCGGCGAGCAGGAAGCCGTGCGGTACGGCGAGGGCGTCTTCGTCGGCTACCGGGCGCACGTGACCTCCGGGCAGGGCGCACGCTACCCGTTCGGCCACGGCCTGTCGTACACCACATTCGACGTCAGCGATCTGAGCGTCGAAGCGTCCGGGGCCGATCGCGCCGTGGCCCACGTCACCGTGACGAACACGGGCGCAGTCGCCGGTGCGGAGGTCGTGCAGGTGTACGTCGCACCGCCCGCATCGCGTGTCCGGCGACCCGCCCGGGAGCTCGGCACGTTCGCGAAGGTGACGCTGAAGCCGGGAGAGTCGAGGAGAATCGCGCTCGAACTGGATCGGACGGCGTTCCGGTTCTGGGACGTCCGAGGCCACCGCTGGTGGGTGGAGCCCGGCAGCTACGGGGTCGAGATCGGCCGCTCCGCATCAGACATCGTCGCGCGCGTCGACGTCGAGCTGGAGGGCGATACGGAAGCGCCGCAGGAGCTGACTCGCACCTCGACGGTGAAGGAGTTCTTCGCCCACCCGGTCGTCGGGCCGGCGCTCATGGAAGGGATGCTCGCGAACGCCACCCCTGAGCAGCGGGAGGCGGCCGAGTCGGGAGCGGACATGCTGCGGATGGTCGACTCCATGCCGATGGACCAGTTCGCACGGTTCCCCGGAGTCGGTCTGCCCGAGGAGACCCTGGACTTGCTGATCGCTCTGAGCCGACAGCCGGCCGAGGTCTAGTCGGCGTGCGCACAACTCACGAATCGGAGGGACGGTTCCCAGAGCTGACGAGGACGCGCGTCCTCCTCACCGGGGCGACCGGCAACTGGGGCCGCGCCGCGCTCCGCGAGTTCCGGGAGCGCGGCGACCGAATGGTGGTCGTCGCGTTTGCGCTCGACACACTGCAGGACAGGGCGGTTCTCGACGAGTTCGCCGACATGGAGAACCTCGAGGTCTTCTGGGGCGATCTGCTCAACCCCGCTGATGTGCAGCGCGCCATCCGCGATGTCGACCTGATCCTGCACGTCGGCGCCGTCGTCTCGCCGCTCGCCGACCAGCACCCGGAGCTCGCGCAGCGCGTGAACATCGGCAGCATGCAGAACATCATCCGCGCGGTCGCGGCTCTGCCCGACCCTGAATCGGTCGGAGTCGTAGGCATCGGTTCGGTCGCCGAGACCGGCGACCGGACCCCGCCGATCCACTGGGGCCGGGTCGGCGACCCCATCCGCGTTTCGCAGTTCGACGAGTATGGGCAGACCAAGGTGGTCGCGGAGAAGCTGCTGGTCGAGTCGCGGCTGCCGAAGTGGGCATGGCTGCGCCAGACCGGCATCTTCCACCCCGGGATGCTCGCCCTGCGTGACCCGATCATGACCCACTCCACCCTGGGTGGCGTCATGGAGTGGGCGACGGCCGAGGACTCGGCGCGCCTACTCGCCGGTATCGCCGAGCGCGACCTGCCCGGAGAATTCTGGGGCGGCATCTACAACATCGGCGGCGGCGAGGAGTGGAGGCTGACGAACTGGCAACTCCAGACATCGATCAGCGGCGCACTCGGCGTGAGCGACGTGCGCGGGTGGTACAACCGCAACTGGTTCGCCACCCGCAACTTCCACGGCCACTGGTACACCGACAGCGACCGGCTCAACGACCTCGTGCCGTTCCGGCGGGACACCTTCGAGCAGACGCTCGCGCGCGCCGTCGCGACGCTGCCTGACTCAGTCAGGTCGGCCGGCCGTGTTCCCGGGTGGATCGTGAAGAACCTCGTCATGCGCCCGCTCACGCGGAAACCCCGCGGGACGATGCACGCCATCGCTCACCACGACGAGGCGGCGATCCGCGCCCACTTCGGATCACTGGAGGAGTGGAAGGCCATCGGCGATTGGACGACGTTCACCGCCCCGGAGCCATCGCGTACTCCGTCGTATCTGGACCACGGCTTCGACGAGGACATTGCGCCCGGTGAGTGGGCTCGTGCCGACTACGTCCACGCCGCCGAGTTCCGCGGCGGGGAACTCGTCTCACCGGTCGTTCAGGACGGGCGTCCGCGCGAGCCGCTGATATGGAGCTGCGCGTTCGGCCACATCTTCGCGGCCAGTCCGTTCCTGATCCTGAGCGGCGGCCACTGGTGCCCCGAATGCACTCGCGACAGTGCCGGCTACGAGCGTCAGGCCGAGCGCAACCCGTTTCTCGCCCAGCTCTACTCCGCCTCAACGAGATCCGCTGGGTTCGCGCAGCCGTCGCAGTGAACCTCGGGGAGCCGTCGTCCTCCGCATCCGCCCCAACCGCTGACCTTCTAGGAAGTCCTTCATGACGATCGAAACATCGAGTCCGGAAGATGCTCGAACACCATCCGCAACCGAGTCGTGGGCTGGCGGCTACCTCGCCGTCGACGGTGAGCCGTTCCCGGTCATCGGAGCAGAGGTGCATAACTCGAGTTCGAGCAGCATCCCCGCCATTGAGGCCTCGTTCACGGCGGTACAGGGACTCGGCGCCAACACCGTGCTGGCACCGGTGGCGTGGGAGCTGCTCGAGCCGGCTGAGGGCACGTTCGACTTCACGCTTCTCGACCGGATGATCGGCGCGGCGCGCGAGCGGGGCCTTCGGCTCATCCCGCTGTGGTTCGGATCGTGGAAGAACGCTGTCTCGACCTATGTGCCCGCGTGGGTCAAGACCGACCTGGAACGGTTCCCGCGAAGCGAGCTGTCGGATGGGTCGAAGGTCGAGCAGGTCACGCCGTTCGGCGTGGCAGCGCGCGACGCCGACGCGCGCGCGTTCGCGGCATTGCTGCGCCACATCCGCGAGGTGGACGCCGATAGGACCGTGATCGCCGTCCAGGTGGAGAACGAGATCGGACTGCTGGGCGACAGCCGGGATCGCGGGTTGCTCGCCGAGCGCGCATTCGCAACGACGGTCCCTGCTGCGGTCGTCGAGGCGATCGCCGGTGACGAGAACGCTCCGATCCATGCCGAATGGCGTGATACGGGCGCTCGCCGAGAGGGTACCTGGGCTGAGCTCTTCCCCGCCGGCGACCGCGTGGACGAGGCCTTCATGGCCGCAGCCTTCGCTGCATACACCGAGGTCGTCGCCGCAGCGGGGGCGGCAGAATACGACGTCCCCCTGTTCGTGAACGCCTGGCTGGATTCCGACAGCGTGCTCGATGGCCCGGTGGCGCTCGCGGGTGGGAAGCGACCGGGACAGTACCCGAGCGGCGGGCCGGTGATGCCGGTCGCCGCGATCTGGGAGGCGTTGGCGCCGTCATTGCACTTCCTCGCCGTGGACGCTTACGTGAAGGATGCCGAGCCCGTCGTCGCCGCGTACCGCTCCCGCCGCGACCGCCTGTTCGTGCCGGAACTGCGGGCTGACGCTGAGGGCGTGGGCCAGATGTTCTCCGCCGTCGGTGGGCACCGCGCGGTGGGGGTATCGCTCTTCGGCGTTGACGCCTACACGGCGGAGGACGCCGACGCCGCAGTGGTCAAGGACGGCTACGCCCTGCTCTCCGCGGCGGCGACCCTGATCCGACGGAACCCTGACGCTCGAATTCACGGATTCGTGCTGAACGACGAGAACCCCGCGGCGACTCTCGCATTCGATCGTTTCACCATCCAGGTGCACTCGCGCGACGAATGGGGGATGGTGACCCCGATCTATCCCGGGTATGGCATCGCCATCGAAGACGGCGACGGCGCGTACATCATCGGCCGTGGTTTCTGGATCACCCTCGAGCCGCGGAACGGTCGGAAGGTCTCCTTCCTCTCAGCGACCCATTACGATCACGCGGATGGCCAGTTGACCGTTGCTCGGCAGCTCAATGGCGACGAGACGGCCGGCGGCACGCTGATTCCATTCCCACCCCCCGGCTCCTCCCTGCTCCCCGGCCGCGTGATCCCCACGCGCATCCCCGAAGCCGCAGTAACCAGGATCAGTGCTTACCAATACTGAACGGGCGACGGGCGGCCGACAGAAGAACCCCACAACTGCGGCCGGTCGAGGCAGGGCTCCGTGCATTCCAAACGCTGGAACATCGATCGAGTGCTAGCGTCGCCCGCATGACTGTCACCTCCTTCCTCGACCTGCGTTTTGCGGCCGACCACCTTGAGGACGGGCCGTCCGCGCTGCTCGACATCCTCGCGGACACGCGCGCTTTCGACGGCTGCCTCGGTGTGCACGTCGTCACGGACGTCACTGACCCCGCACACGTGGTGGCGGTCGAGCACTGGGAGTCGCTCGAGCATGATGAGGCCTACCGTGCCTGGCGCGCTGGCCCCGGCGCTTCGGGATTGGGTGACTACTTGGCCGCACCGCCAGTGCTGACACGGTTCACCGACGTCGTTTCGCTCTGACGCTCGGCTGGAATCGCCCAAGCGGCCCCCATGTCAGGCCGGAGTTGCCAGCATGCGTCTGGCGTACTCGAGTCGCGCATCGAGGGTCGCCTCGGGCAGTCGGTGACTGAGCTGGAGCGTGGCGAGGCCGTGGACGGTCGCCCACGCGACCTCGGCACGCGCGCCGTCCGCGCCCGGGAACGCTTGCTGAATGGCGGCGAACGCACGTTGAAGCGATGGGATGCTGTTGCCCGGACCGAACGTCAGCCCCGACGGCATCGTGAACATTGCTTCGTACAGGTGCGGGTGGTCCAGGGCGAAATCGAGATAGGCCCGCAACCGCGCCATCGGTTCCGGCTCGACCGCCTCGAGTGCAGCGGCGATCGCATCGAACCCGGCGATCGCGACGGCATCGATGACGGCTTGGCGGCCGTCGGGGAACGCCGAGTACAGAACCGGCTGGGAGAGACCGATCTGCGCCGCAAGCCGGCGGATCGTGATGGCGCCCCACCCTTCTGACTCCGCGATGGCGCTCGCAGCTTGGACGATCTGCTCGCGCCGGAGGTCGAGGTCGGGCGCTGGTCGAGGAGACATGCGTGAAGTCTATCAGCGTTAGCTATCTGCGCTAGAAAATAAATGCGCCGTAGGCTAGCGTCGTTAGGGAACGGTGCTAGATATCACGTCGAAAGGTTCCCTCATGACAATCGCCGCCCTCATCGTGGCCATCCTCGGCTGCGCTTTCATCCTCTTCATCGGGGTTCGCTTCCTGCTGGCGCCCCAGGTCGCCCTCGCCGGTTTCGGTGTTCCGGAAGGGAGACCGCGCGCCCTGACCAGCATCAAGGGGGTACGCGACATTACCTCGGGCGTCGTGCCCCTTGTGATCCTCGCGGTGGCCGGCCCGGCAGTCTTCGGCTGGGCACTCGTCGCTGCAGCGATCACCCCGATCGGCGACGCCATCATCGTCGTCTCCAACGGCGGGACCGTCCGGCAGGCACTGAGCGTGCACGGTGCCACGGCTCTGGTACTGGTCGTCGTCGGCCTCATCCTCGGCCTCGGCTAGCCGGCCCCAACGTCAGCTGAACGTCCAGCCGGTGCGCCCCTTGCGGTCTGCCGAGTGCGAGCGGAGGGTGGGGATGTGATCCGGATCGGCTCGATCGTGTGGGGTGCCCGGGATGTGCCGCGCACCGTGGAGTTCTGGTGCGCGGCGCTCGACTACAGGCCGATCCGGGAACCCGACGACGATTGGACGCTGCTGGGGCCGGCGGACGATCGCGCAGACCGCGCGACGGGTCCCCAGCTCGCGATCAAGCAGGTCGGCAGCGACGCGAATCCGAGTCCGCGGCATCACCTCGACCTCTACGCGTCCGATCAGGCTGCGGAGGTTCAGCGGCTGATCGGGCTCGGTGCGCGGGAGGTCGACTGGGATTACGAGGACGGTGCCGACTATGTCGTGCTGGCCGACCCTGACGGCAATCGCTTCTGTGTCGTCGATGCCGGCGAGAAGGCCCTGTGAGGACGATCAGGGGCGCGCGGTGAGGTTGCCGACGGCCCATTCGCCGAGCTGATCGAGGATCGGGAGCAGACGGCTGCCGCTGTCGGTGAGGCCGTACGAGACGGTCACGGGCGGGCCCGGCGTGACCGTGCGGACGACGAGACCGGCTTCGGCCAGGTCTGCGAGGCGGTCGGAGAGCACGGCGTCACTGATTCCGGGCACGGCGTGACTCACTCCGCGGAAGGTGGACGCGCCGCTGCCGAGAGCCGACACGATCATCCCGTTCCACCGCTTGCCGAGGACGGAGAACGCGAGCGTGACGGCAGCATCACAACGGATGACATCGTGCTCGGGCGCGTCCATGTCCCAATTGTACGCATGCTACAGTTCGCATAGTCGCTATGTTTTTAAGAGCGACTATGACAACTGATGGGAGAAGCATGGAGCTGTACCGACTGGACGCCAGCATCACACCGGCCACCTCAGCGAGCCGTTCGCTCGCCGACCTGGTCGAATCCGAATGGCTGTCCACGCATCCCGATTCCCGGGTCGTCCGCCGCGACCTCGCCGCCGATCCGATCCCTGCGACGGCGTGGCCCGACGTCGTGACCTCGGGCGCCATCGCGGAGTCGGATCGCACCGACCGTCAGCGCGCAGCACACAGCCTCGCGACCCAGCTGGCCGACGAGCTGGTCAGCGCTGACGCACTGGTGTTCGCCGTTCCCCTCTACAACTACGGCGTCTCGCAGCATTTCAAGACCTGGTTCGACCTGGTGTACACGGATCCCCGGACCAACCCCACGGGCACGGCACTGCGTGGCAAGCCGGCCACTCTCGTCACCGTCCTGGGCGGCAACTACGCGCCCGGAACTCCCAAAGAGGGATGGGACCACTCCACCGCGTGGCTTCGTCGCGTCCTCGAGGACGTCTGGAGGCTCGACCTCCGCGTCGTTCAGCGGCCCTTCACACTCGTCGGCGTCAACCCTGCGCTCGACGCGTTCGCCGACGCGGCGGCGGAGCTGAAGCAGGCCGCCGAAGAGGAAGCCGTGCACTCGGGCCGCCACATCGCACAGAGCGCCGGGGCCTCGCTCGCCGGATAGAGCTCACGCGACCCGGGCTCGAGAACGGCGGCTGATCATCGGCCGCCGTTCTCGCTCACGAGAGCCTCGCGCTGAGCGTCGATCGCCCGCCGGACGGCACTCACAGCTTCGTCGATGACCCGCTCACGCGCAGCCGCATCCTCCCGCTCCGACTCGTACACGAACGCGGTCGCTCCTCGGCGGCTGCCGCAGTAGTCGATGATGCCGTGCTCGATCTGCGTTCGCAGGGCCTGCTCGTAGCCGTGGCGCTCGTACACTCCGGCGTCGTCGCCGGCGACCGGGATCAGGTGGATGGTGAGGCGGCCGAGATTGCGCCGGATGCCATGCTCGGGGTCGATGGTGAACGCCCATCCGTTGACGAAGACGCGGTCGATCCACCCCTTCAGCTGGGCCGGCATCGACCACCAGTAGACGGGGAACACCAGGACCAGATGGTCCGCCCCATCCACTCTCCGCTGCTCCGCGATCACGTCGGGCGTGACGTGTCCTCCCGTCAGATACGTGCGACGGTCGGCAACGGTGAAGCGAGGGTCGAGGCCCTCGGCGGCCAGATCGACGATCTCGACCGGTGACGGGTCCAGCATGCTCGCGAGTCGGCGGGCGATCTGGTTGGTCAGAGAATCAGGCTCGGGATGTGCGGTGACGATGAGGGTCTTCACACTCCATCATCACCGGTTCGCCGCACGGAATCGCCTCAGTCGCAGGCTGTTGGTGACGACGAAGACGCTGGAGAGCGCCATCGCGGCCCCGGCGAGAAGCGGGTTCAGGAGGCCGAGCATCGCGACCGGGATCGCGGCCACGTTGTATGCGAACGCCCAGAAGAGGTTGCCCTTGATCGTGCCGAGCGTACGGCGGGCGAGCCGGATGGCGTCGCCGACGGCGAGCAGATCACCGCTCATCACCGTGATGTCGCCGGCGGCGATCGCCGCGTCGGTGCCTGTTCCCATGGCGATCCCCAGGTCGGCGGCTGCCAGTGCGGCGGCGTCGTTGACCCCGTCGCCGGCCATCGCGACGACGTGACCGTCCTGTTGCAGCCGCCGGATGGCATCCAGCTTTCCCTGCGGTGTCACACCGGAGCGCACATCCACGATTCCCACGCGTTCCGCGACCGCGTTCGCGGAGCCCGCGTTGTCGCCGGTCAGCAGCACCGTGGTCAGCCCGAGCCGGCGGAACTCGGCGATCGCCGCCGCGCTCGACTCCCTGATCGTGTCGCTGACGACCACGACGCCGCGCACCGCGCCGTCCCACGCGACCGCCACGGCGGTCTCGGCCTCGCCCTCCGAATCGCGGATCCGGTCGAGCAGTTCTCCGGGCAGGTCGAGTGCCCACGCGTCCGCCAGCCAGGATGCCCGGCCGACGGTGACGTGGCGCCCTTCGACGACAGCCTCCACGCCGAGGCCGTGCTCGGAACGGAACGACTCCGCCCCGAGCGGCGGGATCCGCCGGTTGCGGGCGCCCTCGACGATGGCCCGGGCGACGGGATGCTCCGAGCCGTCTTCGGCGGCGGCGGCGACTGCGAGGACGGTGCCCTCGTCTTCGCCCGCGGCCACGTACACGTCGGTGAGGCTCATCCGGCCGGTCGTGATGGTGCCGGTCTTGTCCAGCACGATGGTGTCGATGCGGCGGGTCTGCTCCAGCACCTGGGGACCCCGGATCAGCAGGCCGAGCTGGGCGCCGCGACCGGTCCCGACCAGCAGGGCGGTCGGGGTCGCCAGGCCAAGTGCGCACGGGCAGGCGATGATCAGGGTCGCGACCGCAGCGGTGAAGGCGGCCTCGACGCCGGCGCCGAGCACCAGCCAGAGGGCGAGCGTGAGCAAGGCAAGACCGATGACGACGGGGACGAAGATCGCGGAGACCCGATCGGCCAGCCGCTGTGCCTCCGCCTTCCCGGTCTGGGCCTCCTCCACCAGGCGACCGAGACGAGCCAGTTCGGTATCCGCGCCGACTGCTGTCACCTCAACCACCAGACGTCCGCCGACATTCACCGTTGCGCCGGTGACGTGATCGGTGGGAGAGACCTCGACCGGGACGGACTCTCCGGTGAGCATGCTCAGATCGATCGCGGCGGACCCCTCGACCACTCGGCCATCCGTCGCCACCTTCTCGCCCGGCCGGACCACGAAACGATCGCCGACCGAGAGGGACGAAACGGGCACCCGGGTCTCGACTCCGTCGGCGAGCAGGGACGCGTCCTTGGCGCCGAGCTCCAGCAGGGCCCGCAGCGCTGCGCCAGACTTGCGCTTGGCGCGGGCCTCGACATAGCGGCCCGCGAGGATGAACACGGTGACGGCCGAGGCGACCTCCAGGTAGATCTCGCTCGCGCCGGAACCCGATTCGGCGATCAACTGGAAGGTCATGTGCATGCCGGGTTGGCCGGCCATGCCGAAGAACAACGCGTAGAGCGACCACCCGAAGGCGGCGATGACGCCGACACTGATCAGCGTGTCCATCGTCGCGGCGCCGTGGCGCGCGTTCACCCACGCGGCGCGGTGGAACGGCCACGCACCCCAGACCGCCACGGGTGCAGAGAGGGTCAGCGTCAGCCACTGCCAGTTCGTGAACTGCAGCGCGGGCACCATCGACAGCACGACGACGGGCACGGTCAACGCGGTCGAGATGAAGAGGCGCCGCCGCAGCTCTTCCGTCTCCCGGTCGGCGACCGATACGGCTGGTGTCTCCTCGAGCGGCGGTGCCGGGACCGCGGCGGTGTACCCGGCGGCTTCGACGGCCTCGATCAGCGTGGACGTGTCCACGCCGTCGGCGGTGATCCGGGCTCTCTCGGTGGCGTAGTTGACGGTGGCCTCGACGCCCTCGATCCGGTTGAGCTTGCGCTCGATCCGGGTGGCGCAGGAGGCGCACGTCATCCCGCCGATCTCGAGTTCGACGGCTTCCGCGCTCATGCCGAGACCAGCGAGTATCCCGCCTCGTCGATCGCAGCGCGGACAGCGTCCGTGTCGAGAGGCGCGGCCGAGGAGACGGTGACCGTGGAGGTTCCGCCCGCGTTCAGATCGACACGGACGGCCTCGACGCCGTCGAGCGCTTCGAGCTCTTCGGTGACGCTGGCGACGCAGTGCGAGCAGGTCATCCCGGCGACCAGGTAGTCGACGGAGGAGGCCGAGGCGGCCGCCGTGGATGCGACAACCGCGTCCGCGTGTCCGTGCGCGTCCGCGCTACAGGTGCAGGCGCTGTTCTTGTCGGTGAGACCGAGGTCGCCGTGCGTGGACGTGCTGCTGCGCATGATGGTGTCTCCTTCGATTCGTGGTCGGGAACGGCTCGGCGCGGCCGGGTAGAAATACCCCCTATGGGTATAGGTTATACCCGGGTCGGGTACCGCACAAATTGCTTCTCTGCCAGGATCGAGAAGTGACTCATCGGAGCTCTCGTGTCCTGGCGGCCATCGGAATCGTCGCGCTCGCCCTCACCGCGACCACCGCGTGCACGACGGGTGCCGGCTCGCCCAAGCCGAGTGCGTCCGTCTCACAGCCCACCACGAGCGCGAGCCCGAGCCGCAATCCTGATAGCGGGCAGGAGCCGGTACAGGGAGCGGCCGAGAGTTTCTCGGCGTGGCTCGCGGCGTCGCGCGTCCCGGACGTCGGAACGGCCTGTGCGGGACTGGCGCCCCAGCTCGTGCAGCGGATGATCGCAGAGCTCAACGCGAATGCGGGAGTCAGCGTGTCCACCTGCGAGGAGATGATCGCGGCCACTGCTCAGCTGTACAAGGCGGCGGGACAGGACGCGAGCGTCGACATCGCCGTCCAGCACGAGACCGCCACCGACGCCACGCTGTTCGTCACCTACGGCGCCTCCGGAGACTGCGGAACCGTCGTGATGCACAGGCCCGGTACGGAGTGGATCATCACCGAGCAATCCCAGGAGTGCGCCCGCTGAGGGATCAGACCAGCGGCGGATCGGCGAGCAGCCCGAGATCGCGCAGGCTCTCGGCCGTCTCGACGATCGTCTCGACGGCGGGACGGGGCCGGAGGCCCAGCTCCCGCTTCGCGCGCTCGTTGTGGATGACGAGGGGTGCGGGCTCGTCGCCGGGCAGCTCCTCGGTGGGCGCCTGGGCGGCGAGGTCGCCGAGACGCTCGCGCAGCACGTTCGCGACGTCGAGGAAGGTCATCGTCGGCCCGTCCGCCAGCACCAGGTAGCGGTTGCCCGCCGCTCCCGGGGTGGACATGGCGGCGAGATGGGCCGCCGAGACGTCCCGCACATCCGCCATCCCGAAGCGCTGCCGCGGGACCGCCGTGATCGTGCCGTCCAGCATCCCCGTGAAGTAGGCGAGCGACGACCGCGCGGAGGAGGTCAGGGTCGGGCCGGCGATCCACGTCGGATTGACGGCGACCAGCTCGAGGTCGCCGCCTTCCCGCTCGACGAAGTCCCAGGCGGCGCGTTCGGCGACCGCCTTCGACAGCGGATAGGCGGGCAGGCCGGGGGTGGAGGGGTCGGTCCAGTCGCTCTCGTCGTAGTCGCGGACCGGCTTCGGCGAGTATCCGACAGCGGCGAACGACGAGGTGAGCACGACGCGGCGCGCACCGGCGTCCCGTGCGGCGCGCAGCACGCGCAACGCGCCATCACGGGCGGGGACGACGACCTCGTCGGGCACGGAGGACTGGATCATCGGCGACGCGGTGTGGTGCACCTCCTCGATACCGGCGAGGGCGTCGGCCCAGCCGTCGTCCTCGGTGAGGGAGGCGGCGACGAACGAGAGGCCGCCGTCGTCCACTCCCGCACGGCGGACGGCGGCGCGGACCTCGTCCGCGCGGTCGAGCGAGCGGACGGTGGTGCGGACGGCGGCGCCGGATGCGAGCAGGTCGGCCAGCAGCCGTGTGGCGAGGTAGCCGGTGCCGCCGGTGACGAGGGTGGTCGGAGCGGGGGATGTCATCGGAAGGTCTCCTCGAGTCGGGGAAGGATGGATTCGAGCTCGGCGTGAGCCTGAGCCTCGGCGGCGGAGTCCGCCTGATCCCGCGCATCCCACAGGGCGGCCTTCACCCTCAGGTAGTCGAGGTGCACACGAAGCGTCGCGATCTGCTCCTCGACGCGGTCGGCGTGGCGAAGCAGGATGTCGCGCTGCTCGGCCGCCGCCTCGCGTCCGCGCCGGCGGTTCGCCTGGTACGTGCGCATGTCCTCGATCCCGACGCCCATGGCGCGCAGGCAGGCGAGCACCTGGGCATCGTCGAGGTCGCCCTCCGCGTACCGCCGGTGCCCGCTGCGCTCGTCGCGCGCGATCGGGCCGAGCAGGCCGACCTCTTCGTAGTACCGAAGGGTCGGCTCGCTCAGCCCGCTCTGCCGGGAGACGTCCTGGATGGTCAACGTGGTCATGTCCCCATCAGAACAGACCTCAAGCGCTTGAAGTCAAGCGCTCCGTCGCGACCGGCTCAGGCGGCCAGGTGCTGACGTGCGCCGAAGAGCGTCACCGGGGTCTGCTCGCCGTGGCCGACGCAGACGAAGAAGACGAACTCCGTCGCCGCAGGGACCGTGACGACGGCGGCGACGTTCTGCCACGGGTCGTCCGGCAGGCTCTGCAGGCGACCCATCTCGAGCGGGCGGCGCTCGATGTCGCGGGCGAGCCCCTGGACCGTGAAGAAGGCGTCGAGCCCGGCATCATTGGCCGGGTCGCCGAGCCATCCGACAAGCGGCGTGTCGGTGGCGTCGCTGACGGGCAGCGCGGTGAAGATCGCCGAGATCGTCTCCTCGAGCGGCGAGTCGACCGTCACGCTGTCCGCGCGGTTGGGGACCGGGCGCGAGGTGATGGCGATCCACTGCCCGCTGGTGAGCGTGGTCAGGCGCGTGAGAAGGCGGCTGGGAACGGTGGAGCTGATATTGCGCAACATGGAAGTTCGGGTACTTTCCGTTACGGCGCCTCGAACGGGCCGGCGTGATGTCGGGTCACACACGGTTTCGGGACGCGTTATGAAGGCGCTCGCGTGGGCCACCGGGTTGTCGGGTTGGGAGCCTCGTGCGTTCGCGGCCGGTGATTCGGGTTCACCGGTAGCCCAAAACTACTCCGATGTCCTCCATAGCGCGGACACCAAAACGGGGGTCATTTGTCCCCCTGTGAAAGCGCTCAGCTTCCGGCCATGCGGGGCTGGAAACGTGGTAGCCGGACGTCGAAACGACAGCCGCCGGCCGTGTTCCGCACGGAGACATCCCCGTCGTGTGCGGTGACGATGCCGTGCACGATCGCCAGGCCGAGCCCGGCCCCGCCGGACACGACTCCGCTGCGGGGCGATCGCGCTGCGCTGCCGCGCCAGCCGGCGTCGAAGACCTTCGGCAGGTGCTCCTCGGGGATGCCGCCGCCCTCATCCACGACGCTGAGGACGACGGACGAATGCGCTCCCTCCCGGACCGACACGTGGATGGCCGAACCGGCGGGCGAGTGCTCGATGGCGTTCACGAGCAGGTTGTGGATGACACGCGAGAGCTCCCGCGCATCTCCCCACACGGTGAGGTCGCCGTCCTGCGATTCGTTCAACGACACCGACCGGGTCGCCGCGAGGGGAGCGAGGTCGGCGACGGCGTCGCTGACGAGGTCGTACATCGACAGCGGTCCGAGCTCCAGCCGCAGGGCTCCGGACTGGATCTTGGACAGCTCGAACAGGTCGTCGACCATGTGACTGAGCGTGTCGGTCTGGCTGCGGAGCTGGCGGTAGTACCGCTCCGGATCGGCGGCGATGCCGTCCTCGAGCGCCTCCGCCATGGCCTGCATCGCGGCGAGGGGAGTGCGCAGGTCGTGCGAGATCCAGGCGACGAGTTCTCGCCGGGATTCGTCGAGCATCCGCACCTCTTCGCGTGACTCCGCGAGGCGACGGGAGACGTCGGCGAGTTCGCGCGAGAGGGCGCTGAACTCGCTGCTGTCCTGCCGTTCCGCGGGCACCACCTGGCCGTCGCCGACCGCCCGCGCGGCGACGCGGAGCGTGCGGCTGGTGCGCACCAGCCCCATCCCGAGCACAGCGGCTACACCCAGGCTCGCAACTGCGGCCACGCCGATGACCCAGGCGAGAACGACGAAGTCGTGCGACGAGATGTACATCGCCCGGGCGATGGCGACCGTGCCGCCGACGATCGACGCGACCGCAGCGAGCACGACGACGCCGAGCCGGATCAGGATGGAGGCGCGGCGCAGCAGGTGCAGCACCATCACGGCGATGGCGGAGATCACGACGGCAACGATGAGGCTGGTGCCGACGATCACGGCGAGGTCTCCGAGGGCGATCATGCGGACATCCTCAGACGCTCATCCGGTAGCCCACCGCCCAGACGGTGGTCAGGTGACGTGGCTTGGTGGGGTCGTCCTCGATCTTCTCGCGCAGCCGGCGCACGTGGACGGTGACCGTCGAGAGGTCGCCGAAGTCCCAGCGCCACACCTCTTTGAGCAGCTGCTCCCGGCTGAACACCTGATTCGGATGCTTGAGGAAGAACGCGAGGAGGTCGAACTCCCGGGCGGTCAGGGTGAGCTCGCGTTCCGCCTTGGCGACCGTACGGTTGGACGGATCGATGGAGAAGTCGCCGAGGCGGAACGGCGCCTCCGGGGTGAGCGCCCCGACGCTCCGGCGGAGGATGGACTGCGCGCGCAGCACCAGCTCGCGCGGCGAGAAGGGCTTGGCGAGGTAGTCGTCGGCCCCGGCCTCCAAACCCTGGATGCGGTCGTCGGTGGAGCCCAGGGCGGTGAGGAGGATGATCGGCACCGGCCGTCGGCTGCGAAGTCGACGAGCGACCTCGAGCCCGTCGATTCCGGGCAGCATGCGGTCGAGCACCACCAGATCCGGCGGCGTGCGCTCGGCGAGGTCGAGCGCGCGGAAGCCATCGACGGCCTCGTCGACGATGAGGCCCGCGGAGCGGAGATAGCCGCTGGCGACCTCCCGCACGGTGGGGTCGTCCTCCACCACGAGCACGCGGCGGTCGCGCAGGTCGCGCGCCGCGGCTTCCGACAGCGGGGTGGTCATGCGCTCAGCATAGGTCGGCAGGCTGCAGGTCGGGACGGGTCGCGGGGACGCGGGCGCGACCGTCCGTGTTTCGTAAGATTCTGACCGGCCGGGCGGAGGCGGCGCTGCATAGCGTCGAATCGTGATCGAACCCATCGACGTCGTGTTCCCGTGCCTGAACGAGGAGGAGGCTCTGCCGGCCCTGCTGGCGGCCCTGCCTCCGCGGTACCGCGCCATCGTGGTCGACAACGGGTCGACGGATGCCACCGCCGAGGTCGCGCGCCGGGGCGGAGCGCGCGTCGTGGACGAGCCGCGGCGCGGCTACGGCGCCGCGGTGAAGGCCGGCCTGGAAGCGGCCACCTCCGAGCTGGTGGTGGTGTGCGACGGCGACGGAACCATCGACCCCCGTCGGTTCGACGCTGTGGTCCGGCCGGTCGACTCCGGTGCGGCCGATCTGACGATCGGACGACGGCGGCCGACGAGCCGCTCGGCCTGGCCGTTCGCCGCGCGCGTCGCGAACCGGGTGCTCGCACGGATGATCCGCTCGCGCACCGGCGCTCCCCTCTACGATCTCGGCCCTGTGCGGGCGGCTTACCGGGTGCCCCTGCTGGAACTGGGCGTCACGGATCGGCGCAGCGGCTACCCGGTGGAACTGGTGCTGCGCGCGCACCGGCAGGGATGGCGTCTTCAGCAGGTCACCGTGGACTACCGCCCCCGGGTCGGGAGATCCAAGGTGACCGGCTCGGTCCGCGGCTACCTGACGGCGGTGCGGGATGTGCGTCGGCAGCTGGCGGAGTCGGCGCGATGACCGCCGTCGCCGTGATCGCGAAAGAGTGCGTGCCGGGCAGGGTGAAGACCCGCCTGCAGCCCGAGTTCTCGGCTGAGGAGGCGGCGTCCATCGCCGCCGCTGCCCTGGCCGACACCCTCGAGGTCGCCGCGGCGCTGCCGGCCGCTCGCCGCATCCTGTACCTCGACGGCGACGCCCTGCCGCCGGGGGCCGCCGGCTGGGAGGTGATCCCGCAGTCCGGCGGCGGGCTCGACGAGCGCATCGCCGCGCTGTTCGACACGGTCAACGAACCGCTGCTGCTGCTCGGGATGGACACGCCGCACGTCGACCCGGCGGTCCTCGCCGGGGTGTTCGCCGACGCTACGGAGGTCGATGCCTGGTTCGGCCCGGCGACCGACGGCGGCTTCTGGGCTCTGGCGATGCGGAGGCCGGACGGCGCTCTGATCCGCGGCGTGCCGATGTCGACGGACCGGACGGGAGCCCACCAGTTCGAGCGGCTGCGCGCCGCCGGGTTGCGCGTCCGGCTCCTGCCACCGCTCACCGACATCGATACCGCCGCGGACGTGCCGATCGCCGCACGACGGTCGCCGGCGGTCGCGCGTGTGCTGGCTGCTCTGCGCCCGAGCGGGGTGGACGCGTGAGCGCGGCCCTGGAACCGGCGACCGAGCTCCCGTCGGCCTGGGAGACTCCGGCCGACTTCGGCGGGGGCGGCGCCGAACCCTACGATCTCGCTCTCCGTGCGGGCGGCGGACTCCTGACCGTCGTCAGCGACGGTGTCGACGATGACGCGGCACCCCTGGACGTCTCCGCCTACCTCGCGCCCGCGACCGCAGCGGAACGCCGAGTGCTCGCCCTGACGTCCGGGCCCGTACTCGACGTCGGATGCGGCCCCGCCCGGATGGTCCGGGCGGCCATCGAGACAGGCAGACTCGCGCTGGGGATCGACATCTCGGCGGTGGCGGTCGGGCACGCACGGGCCAGGGGGCTGCCGGTGCTGCGCCGATCCGTCTTCAAGACGCTCCCGGCGGAGGGGACCTGGGGAGCGGTCCTGCTCCTGGACGGGAACATCGGCATCGGAGGTGACCCCGCCGCTCTGCTCGCCCGCGCTTCCGAGCTGCTGCGCCCTGACGGGCGGATGCTCGTGGAGACCCACGCCGACGGGGACCGCAGTGCGCGCTTCGCGGCGCAGCTCGTGCATCCCGTCGGCGCCCGAAGCGGGTGGTTCCCGTGGGCCGAGATGGGGGAGCGAGCCGCCACCCGCCTGCTCGACAGGCTCGGCATGCAGACCGCGACCGTCAGGAGCGGCGGCCGGACCTTCGTGCTCGCCACACGATGACGCCCGACGCGATGGCCACGGCGAGAGCGATCGCGATCCACAGCACGGCGAGCCGGAGGTCGTAGTCGCCGGGCAGCACGGTCGCGTTACGCGGCCCTCGAGCCTGGGCGATCAGTTCGGGCACGACCATCGCGGTGAGCAGGGCGCCGACCGCGAAGCCGGCCTCGACGACCGCCACCACGGCCGTCGGCAGACGGCGGGACGCGCGCCGAAGCAGGAGATCGACCACCGTGACGACCGGAACCAGCACGGCGTCGTGAAGCACCACGGCGGCGGCGAGCCAGAGCACCAGTCCGGCGATCTGGACGGGCTGCAGATCCAGCACGAGGAACACCCCGCCGACGCCGATCAGGGCCGCTCCCAGCGCGCCGATGGCCGCACGCGTCCGCATCATCCCGGCATCACCTCGATCGAACTCAGCCACTTGGTCTGCAGGACGCCAGGACGGCCCGGCGCGATCACCCGCGCCGGGTAGCCGTGGTCGAGATCGAGGGTCCGCCCGTTCAGCGACAGGGCCACGAGCGTGCTCGGGTCCTCGGCGAACTCGGGCCCCATCGTCGTCATGCGGTAGGCGCCGCGCGGTTGCAGGCTGGTGACCAGGACGGTGGATGCGGCGGGCGCGCCGACAAGCGCGAGCAGGTCGCGCATCCGCACCCCCTCCCACTGCGCCGTCGTGCTCCAGCCCTCGACGCAGGCGATCGGCAGGGTGGCGCGCGCGTGCGGCAGGCCGCGGAGCCGGGCGCGGTCGAGCACCTCGGTGCGGTCGCCGTGACGGACGGTCAGGGTCCAGTCCGCGGCTTGGGCCGCATCCACCACTCCCGCTGCCTTCGCCGTGGTGTTCACGGGCACCTGCTGCGGGCCGTAACCCTGGACGCGCGGTGCGAAGGAGTTCAACGGCGCCAGCCATCCGAACGACTGACCGGCGGTGAGGCCGACCGCCGCGATGCCGGTGGCGGCGATCGTGCCGAGAAGCGCGCGGCGCGTGACCCTCTGCGGCTCAGTCATCGGTGACGCTCCGGTCGGTCGCTGTGCTGCGGCGGCGCCAGAAGCGGACGATCGTCGGCAGCTTCACAGCGATATGGATCGCCAGCGAACCGACGATCACCCAGGCCAGGGCGTAATGCGTCTGCCGGAAGAAGAACGGCCAGGGGTACCACTGGTACGTGTTGACCAGCCCGATCGCCGGTTCGAGCAGGGCGCTCGAGACCAGCAGGGCGATGGATGCGCGCTCCAGCAGCTCCCGCGCCGACCGCACCGGCGGCCACAGGAACAACCGCGGGTAGACGGTCCACAGCTTGCCGAGCAGGAGCGGGAAGATCGCGATGCCGACGGAGACGTGCAGCCCCTGGGTGAAGGCGTAGACGCCCGGCCAGGTCGGGAACCGCATCCCCGGCAGCGGCTCCTGCAGCAGGTGGCTGTAGAGGCCGGTGAGGAAGCAGACCAGGAACGCGGTGGCGAGGAGGCGGCCGATCACGACCGTCGTCCGCGCGCTGCGGGCGGGTGCGGCGAGCACGCCGCGGGCGTCGGCCATCCGCTCGGCGAGGGCGCTCGAGACACGTTCGGTGACGGACATGGTCCGATTCTGATCGGAGGCCCGAGGCCACACGCCCGGCAAATCTTACGATCCCCGAACGGGACGCCCGATCGCGCTGTGCGGCACCGCCGGGCCGGTCACACTCGACAGCGTGAAGATCGCCATCGTCTCCGTGCTGCTTGCTGCCCTGGCGGCCGTCACCGCGCTGTCGACGGCGACCCTCGGCGGGTTCGCGCCCGGGGCGAAGGTCGCGTTGGGTGTGGCGGCCGGGGCGGCCTGGCTGCTTGCGGCGGCGGCATTCCTCGTGCTCCTCCGCGTCCGGGGGCGCGCGGCGCTCGTGCTCGTGCTCGCCGGGTCGGCGGCGCTCGGCTGCGCGGCGCTGGCCGGACCGCCCAACCTCAGCACCGACTCCGCGCGCTACGCCTGGGACGGCATCGTGCAGGATGCGGGGCTCTCCCCCTACGCGCATGTGCCGGCCGCCGATGCCCTCGACCGGTACCGCGTCGCGTGGCTGTTCCCTGAGCCTGTGCGGGGAACGGACGGCGCGCTGCACTGCGAGGGGCTCCGCATCCAGCAGACGACGTCGGTGCCGGACGGCGACGTGCTCTGCACCGCGCTCAACCGGCCGCAGGTGCCGACGATCTACCCGCCCGCCGCGGAGGCGTACTTCGCGGTTGTGCGCTCGGTGGTACCGGTCGGCGCCGAGTACGCCCCGCTCCAGGTGGGCGGGCTGCTGCTCAGCCTCGGAACGACGGTTCTGCTGATGTGGGGGATGCGCGCTCGCGGCCTCGATGCCCGCTGGGCCGCCCTGTGGGGCTGGTCGCCGTTCGTCGCTTCGGAGGCCGTGACCAACTCGCACGTGGATGCGCTCGGCGTGCTCTTCATCGTCGCCGCGACCTTGGCCGCGACATCGGCCGTCTCGCCGGCCGCCTGGTCGCTTCGGCGCCTCGGCCCGGACGGGAGCCGACGTCGTGCGGCGCTCGCCGGGGTGTTGATCGGGCTGGCTGCCGCGGCCAAGTTCGTCCCGGCGATCGCTGCACCGGCTCTCGCGCGCCGCCGACCGATCACCACGACGCTGGCTGCCGCGGCCACCTTCACCGTCAGCTACATCCCCTATGTCGCCGTCACGGGGTGGGCGGTCATCGGGTACCTCCCCGGCTACTTGGACGAGGAGGGTTACGACAGCGGCTCGCGGTTCGCTCTGCTGTCTCCGTTCCTTCCCGGCCTGTGGGCGACGGGCGCGGCGGCGCTGCTCATCCTGGCCGCGCTGTTCCTCGCCTGGCGTATGTCGGATCCCCGTGCGCCGTGGCATGCGCAGGCGGTGTCCGTCGGCGCTGTGCTGCTGATCACGAGCCCGAGCTACCCCTGGTACGCGCTCGTGCTCATCCCGTTCATCGCCCTGAGCAAGCGGTGGGAGTGGCTTGTCGTACCGATCGCGCTGACTCTGCGGACCCTGGTGCCGGGTCATCCGGCCGGGACGCTCGTGGTGGCGGCGGCCGCAGCGGTGGTCGCGACGGCCACCGTGGTGCGCTGGCGCCGTGCCCGCGCCGAGCGTCGCATCCCCAGCCCCGCGCGTACCACCCGGACCGAGATCTCGAACCCCGCCGAACGCGCGCCCGCATCGACCGCCCCTGCCCGAGAGGAGACATCATGACCGAAGCCGACATCGCCGTGATCGGAGGTTCCGGCCTCTACCGGCTGTTCGACGCCGACGCCGACGTGGAGACCGTCGTCGTGGAGACCCCCTACGGGCCGCCGTCCGGACCGATCCGCATCGGCGAGGCCGCCGGACGCCGTGTCGCGTTCTTGGCGCGGCACGGCGAGGACCACGCGCTCGCGCCGCACCGCATCCCCTACCGTGCGAACATCTGGGCGCTGGCCGCGCTCGGCGTCCGCGCGGTTGTCACCTCGTCCGCGGTGGGCGGGCTGTCCGACCGCGCGCGGCCCGGTCGGTTCGTCGTCCCGGACCAGCTGATCGACCGGACGGCGGGGCGCCCCGACTCGTTCTTCGATCAGGATGACGTGCAGCACCTCGCGGCGGCCGACCCGTTCGACCCGATGCTCCGGGCGGCGGCGGTGAATGCGCTCGCGAGTCTCGGCGAGGACGCGATCCCGGAGGGGACCTCGGTCGTCATCCAGGGTCCGCGCTTCTCGACACGGGCGGAGTCCGCGTGGTTCCGGGCGGCGGGCGCCGACATCGTCAACATGACGCAGTATCCCGAAGCCGTGCTCGCGGCGGAGCTCGGCCTGGGCCTCGTCACCATCGCGTTCGTCACCGACACCGATGCGGGCACCGCCGCCGGGGAGACCGCCGACGCGGCCGATGCCGCCCTGGTGCTCGAGCGGATGGCGCAGGCGGAGCCGCGCATCCGTGCCGCGATCGCGGCGACCATCGCCGCGGTGCCCGACGACTACCGGCCGCGCGCCCTCATCCCCGCGGAGGCGATCCGCCGCGTGCTGTCGGCGCCGGTGGCGGTCGGAGGCGTCCGGTGACGCACCTGCTCGTGACGGGAGGGCTGGGATTCATCGGGTCGCACGTGGTGGAGTCCGCGCTCGCTCGCGGCTGGCGGGTGACCGTCGTCGACTCCCTGCGACCGGACGTGCACGCGAGCGCCGACATCCCCGACTGGTTCCTCGCCCTGCGCGGCGAAACGGACCTGCTCGTGTGCGACGCCGGCGCGGTTCCGCCGACACTGCTGCGCTCGGTGGATGCCGTGTGCCACCAGGCGGCGAAGGTGGGGCTCGGCGTGGACTTCGCCGACGCCCCGGATTACGTCGACTCCAACGTCGGCGTCACGGCGCGGCTGCTCGCGTCGATGGCCGAGGCGGGGACGACCCGGCTCGTGCTGGCGTCCTCGATGGTCGTCTACGGCGAGGGGCTGTGTCAGGACGGTGACCGCGTGGTCCAGCCGCCCGCGCGAGCGGTCGACGACCTCCGTGCCGGCCGGTTCGATCCGCTGGACCGGGCCGGGCGGCCGCTGCGGCCCGTGCTGATCGGCGAAGACCACCCGACGGAGCCCCGCAACGTGTACGCGCTGAGCAAGCTGGCCCAGGAGCACCTCGTCCGCTCCTGGGCTCGGTCGACCGGCGGGCGTGCTGTCGCGCTGCGCTATCACAACGTGTTCGGCGCGCGGATGCCGATCGGCACGCCGTACGCGGGGGTTGCCTCCCTGTTCCGCTCGCGGCTGGAGGAGGGCCGTGCGCCGCTGGTGTTCGAGGACGGTCGCCAGCGCCGCGACTTCGTGGACGTGCGCGATGTGGCCGAGGCGAACATCCGTGCTGTCGAAGCTCTGGCCGGGCGACCGGACGGCGATGTGCGCGCCTACAACGTCGGCAGCGGCGTGGTCCGCACGATCGGGGAGTTCGCCCGCGCGCTCGCGGAGGCGATGGCGGGCCCGGCTCCCGTCGTGACCGGTGAGTTCCGGCTCGGGGATGTGCGCCACATCACGGCTTCGTCCGACCGCATCGCCGCAGAGCTCGGCTGGCGTGCGCGGCAGCCGTGGCGGGATGCGGTGCGAGCGTTCGCGTCGGCGCCGATGCGGCCACGCGCCGGGGCTTCCGTCTGAGTGCGGGTCCGCGTCTTGACGTGTCGTGACGCCGAGTGCTTGATTGGTCGGACCTGGCGAGGAGGCCACCATGGGGCGCACGATCTGCGACATGTCCGTCTCGCTCGACGGCTACGTCACCGGCCCGAACGACAGTCGCGAGAATCCCTTCGGCGACGGAGCGGACGGCCTGCACGCCTGGTTGCGGCCGACGGCCTCGGACGAGGATCGCGCCGTGCTGCAGAGCGTCATCGGCAGCGTCGGAGCGATCATCATGGGGCGGACGTCGTTCGAGAAGAACGAGGGCGACGGGGGATGGGGCGACGCCGGCCCGATGGGCGAGGTGCCGGTCTTCGTGCTCACGCACCACCCGCCGGACCGGCCGTATCCCGCGGTGTTCACATTCGTCTCCGACGGCGTTCCCGACGCCATCCGGCAGGCCCGGCAGGTCGCGGCCGACAAAGACGTGCACCTCTTCGGCGCCACCGTGATGCAGCAGGCACTCCCCCTCGGCCTCGTCGACGAGCTGCACCTCCATGTGATGCCGATGCTCCTCGGCGGCGGGACCCCGCTCTTCGGGCCGCTCGACGCGGCGATCCCGCTGGTGCGGGTCGGGGCGCAGCTCACTCCGGCGGCGACGCACCTGCAGTACCGCGTGGTCCGTTAGCGCCGCGTCAGAACTCCACCGGATCGCGGATGATCGGGCACGTCATGCAGTGGCCGCCGCCGCGTCCCCGGCCGAGCTCCGCTCCGACGATCGGGATGACCTCGACACCCGCGTCGCGCAGGAGCGCGTTGGTGGCCGTGTTCCGGTCGTACGCGTAGACCACGCCCGGGCGCAGGGCGACGGCGTTGTTGCCGCTGTCCCACTGCTGGCGTTCTGATTCGTAGTTGTCGCCTGCGGTTTCGATGACGTGCAGCCGGGGAAGGCCGAGCGCCTCCGCGACGACGTCCACGAAGGCGCGGTCGCCGTGGTCGATCACCCGGAGTCCGGGGGCGGCGTCTTCCGGGACGAGGGTGAACGTGTGAACGGCATCCATGATCTTCGGGTAAAGGGTGACGATGTCGCGGTCCGCGAAGGTGAACACGGTGTCCAGGTGCATGGCCGCGCGGAGCTTCGGCATCCCGGCGACGATGACCTGGGTCGCGGCGCCCTGCGCGAAGAGTGCTGCGGCCGCCTGCGTGATCGCGTGCCGCGACGTCCGCTCGCTCATCCCGATCAGGACGACGCCGTTGCCGACCGGCATGACGTCGCCGCCTTCGAGGGTCGCCTGGCCCCAGTCCGCCTCCGGGTCGCCCCACCAGACGGTGGCGTCACGGAAGTCCGGGTGGAAGCCGTAGACCGCCTTCATGAGCAGCGTCTCGTCGTGACGGGCCGGCCAGTACAGGGGGTTGAGCGTCACTCCGCCGTAGATCCAGCAGGTGGTGTCGCGGGTGTACAGCGTGTTCGGCAGGGGAGGCATCAGGTACTCGCGGACGCCGGTGGACTCCCGGGCGAGGGCGACGTAGTCCGTCCGGTAGTCGTCGGGAAGGTCGGAGGTGGCCAGTCCGCCGATCAGGTAGCGGGCGAGTTCGGAGGGAGCGAGCGAGTCGAGGTACGCGCGCGTCCCCTCGATGAGGCCGAGACCGACCTCGCCTGCGACGATCTTGCGATCGAGCAGCCAGGACTTCGCGTCCGGGTCGCTGACCGTCTCGGCGAGGAGGTCGTGGAGTTCCACCACGTCGACGTCGTTCGAGCGCAGGTCGGCGACGAATGCGGCGTGATCCCGGATGGCGTTGTCCACCCACATCACGTCGTCGAAGAGGAGGTCGTCGGCGTTGCTCGGCGTCAGCCGGTGGTGGGCGAGCCCGGGCGAGCAGACGAGCACCTTCCGCAGCCGGCCGACCTCGGAATGGACGCCGTACGTGGGCGCTGGGGATGAATCCGTCATCGTTCCTCCTTGGATGAGACCTCAGATGCTGATCCAGCCGGCGGCGAGGGCGACGATGCCGGTGACCGCGCCGATGACCGCGACGGCCAGGATGATCAGCTCCCGACCGGTGAAGACGCGTCGCCCTTGCTCGCGGCGCGCCATGACGAACAGCACCGTCGCCGGCGCGTAGATGATGAACGAGAGCAGCACGAAGGTCACGCCCGCAGCGAAGATGAGGAACGCCGTGTAGAGGGTCGCGAGGACGGCGATGGTCGTCTCGCGCCCCCAGCCGCGCGGGGCGTCGCCGTAGGTCTCCCTCGTGATGACCAGCTTCATCGCGTAGCAGGCGACCAGGAAGAAGGGGATGAGCGTCAACGCGCTGGTGAGATCGAGCGCCAGGTTGAAGGCGTCGTGCGAGAAGTAGGTGATCACCAGGATCACCTGCACGAAGATCGCCGTCATCAACAGGGCGGGGACCGGCACGTCGGCCGCGTTCGAGCGCGACAGGAAGCGCGGCATGTCGTTGTCCTTCGCGGCGACGAACAGCACCTCCGCCGCCATGAGCGACCAGGCCAGGTAGGCGCCCAGCACCGAGACGACGAGTCCGATGCTCACGAACCAGGCGCCCCACGGCCCCACGGCGGCGGCCAGCACGCCGGCCATCGACGGCTGCCGCAGCTGCGCGATCTCGCCCATCGGCAGCACGCCGTACGACACGAGGGTCACGGACGCGAAGGTGGCGAAGACGCTGAGGAACCCGAGGATCGTCGCCTTGCCGACGTCGGCGCGCCGCTTCGCGTGACGGGAGTAGACGCTCGCCCCCTCCACGCCGAGGAAGACGAAGACGGTCACCAGCATGGTGCCGGTCACCTGGTCGAACAGCGACCCGGCGTAGTCGGCCCCTCCCCAGTTCTCGGCGAACACCTGCGGTTTGAGCACGAACAGGCACAGCAGGATGAAGACGACGATCGGAACGAGCTTCGCCACGGTCACGATGCGGTTGATGACCGCCGCTTCCTTGATGCCGCGGCGGATGAGGAAGAAGAACCCCCACAACCCGAGCGACGAGATCCCGATCGCGAGGAGGGTGTCGCCGTCACCGAGCGCGGGGGCGACCGCGCCGATGGTGGACATGATGAAGACCCAATAGAAGACGAGTCCCATCCCGGCGCTCGCCCAGTAGCCGATCGCCGAGAAGAAGCCGAGGAACTGGCCGAACCCGGCTTTCGCGTACGCGTACACGCCGGCGTCGAGCTCGGGTTTCCGGTTGGCGAGCATCTGGAACACGAACGCGAGCATCAGCATCCCGACGCCCGCGATCGACCACGCGATCAACGAGCCGGCGACCCCGGTCTCCTGGGCGAACCGGCGGGGGAGCGAGAACACGCCCGCTCCGACCATCGACCCGACGACCATCCCGGTCATCGTCAACATGGACAGCTTCGCGGCGGGTGCGGCCTCCCGCGGTGCTGTCTCGTCTGTTCTCGTCACCGACCCTCCCCAGGGGTGCGCTGCGTCGTCCAGCGGGGAGGTGAGCACGTTCCCCGCCACACGGTTCGACGCGCACATTCAACTCGCCGGGCCCGCGGCTGGCAAGAACCGAAATCGGGGAGGGGAGCCTCCGGGCGCTACGGGAAGCGCGTCAGGATGAAAACGACCGCATAGTAGAGGAAGCCGATCGTCCCGATGATCATGCCGGCGATCGCGAGTCCGCGGCCACGGGCGATCCCCTGCCGGGCGGCGCGGAAACCGCGTGCGGAGATGACGGCGCCAAGGGCTCCGATGAAGCCGAAGACGAACAGGCTGACGCAGGAGATGACGAAGCCCCAGATAGCCGGCTTGCTGAAGGGCAGCCGTCCGGGCGCAGGGACCGCCGGTAGCGCGCCAGGGAAGTGCGGGGGCAGCGTCGGCTCAGCGTCGCGCGACGTGCCATCGGGCGGGAACGACGGGGTGTCGTCGGTCATGGGCGACAAATCCTTCTCGTGATGGCGCCCCGGGGGACGCGTACTCGGCGGTGTGAGCCTGACAGGCGTGGACAGCGTAGCCACGCGACGCTTCGCCCGTGTCTTTCCGCTCGGATCGGCGTCTGCGAATGCTCTCAGCCAGTCGCCGGATGGGCGGGTCGGCCATTGCGTTCGCCCGGCGCATCCGACAGCGTGTCACTGTGGTGCGGGGGATGCGGCGAAAGATCCTGGTGGCCGGGGCCGCGCTCGCCGCGATCGGCGGTCTGGCGACGGGATGCACTGCAGCGCCCGCGCACGATCGGCCCACGCACGCTGCGCATCCCGCCTCGAACGCGCATCCGACTCCGACTCCGACCCGGACCGCTGACACGTCGCTCGCGGACGAGTACCAGTACCTCCCTCCCGCGGGAACGGTGATGGGCACGGGCAGGTTCGACGATGTCGAGGGACATGCCACGGGTGACGTGACGGTCAGCGTCGCACCTGACCTACGGTTCCAGGTCGTGCTCAGCGCGTTCAGCACGACCGCGCAGGGAGCGACCGTCGCGCTCAGTGTCGACCGGTTCGGGGCGACGGCCGGAGCGCCGACCGTGCCCGCGCACGACGACCCCGTCGGGGTTCTCGAGGCGACCAGCGGCGACCAGGTCCTGCCGTTCGATTCGAGCGGGCGGACAGATCGTGGCAACCTGTCGTACTTCAACAGCGTCGAGCTGGTAATAAACGGCACGGTCGAAGCGGCAGCGCCGATCACGTGGACCATCCCCGACTTCTACCCCGGCCTCACCGTGAAGGATTCCGGACCCCGGCCGTACGCCCGCGGAACCGTGAGCCTGTACGACGGGCAACCCGCCGCCTACGCCGTCTGGGGCAACGACAATTCGCAGGCGGTCGCGGATCGCTTCGGGATCACCCAGGACCAGTTGTTCTACTTGAACCCGCAGTTGCGCCGCGGCGACACGACGCTGCTGCGCGACACGAGTCTGAACCTCAGCGTCGCGTATCGCTAGCGCGTGCGCCGCGGCCGCCCCCGCGGCTTAGGCCTCCCGCGTCTTCGGCGACCGCGTCGCGGTGTGCGACGGGTCGCGCTCGACCGCTCCGCCGAGCACCTCGTCGATGCGGGCGAGCAGTTCGGCGGGGATCGTCACGCCGGAGGCCTTGACGTTCTCGACGACCTGCTCGGGCCGGGAGGCGCCGATGATCGCGGTGGCCACGTTGTCGTTCTGCAGCACCCAGGCGACAGCGAGCTGCGCGGGCGTGAGGTCGAGCTCCTGCGCGATCGGCGTGAGCTCCTGCACGCGGGTCAGCACGTCATCGGTCAGCCAGCGCTTGACCGCACCAGCGCCGCCCTTCTCGTCGGTGGCGCGGCTCCCCTCGGGCAGCGGCGCACCCGGACGGTACTTGCCGCTCAGCACGCCCTGCGCGACTGGCGACCAGACGACCTGCGAGATGCCGAGCTCCTTCGAGGTCGGCACGACCTCCGCCTCGATGACCCGCCACAGCGCCGAGTACTCCGGCTGGTTCGAGATCAGCTGGATGTTCAGCTCTTTGGCCAGCGCATGGCCGGCGCGCAGCTGGTCGGCCGTCCACTCGCTGACGCCGATGTAGAGGGCCTTGCCGGCGCGGACGACGTCGGCGAACGCCTGCATCGTCTCCTCGAGCGGCGTCTCGACGTCGTAGCGGTGCGCCTGGTAGAGGTCCACGTAATCCGTCTGGAGGCGCTGCAGAGACCCGTCGATCGACTCGAGGATGTGCTTGCGCGAGAGCCCGACGTCGTTGTGGCCCTTCGGGCCGGTCGGGCCGAACACCTTGGTGAAGATCTCCAGCGACTGGCGGCGCTCGCCCTTGAGGGCCTCGCCGAGGACGGTCTCGGCCATCGTGTTGGCGTAGACGTCGGCCGTGTCGAAGGTCGAGATGCCGGAGTCGAGGGCGGCGCGCACGCAGGCGGCGGCCGTGTCGTTCTCCACCTGCGAGCCGTGGGTCAACCAGTTTCCGTAGGTGATCTCGGAGATCTTGAAGCCGGAGTTTCCCAGGTATCTGAACTGCACTGTCGTTCCTTTCGCACCGCTGAAGCGTGGTCATCGCGATGCTAGGCCGCATCCGTTCTGCGAATCCAACAGGAGAATCTTCTCGGATTGAGTCCGCCGGTCGATGAATGCCCGAGTGACGCCCGTCAGTGCCGCACGATCGCCCGGGCGCCCGCGTCGTGCGGGAGGCGGAACGCCCCGACCAGCGGAAGCACGAGCAGCGCCGCCGCCAGCGCGAACGCCCAGTGGTAGCCGGGCAGCGGCGACCCCGTCACACCCTCCGACACCGCTGTCGATGCGCGCACGAACACCGCAACGACCGCGAGGCCGAGCGCCACCGCGACCTGCTGCAACGCGGACGCCAGCGTGTTCGCGTTCGTGGTCTCCTCCGGTTCGATGTCGGCGAACTGGAGCGTGTTGTACGCACTGAACCCGATCGACCGGAACACCCCGCTCACGATCAGCAGCAGGATCAGCACGGGAACCGGAGCGTCGGGACCGATCGCCACGAAGGCGAGGAGCACCAGCATCCCGAGCCCGTTCGACCAGATGAGGATGCGGCGGAAGCCGAACCGCCGGATCAACGGCGTCGTGAAGGGCTTGATGCCGAGGTTGCCGACGAAGACGGCGATGACCATGAGCCCGGCGACGGTCGCGCTCCAGCCGTAGGCGAGCTGGAACAGGAGGGTGAACAAGAACGGCGCACCTGTGATGATCATCCGGTACACGCCGCCGCTGAGGTTGCCGGCGCGGAAGGTGGTCCGCCGCAGCACACTCCAGTCGAAGAGGGAGTCCGTGCGCTGCCGAGACGCGACGATGTTCGCCCACACGACACCGGCGGAGCCGACGATCGCCACGGCGCCCACGATCTCCAGGGCGGGATCGTCGGCGCTGAGCGCTTCCGCCCCGGCGGTCAGCAGGATGAGGGCGAACGCGATCGCCAGGTACCCGCGCACATCGAACGGCGTTCCCCGCTGCGGCTCGGAGTGCGGGATGAGGCGCAGCCCGGCGACGACGGCCGCGATCCCGAGGGGCACGTTGATGAGGAAGATCCACCGCCAGCCGACGGTGTCGGTGAGGATACCGCCCAGCGCGGGTGCGATCACGGGCGCGATCAGCGCGGGCCAGGTGAGGTACGCGATCGCATCCAGGAGGTCGCGCGGTTCCGTCCCGCTCAGGACGGCCAGCCGCCCGACCGGGACCATGAGCGCGCCGCCGATCCCCTGCAGGACGCGGGCGAGCGTCAGCAGGGTCAGGGTCGGCGCGAAGGCGCAGAGCACCGACGCGACCGTGAAGACGACGATCGCGGTGAGCAGCACCGGCCGGATCCCGATACGCAGGGAGAGCCATCCGGTGGCCGGGATGCCCGCGGCGACCGCGAGCAGGTAGGCGACCATCGCGATGCTCAGCTCGGCGGGGGCGACCCCGAATTCGCGCGCCATCGTGGGCGCGGCGGTCTGGATGATCGTGCCGTCCAGGTTCTCCATGAAGAACGTGGCGGCGACGAGGAGTGCGAGTCCGCGATGGAAGGAGGCAGACGGTCTGGTCATCGCCCGCGTGCCTCCAGCCGCACCCGCATGGTCAGCGCGTGATGCGTCACGGTCAGCGTCGCCGCGATCACCGAGCCGTTGGGGTCGCCGTCGAGCTGGATCTCCTGCGGCTCCTCGAACCGCACCTGCAGCTTGCGCGCCTGCGTGTACCGGATCGCCCGCGGCTCGGGCGTCAGGCGGCCGACGAACCGGCCGAAACCGGTCCGGTGCAGCAGGCGGTTGAAGGTGAGGCGGTAGCCGATGTTCGTCCAGCCTGCGCCGCGCCCGGGCCGCAGGATGACGGCGTCCAGCATCCCGTCGTCGATGGTCGCCGCGGGGATCAGCAGCAGCCCGGCGGTGAGGCTGCCCGAGTTCCCGACGATGACGGTGTGAGCGCGGGTCGATACCTCCGGCTCGTCGTCCAGGCGGAAGGTGAGGTCGAACTGCCGGTTGCCGAGGATGCTGCGGGCGATCGGGTCCGAGTACGCCAGCCAGCCGATCCGCTTCTTCAGCTCCTGATTGGTCTTCGCGGCCATCTGGGCGTCCAGCCCGATTCCGGCCATGACGAGGAACGCGCGCTCCACCGACTCGCCGTCCGGTCGTTCGAGGGTCGCGAGACCCAGATCGACCGGTCGGTCGCGGCCGGTGAAGGCGACGGTGACGGCCGCGCGCAGGTTGTTCAGCGGCAGGCCCAGCTCGCGGGCGAACAGGTTGCCGGTGCCCGACGGGATGAGGCCGATCGGGATGCCCGTGCCCGCCAGAGCCTCCGCGGCCGCTCGCAGCGTTCCGTCGCCGCCCGCGACGATGATCAGCTCGGGCTCGGATGCGGCCGCATCCAGGACGGCGCCCCGCCCGTCGTCGGCCGCGCTGGTCTCGAACCACGCCGAATCCGCCCATCCGCCGGCAGCCTCCTCCGTGGCGACGGCGGTGCGCAGGGCGGCGACCTGGACCTTGCTCGGGTTGAACACGACCGCCGCCCGCCGAGCCGGCATCGACGGGATCAGGTCAGAGCTCACTCGACCACCGTACGCGGAAGCGGGCGCCGGGAAGCGATCGTCGGCCGCACGCGTCGACGGGAGCCCGGCGTCGGGTCACCGGGCCCCCGTCTCGCGGGAGTCGCGCGACTCCCTGGTCTGCGACAGCTCGGGTGCGTCGCATCCCACTGTTGATACGCCTGCCGGTGCGGGACCCGGATGGCGGCGTACCCGAACGACGGTCACCCGGGCCCGATTGACGCGCCGAAGGAATTCGGGGACAGCATCGCCGGGGTCTGGGGCGAACCCTCATATGGTCGCACCGATGTCGCCGGAACACTAGGGGAAAGTTCGCCCGTGAGCGGGACGTGCGACCAGGGCGGCGAATGCCACCACCGCGGCTCCCGCCAGCAGAAGCGCGACGGGCGCTACGCTGCCGCGCCCTGAGGTCGCGATGAGAACGCCTCCCATCGCGGAGCCGGCGGCGATGCCGATGTTCAGGACGACGACGAAGAGGCCGGTCGCTGTCGGGCGGAACGTCGCAGACGCCGTCCTCGCCACCCGCGCCTGAAGGACAGGAGGCAGGCCGCCGATCCCGAACCCGACGAGCGCGGTGCCCGCCGCCGCCAGCGGCTGAGGGAGTCCGGATGCCGGCGCGACGGTGATCAGCAGGATCCCAGCAGGGACGGCGGCGACCAGGATGAGCAGTGCGGTCGCCGGATACCGGTCGCTCAGCGCTCCGCCGAGGAGGAGTGCGACGGCGCCGGCGAGGCCGGCCACCAGCAGCACGGTACCGACACCGTCCGGACCGATCCGGGCAGCGCCCAGCACCGGCACGATGTACGCGTACAGGGTCATGTACCCCGTCAACAGGAGCGCGCCTGCCGAGAGGAGCGCGGCCACCGGGATCGCCGAGCGATCGAGGGAGCGGGTCCGCGTCCCTCCCGTAGCTGCTCCCGGCAGCCGGGGAAGGCCCAGGGCGAGCACGAGGGCGGAGACGATCACGAGGCCGGCCGCGCCCAGGAAAGCCCATTGCCATGCACCCGCCGCGGCCAGGGCGGCGCCCGCCGGGACCCCGAGGACGGAGGCGAGGGTTCCGCCACCGAGGACGACGGCCATGGCCCGGCCCAGCCGTTCCGGCGGGGTCAGCATCGGAACGTATGCGAAGACGACCGACCACGACACGGCGGCCGCGAGCGCCGAGACGAGGCGTGCCACGACCACGACGGCGAAGACGGGGACGACGGCGACGACGACGGTCGCGACCGCGAGCACGGCGAGCGAAACGACCAGAAGCGGCTTGCGGGACAGGTGCCGGGTGACCTGCATGGCGGGCACCGTGCCGATGACGATCGTCACGGCCCACACCGCGACCAGCGCGCCCACGGCTGATGCGTCGACGCCGAGGGTCGAGGACATCCCGACAATGAGCGCGGGAGGGAGGAGTTCGGTGCTGACGGAGGCGAACAGGGCGAGGCCGAGGCCGAGTAGAAGCGGCGTCCGCGTGCGGGCGGTCGGAGACGAGGCGATGCTTGCCGGGGATGCTGTCATGCTCGTACCGTAAACATTGACATCGATGAGAAGGTCAAGTGGATGGGGAGGAACGGCATGAGAATCGGTGAGCTCTCCCGGCGCACAGGTGTCGTCACCCGTCTCCTGCGCTACTACGAGGAGCAGGGGCTCCTCGAGTCGACGCGGTCGCCCAACGGATATCGGGACTACGCCGAAGCGGAGGTCGACACCGTCCTGCGGATCCGCGGCCTGCTCGCCTCGGGGATGACGACCCGGCTCATCCGCATGCTCCTCGACATGGAGGGCGTGCGGGGAACCGTGTCCGCCGCTCAGTGCACCCGGACGGTCGCCGGAGAGGTCGCCGAGGAACTCGCCCGCGTCGAGGAGCGGTTGCGCTGCCTCTCGCAGAGCCGCGAAACGATGCGGGAGTGGCTCACCACGGCCGGCTATCCGGAACTCCTCGCCCAACCGGCCTGACGGATCGGCGGTCGCGTCGGGCTGCTCAGACCTCGTCGGCGGGGGCCCGCAGCCCGGCCAGCAGAATGCGCACCATGCGGTCGGCCCGCGGCGAGACCCCGCCCTTCGGGCCGGCGCCGTGGCAGAGGTTGGCGACGGCGCCGAGCAGCTCGGCCGCATCCACCTCCTGCTCGATGTCGCCGGCCGCCCGCGCCGCGGCGAGGAGGCGATCGAGCGTCGGGGCGAGGTGCGTCGAGAAGTAGTCGGCCAGCGGCTCGTAGGCGGGGTCGCCGGAGTGGAGCGCTGCGGCGAGGCCGCGCTTCGTGCCGACGAACTGCGTGTAGCGCATGATCCAGCGATCCAGCGCCTCGCCCGGCGGGTAGGTCGCCTCGATCTCGGTCGCCGCGTCGGCGCAGGCGTCGATCTCGGCGCGGAAGACCGCGGAGATAAGGTCGGACCGCAGGGGGAAGTGCCGGTAGAGCGTCCCGACGCCGACGCCCGCACGGTCGGCGATGGCGCGCACGGGTGCCTCCACTCCGGACTCGGCGAAGACCGCCTTGGCGGCCTCGGTCAGCGCGGTGATGTTCTGGCGGGCGTCGGAGCGCTTCAGCCGGTTCGCCGCGGGCGCGACGGCGTCCGAGGTCGCCGAGGTGCGGGTGCTGGCGGCCATGGCGACTCCTCCGGTGGGCAGGCTGGAACGACGGGTGTTGTAAGTGGAACGCTGTTCCGGTACAGTTCGACGTATCCGGAGTGACGTTCCGCTTCTTCGGATTCTAGAGCACGGCAGACGGCCGTGCCACGGCCTCATCACATCTGGAGCAGAAGCAATGCAGTATCGAACTCTCGGCCGCACCGGCATCAAGGTCAGCCCGTACGCGCTCGGCGCGATGATGCTCGGGTCGCTCGGAAACCCCGACCGTGCGGACGGTGTCCGCTTCATCCACCGTGCGCTCGACGCCGGCATCAACTTCATCGACACCGCTGACCGCTACGGCGACTCCGAGGAGGTCGTCGGCGAGGCCATCGCCGGCCGCCGCGACGACGTCGTGCTCGCCACCAAGTTCTGGGGACCGGTCGACGACGACATCAATCACCGCGGCGCATCCCGGCGCTGGATCATGCAGGCCGTCGAGCGCTCGCTCCGGAACCTGAAGACGGACCACATCGACCTCTACCAGCTGCACCGACCGGACCCGGACACCGACATCGACGAGACCCTCTCCGCACTCACCGACCTGGTGCGGCAGGGAAAGGTGCGGGCGATCGGCTCGTCCTCCATGCGCGGCTCGGAGATCGTCGAGGCGCAGTGGATGTCGGAGCGCCGCGGCTACGAGCGGTTCCGCACCGAGCAGCCGAACTACTCCATCCTCGACCGTGAGATCGAGCGCGAGATCCTCCCGGTCGCGCAGCGCTACGGCATGGGAACCCTCGTCTACAGCCCGCTGGCGGGTGGAACGCTCACCGGCCGCTACCGGGCGGGCGGCGAGAATGACAACTTCCGGTCGACCCGGACGGGGATGCGCCACTTCCGCGACGAGCGCCGGCTGGCGGCGGTGGAGGAGCTCATCCAGCTCTCCGATGAGGTCGGCGTGAAGCTCACCCACCTGGCCATGGCCTTCGTCATCGCGCACCCGGGCGTCACCTCGGCGATCGCGGGGCCGCGCACGATGGAGCAGCTGGAGGACACGCTCGCCGGGGTGGATGTCGCGCTGTCGGACGACGTGCTCGACCGGATCGACGCGATCGTGCCGCCCGGCGAGAGCATCGGCGCGATGGACATGGTCTACCGCGGCCCTGAGGTCGGCGACGCGTCTCTCCGCCGTCGTCCGGCCGCCGCGCGATCGGCGGCATAGCGCTCCGTGCCCACGAGGGGGCCGCGCACCAACCCCCCGGTACAGTGCGCGGCCCGGTCCTCGTCCGGTGGACGGAAGTTCAGGCCCCCGGAGCAGGGATGCACGTTCAGCGGGCGCCCCTTCTCGCCGTCCTGATCCGTGTCCCTATAGAGAGATGTCCGGACGGGGCGAAAAGGTTCCATTTCCCTTTCGAGCGCGGAACTCGGCGGCTCAGACCGGTGCGAGCGCCTCGAACGGCTCCGCCGGAAGGCGCACGTCGATGGCGTCGCCGGGCCGCACGATGCCGCCGGTCACGACGACGGCCATGACCCCGGCCTTCCGGACCGTGGCGCCGTCGGCGTCGGTTCCCACGACCTCCTTGAGCAGGCCGGGCTCGAACCGGTCGATCTGGACGCACGGGTTGCGCAGCCCGGTCAGCTCGACGACGGCCTCCTCGCCGAGGTGCAGGCGGGTACCGCGCGGAAGGCCCAGCAGCTCGAGCCCATCGGTCGTCACGTTCTCGCCGAGCTGCCCCGGCGCGACGTCGGCCGTCACCTCGTCGAAGAGCTCGCGGTGGATGAGGTGGACCTGGCGCAGGTTCGGCTGCGTCGGGTCACGCCGCACGCGGGAGAGGTGCTGCACCGTCGCGCCGAAATGCGCATCCCCTTCGACACCGAGGCCGGCGACCAGGGTGATGGACTCCTGCGGCGGCTTCGAGAAGCGGTGGTCGCCGTCGCTGTTCACCGAGATCACGCGTGCGGTCGTCATCCCCCCATCGTGCCCCATGTCCGGATCGGAGACCGCCCCCGTCCCGCCTGCCCGGAAGCCCGCGCGCTACCCTGCTGGCATGCGACGACGCCGGGGCAGAGTCACATCCTCCGTCGGAGCGGGGATCGCGGCGGTCCTCGCCTTGTCGGGCTGTGTGTTGAACGCGTGCCCGGCGATCGGATATGTGGACTCCTCGCCGATTGAGGTGGTGTTCGAGCACGCGCTGCCCGCAGACGCGACCGTTTCCGCGTGCTTCGGGGCCGAGTGCGAGCCGGCGGTCGTGCCGGCGGGTGCCGACGCGAGCTACGAGGTGCCGCAGCGAGCGCCGTACCTCGACAGCGACCTTGTGCAGCCCGACACCGTCCGCGTGGTCGTGGCGACGCAGGATGCAGTGCTCCACGACGCCGTGCATGAGATCCCGATCCACTCGGAGCGCGCCGGCCTGTGGGGTCAGTGCCCGGGCCCGTGGTCGTACGAGCCCGTGGTGGTCCGGCTGGAGTAAGACGCGCGTCGACTTAGAGCGCCGCGGCCCACTCGTCGACGGTGGTGACGGCGGCCTGACGCGGGAAGACCTTCTCGGTGAGCACGCGATGCACCTCGGGGTCGGCGTCGCCGCACGCGTCGGCGAGCACGGTGAGCCGGTAGTCGAGGTCGGCCGCCTGGCGCAGCGTCGACAGCACGACGCCGCTGGTCGCGATGCCCGCGAGCACGAGCTCGTCGGCTCCGAGGCCGCGCAGCAGCACCTCCAGGTCGCTTCCCGCGAAGGCGGAGACGCGCTTCTTCACCACGACCGGCTCCTGGCCGCGTGGTGCGAGCGCGTCCACGACCTGGGTCGCGGGGTTGTCGACCAGCATGGCGTCGCCGGCGCTCGCCGCGCGGCCGCCGAACGCCAGGTTGGAGGCGGCGACCTCCGGGTAGCCGGGACGGAAGGCGACGCGGACGAAGACCGGCGGGATGCCGTGGTCGCGTGCGGCGGCGAGGGCTCGGGCGGCCGCCTCGACCGTCGGCTCGAAGCCGGGGCGGCCGGCGATGCCGTTCTGGAAGTCCATCAGCAGCAGGGCGGTGGTCATCGCGGATCCTCTCGACGAATCTAGACAGGTACAACTGTGCAGTCTAGACTGTCGATATGAGCACAGGTCAACCGGATGTGACACCGCAGCAGATCGCCGTCGACCTCCGGGCGGTGCTCGCCCGGCTTCTTCGCAAGCTGCGCGAGGCCACATCCGACGCCATCACGCCCTCGCAGGCGTCGGCCCTGTCACGCCTGAGCAAGGGCGGCGTGTCGACGGTGAGCGCGCTGGCGATGGCCGAACGGGTGCGCCCGCAGTCGATGGCGGCGATCGTGGAGGCGCTGGAGGCGTTGGGGTTCGTCACCCGCAGCCAGGACCCGAACGACGGCCGCCGGCAGATCGTCGACCTGACCGAGGCGGGATGGGCGCAGGTCGCCGGCCAGAAGGAGGCGGGCCTCGCCTGGCTCGACCAGGCGCTGTCCGAGCAGGCGTCGAAGGCCGAGCTGATCACCCTCGCGGCGGCGACCGCGATCCTCGAACGGATCCTCGACTGATGGCTCTCAAGCCTCCGCCGCCCCACCGCTTCGATCGGCGCCTGCTCGCGCCGATGATGCTGGGGGCGGTCCTCAATCCCATCAACACCGCTATCATCGCGGTGGCGCTCGCCCCCATCGGGATCGCGCTGGGGGCGCCGGCGTCCGAGACCGTGTGGCTGGTGTCCGCCCTCTATCTCGCCACGGCCATCGGCCAGCCGCTGGTCGGACGGCTAGTCGACATCTACGGCGTGAAGCGGCTGTTCCTCACGGGCGGCGCGCTGGTGGCGGTGGCGGGCGCGATCGGCCTCCTCATCCCGGCGTCCCACGACAGCATCTGGTGGCTGGTCGTCGCGCGGGTCGTGCTGGGGCTGGGCACGTGTGCGGGCTATCCGGCGGCGATGCACATGATCCGTGCGGAGGGGCAGCGCACCGGCGTCGCTTCGCCCGCCGTCATCCTCACGGTCCTCTCGGTGACGACGCAGACGGTCGCGGTGATCGGGCCGACCCTCGGCGGTCTGCTCATCGGAGCGTGGGGATGGCGCGCCACCTTCGCCGTGAACCTCCCGCTCGGCGTCGCCAGTGTCATCCTGGGCTGGATCCTCCTCCCGCGCACGACGGGCCTGGAGCCGCCGCGCGACCAACGGCCCCGCATCGACGGCCTCGGTATCCTCTTCTTCGCGGTGTCGATGCTCGCCCTGCTGGTCTTCCTGCAGAACATCTCGGTGGCGACGCTGTGGATGGTCGCCGTGGCGCTGGTCGCCGGCGCCGGCCTGGTCTGGTGGGAGCTCCGGGTGGATGCGCCCTTCATCGATCTGCGCGTGCTCGGCGGCAACGGGCCGCTGCTGCTGACGTACACGCGCTCGCTGCTCACCGCCACGATCTCCTACACGTTCGTCTACGGGTTCACGCAGTGGCTGGAGGAGGGTCGGACGCTCAGCCCGACCGCGGCCGGCCTCGTGCTGCTGCCCGTGTTCGCCGCGGGAATCGGCGTCGCGCTGGCCTTCGGCCGTCGTCCTGAGGTGCTCTGGAAGCTCCTGATCGGCTCGATCGCGCAGCTCGCCGCCGGCATCCTCGTGCTGTTCATGGGCGGGACGACACCGATCTGGTTCCTCGTCGTCACGATGCTCGTGCTCGGCATCCCGCAAGGACTCAACAATCTCGCGATCCAGAACACGCTGTACCACCAGGCCGAGCCGGAGCGGATCGCGTCCTCGGCCGGGCTGTTGCGCACCTTCTTCTACCTGGGCGCCATCGTCGCCTCCGTCGTCTACGGCAACGTCTACGGAGCCCACGCCACCACCGGCGGCCTGCACGTGCTCGGCTGGGTCGTCATCGGCATCTCGGTGGTCTTCCTGCTGATCACCGTGCTCGACCGCAGCCTGCGGGCGATCGGTCACGAGGGCGCGGGCGGCGGGGATGCGGCCGGCGGGGATGCAGGCGGCGGGGATGCAGGCGGCGCGGATGCAGGCGGCAGCGCCTCCACCGGCGAACGGTCCGCTCGTACGATGAGGGCGTGAGCAGGTCACGACACTGGGGAGTCGTCGGTGTGCCGTCGAGTGCCGGCGGTCACACGCCCGGCATGGACCTGGCGCCGGCTGCGATCCGTGAATGGGGCTTGATCGGGCTGCTCGAGGAACAGGGACACGACCTCCGCGACTACGGGGATGTGCCCGGCTTCCGGCGGCGACCCGACCCGGCGAATCCCGACCGGCAGAACATCGGCGAGGTGCACCGGGTCGCCGTGGAGACGGCGGCCGCGGTGGCTACGGTGATCGGCGCCGGGCGGAAGCCTCTGGTGATCGGCGGCGACTGCACCGTGACACTCGGCGTTGTGGCGGGCTTCCGACGGGCGGGTGCGCCGACAGCGCTGCTGTACGTGGACGGCGGTCCCGACCTGTACACGCCCGGTCGCATCGCCTACGGCAACGTCGACGCGATGGGAGTGGCGCATCTGCTGGCTCTTCCGGGCAGCGACCCGACCCTGACGACCCTGCAGGGGGAGCCTCCGCTACTGCGCCCGGACGAGATGGTCCTCTACGGCGATGCGCTCCCGGAGGACGGCGACGACCTCGAGCGCACCCTGGTGGAGCAGCTCGGACTCGTCCGTGTTCCGGCGACGCGCATCCACGTGGATGCCGTGGAGGCTGCGCGCGCGGCGCTCGCAGCGGTGGAGGCGGCGGGGGAGCGCTTCGTCGTCCACTTCGATGTCGACGTGCTCGGCCACCTGCACCTGCCGCTGGCGAACATGCCCAACCCCGACGCGGCTCCCTGGGGGCTGAGCGTCGAGGAGGTCGTGGCCAGCCTGCGCGTGTTCTCGGACAGCGACAGGTTCGCCGGCATCGTGCTGACCGAGGTCAACCCGAACAACGCGCCGGACGACGGGGCGTTGCGGGAGTATGTGGAGCTGGTCGCGAGCGGGTTGAGCGGCTGAGCGCGGGGAGGGGCACCGGCTATTCGCGGCCGGGCCACTGCCGCCCGGCCCACGGGTCGTAGTCGGCGATCAGCGGCTCCTGCTCCGGACGATCGGGCTCGGGAACATGCTGCAGGTTCACCCGGACGCGGTACCAGAGCGAGCTGGAGCCGCGCATCCCGTCGACCAGTTCGTCCGCCGGGTGCAGCCGCGCCGCGACGTCCGGGTGGGCGGCCTTCCACTGTTCGAGCGCATCCACCGCCTCCGGCTTCGTCTTCGTGCGGGCGACCTCGATGAGAGGCATCTGCGAGACGCGGCGGCCGGCGCCGTCCCCGCTGCGGGGCGGCTTCTCGGCCGGCCCCAGCTTCTTCGCGAGGGCGAGCAGGGCGTCCAGCGAACCGACCGCGTCGTCGATGCCCTCGTGCGGGTCGCCGCGCTCCGCGAATCGGTCGAGCACCGTCCGGACGGTGAACTCCTCCGGTCGCCGATCGCGCACCTCGTCCCAGTCGAGCGGGGTCGAGACGCGGGCGTCGGGCAGCGGCCGGATGGAGTAGGCCGATGCCACCGTGCGGTCTTTCGCGTTCTGGTTGAAGTCGACGAAGACGCTCTCGCCGCGCTCCTCCTTCCACCACCGGGCCGTCGCGAGCCCCGGCGCGCGGTTCTCGACCTCGCGGGCCAGCGTCTCGGCCGCGAGCCGCACGTCGGCGAACCCCCACTCGGGCGCGATGCGGACCAGGATGTGCAGGCCGCGCGACCCGCTCGTCTTCGGCCAGCCGACCAGCCCGTGATCGTCGAGCACCTCCCGCGCGACGAAGGCGACGTCCACGATCTGCGACCAGTCGACACCCGGCATCGGATCGAGGTCGACGCGGAGCTCGTCGGGATGGTCGAGGTCTTCGGCCCGGACGGCATGCGGGTTGAGGTCGAGGCAGCCGAGGTTCGACACCCACGCGAGCCCGGCCGCATCCCGGACCACCGCCTCCTCCGCCGACGTGCCGCTGGCGTAGTGCAGCGTCGCCGTGTCGATGTAATCGGGGTGCCCCTCCGGCACCCGCTTCTGGAAGAACGGCTCCTGCGTCAGCCCCTTCACGAAGCGCTTCAGCACCATCGGGCGGCCGCCGGCACCGCGCAGCGCGCCCTCCGCGACCGCGACGTAATACTGCGCGAGGTCGAGCTTCGTCAGGCCGGGCTCGGGGAAGACGACCTTGTCGGGGCTCGAGATGCGCACCTCCTGCCCCTCCACCTCGAGGAACGTCTCGGACTTCTTCGACGGGCTCATGCCCGCCACGGTAGCCGTGCCCGCGCGGCTGGGCCAGGGTCGATCGCGGCGTCCGCCTGCCGCCCGCCCGTGCCCGAAACGGAGGACATCCCGGCCTTCCCGTCTCGAAGTTCCTCCCTTCGTGGCCGATCCACGGCGCGTCGGGCCGGATCGCCTCCCTTTCCGCATGGTGCCGCCCGCGCCGGGACGCGTCGTAAAGGGAGGAAAAAAGCAGGATGCGCCCGCGCGCCGCCGAGAAACGGAGGCGTCCCACCCCGGCATCGGGCCCGATCGCCTCCGTTTCCGCGGCCCCGCCCGACATCGAGCGGATCGCCTCCATTCCTGCCGCCCGTCGGCCCGCCGGGCGCTGGGCCGCGGCGACGGCTGCTGCTAGCGTGCCGTTCGGGGGGTACGCGATGCGGCGGTGGGTTCTCGCGACGGCGATGGCGGCGGTGGTCGCGGTGGGATTGAGCGGGTGCGTGTTCCCGCCGACACCGTTCGACGGGAAGCGCACGGCGGAGGACCGCATCCCGACCGACCTCATCCCGGATGTCCAGGGCGGCGACATGTCCACCTCCCGCTATCAGGGCAGGGCCGACGGCTGGGACATCTACCTGCTGCGCGGCACGCATCCGTTCGGCATCTGCCTCGCGTACACGGACGGCACGCCGGAGCGCTCCGGCGCCGCATGCTCGGGCGGAACCTGGACGCGAGCGGGGCTGCCCGACGGCGACGAATTCGAGGTGAACCTGAACGGCTTCATCGACACTCCGAAACCCGGCCAGAACGTCCTCTCGCCCTGGGTGCGTCAGGTCAGGCAGGGAAGCGGCGGGTGAGCGGACCACGGGGCCGGAGGCGTTGGCAGGCGGTGGTGATCGGCGTCGTCTGCTGTGCCGTGCTCGTGGGAGTCGCGACGTTCTTCGTGCAGGTCCATGACGCGACCGCCGACTGGTGGCCGCGCGCCATCCCGACCCGGGTCCAGTACGACCATCGCAACTTCACGTGCGGCGACCTTCCGCGCAGGGACGACGTCGGGCCGGAGGCGCTGACCGGCCTCCAACCACGCGGACGCACGATCGGAGGCGGCGTCATCTACGCACCCCCGGGTTTCGACCTGCCGGACGGCATCGTCGTCTCGGCCGACGGCGAGCTCCGCGCGTGCCCGCTCAGCGGCGGGACCTGACCTCCGAACCGTCCACGGATTGACAGAGGCGCGCGGCACCCTCCGTCGGACACAATGGGTGCCATGGGATCCATGGACCTCAACCCGCCCATCGAGGAGCACGACGGCGTGCGGGTCCACCGCGCGCTGTGGCGGCACTGGGGAACACCCGCGGCGATCTACGGGACGATCGTCTACGCCAGCGTGATCGCGGCGACCTCGGTCGACAACGAGGACAGCGGCTCGGCCGTCCAGATCCTCGTGTTCAGCCTGGTCAGCATCGTCGTGTTCTGGATGGCGCACGTGTACTCCGACGCGCTCGGGTTCCACGGCGACGCCGACCGCCTGGGCGACCGGATGCGCGACTCGCTGCGGCACGCGCTGTTCGAGTCGAGCGGGATGCTGGAGGCCGCGGTCATCCCGAGTGTCCCCCTGCTCCTCGCATCGCTGCACATCCTCTCCGCCACCGCCGGCGTCTTCCTGGCCCTCTGGTTGTGCGTGCTGCTTCTCGCCCTGCTCGGCTTCCTGGTCTTCCGCGTGCGCGGTCGCGGAGTGTGGGTCTGCCTGGTGGGGGCGGTGGTGACCGGGCTGTTCGGCGTGGTCGTCATCGTGCTCAAGTCGCTGCTCTCGCACTGAGCCCATAGCGCCGGAGGACGCGGCGCGGAAGCGTCCGTGACGGCATGTGTCGGCGGCGAAACAGTAGGACACGCAGCATCGACGCCGCTTGCGGACTCCCGCATCCTGATGCGCATCCCCCGATGCCAGAGGAGTCCCCATGCGTTCCCGTCCCACCCGTTCCCTCGGCGCCGCAGCCGTCGTCCTGACCGGCGCGCTGGCGCTGTCCGCCTGCGCCTCCGGCTCCAACGCCGCAGCAGGCGGAGGCAGCAAGGTCGACGGCGGCACCATCGTGTACGCCCACCAGCAGGAACCGGCCTGCGTGTTCGGCGGCTGGATCGAGCAGGCCTATCTCTCGTACCAGGTGCTCGATAACCTGACGTCGCTGGATGAGGACCACAAGGTGGTCCCGTGGCTCGCGACCTCCTGGAAGCAGTCCGACGACGGACTGACCTGGACCTTCGACCTGAAGAAGGACGTGAAGTTCACCGACGGGACGCCGCTCACCGCCGCGGCCGTCGCCTACAACTTCGACTACTGGCTGAAGGGCGGCAACAGCACGGCGCTGGTCTGGCTCGACGGCTACTACAAGGATGCGAAGGCCATCGACGACACCACCCTCCAGATCGACCTCTCCCGGCCGTACCCGCGCCTGGCCGACAACCTGTCTCAGGGCTACTTCGGCATCCAGTCGCAGCACGCGCTCGAGACCCGCAGCAAGGAGCAGAACTGCGAGGCGCCGATCGGCTCCGGCGCGTTCATCGTCGACAAATGGAACCGCGGTCAGGACATCATCCTGAAGAAGAACAAGGACTACACGTCGCCCCCGGCCAACGCGAAGCACACCGGCGCGGCCTACGTCGACGAGATCGACTGGAAGTTCGTGGCCGACCCGACCACCCGCGTCGCCGCGCTCCAGGGCGGCCAGGTGGATGCCATCTACGACGTCCCCGCCGTCCAGTGGAGCACGCTGAAGTCCGGCGGCTACCAGCTGGAGAAGTACGTGACGCCGGGCCGTCCGCAGCAGATCTCGTTCAACACGCAGCAGGGTCCGTTCACCGACGAGAAGGTCCGTCAGGCGTTCGCCTACAGCCTCGACCGCAAGCAGATCGTCGACACCATCGGCCGGGGAGTCATCCCGTTCGAGGGCAACGGGGGTGTCAGCCAGGCGACGCCCGGCTACAGCGAGAAGGCGGCCGACTGGTACAGCCAGGACCTGAAGAAGGCGGATGCGCTGCTCGACGCGGCCGGGTGGACGCGTCAGGGCAGCACCGGCGTCCGCGAGAAGGACGGCACGAAGCTGACCGTCTCGCTGCCGTACGGCGCAGGCTCGATCATCAACGCGGACGGCGCGGCCATCCTGCAGGGCGTGAAGGAGCAGGCTGCGAAGGTCGGCTTCGACGTGAAGCTCGTGCCGGTCCCGCAGAGCGAGTTCTTCTCGGGCAAGTACGCCGGGCCGGACACCCACGACCTGGCCGCCGGCTACTGGACGGCCGTCACCGCGGGCATCCTCTACATCAACTGGCGTCCGTCGACCCCTGACCACCCCAACTACTCCAACGCCGCGTTCTACAACGACCCGACGCTCGAGCAGTACATCCTCGACGGCAACTCGGCCCCGACCGTGGAGGCGCAGAACGCCGCCTACGAGAAGGCTCAGGACTACATCGCCGAGCACGCGCTGTCGATCGGCGTCTACGACCGGCTGAGCACGCTCGCGGTCGCGCCGAAGCTGCGCGGGGTGTGGCAGGAGAACGCACAGGGAGGACCGACGTTCTATGACGCCTACTTCGTCAAGTGAGCTGACCGCCGCCACCGCACCGGGGCCGATCGCGCAGAACGCGATCCGGCCCCGCCGGGGTCGCGCGGTCGCGATCACGCTGCTGCGCAAGATCGGCGCCGCCCTCGTGGTGCTGTGGGGTGCGGCCACCGTCGCGTTCTTCGCCCAGCTGGCGCTGCCCGGCGACCGCGCGACGACCATCCTCAACATCCGGGCCGGCCAGGCGCAGGCGCGCACCCCGGAGGAGCTGGCGCAGATCAACCAGCAGTACGGGCTGACCAAGCCGGTGATCGTGCAGTACCTCGACTACCTCCGCGGGCTGGTGTCCGGCGACTTCGGCACCTCGTACCAGCAGTACCGGCCGGTCACCGCGGTGATCGGCGAGCAGCTCGGCAGCACGCTGACCCTCTCGCTGACGGCCATCGCGTTCGCGTGGCTGATCATGGTCGTCTGGGTCACACTGACGGCTGGTCGCGGGCCGCGGCTGGCGGCCTTCGGGTCGACGGTGGATGTGGTGACCGCCGGGCTCCCCGCCTACTGGCTCGGCATCATCCTGCTCCTGGTCTTCGGCCTCGGGCTGCACTGGTTCCCGATCATCAGCGGATCCTCGCCCGCCGGGATCGTGCTCCCGGCGCTGACGCTGGCCATCCCGCTCGCCGGGTTCATGGCGCAGAGCGTGCGCACCGAGTTCGAGCGGTCGCTCGATCAGCCGTTCGTGCTGTCGGCGCGGATGCGCGGGATGGGCGAGTGGGGCATCCGGCTGCGGCACGTGCTCCGGCACGCGGTCATCCCGGCCGTGACGCTCTCCGGCTGGGCGCTGGGGGCGACCCTCTCCGGTGCCGTGATCGTGGAGTCGATCTTCTCGCGCCCGGGCATCGGCTCGGTGCTGGTCAGCGCGGTCAACGCGCAGGACCTCCCGGTGGTCACCGGCATCGTCACCCTGGTGGCCGTCGTGTATGTGGCCGCGAACCTCATCGTGGACGTCGTCTACACCGTCATCGACCCCCGCCTGGAGCTGACATGACCGCGCTCGGAACGCCTCCGTCCCCCGCCGCCGCGGCGGTCCGCCCGACGCTCGCCACCCGTCTCGGTCGCGTGCCGTGGGGCCTGGTGCTCGCGGTCGCCTTCGCCGTGCTCCTGCTGGTGGCCGTGATCGCGCCGCAGGCGCTGACCACGCATCTCCCGACCGCGATCGACTACCAGGCGGCGCTGCAGCAGCCGAGCCTCGCGCATCCCTTCGGCACGGACGAGTCCGGCCGCGACCTCTACACCCGCGTGATCTGGGGCGCCCGTGACTCGCTGACCATCGGGCTCGGAGCTGCGGCCGTCAGTGTGGGTCTCGCACTCGTGCTCGGCACGCTCGCCGCCCTCGGGGTGAAGCCGGTGGCGGTCGTGATCGACCGGTTCGTGGAGATCCTCTTCGCATTCCCGGCCCTGCTCCTCGCCCTGCTGTTGATCGCGATCGCCGGCCCGAGCGCCGCGACGCAGGTCTTCGCGGTGGGCATCGGAACCGCCCCCGGGTACGCGCGGATGATCCGCGGGCAGATCCTCGGAGCGCGCAACTCCGGGTATGTCGAGGCGGCGACCGCGCTCGGGCACTCGCGGTGGCGCATCCTGCGCGCGCACATCCTTCCGAACGCCCTGCGGCCCCTGGTGGCGGTGTTCGCCCTGTCGATCGGGCAGTCGATCGTGTGGGCGTCGAGCCTCTCGTTCCTCGGTCTCGGCGTCGCGCCGCCCGCATCGGAATGGGGTGCCCTGCTGGATGCGGGGCGCCAGTACCTGACGACGGCGTGGTGGCTCGTCGTCATCCCCGGACTCGTGATCGTCGCCGTGGCGCTCGCCGCGACGACAATCGGACGGCACATCCAGGCACGCCTGGAGAAGGGAGAGCGGTCGTGAGCATCAGTACGGAGACCACGGAGACCGACGCCATCGTCGAGGAACTGGACTGGCCGGCGACCCGGCTGCGGGTGCGCAACCTCCGCACGGCGTTCCGGGTCGACGGCGCGCTGCGTCCGGTCGTCCACGGCGTGAGCTTCGACCTGCGGCCCGGAGAGTGCGTCGCGATCGTCGGCGAGTCCGGCTCGGGCAAGTCGGTCACGGCCCGCTCGCTGGTCGGCCTCGCGGGCCGCTCGGCGGTGGTCGAGGCGGACGAGCTGACCATCCACCACGAGGACGTCCGCGGGTTCGGCCCGCGCGAGTGGAAGCGCATCCGAGGCCGGGACATCGGCTTCGTGCTGCAGGATGCGCTGGTGTCGCTGGACCCGCTGCGCCCGGTCGGACGGGAGATCGACGAGGCGCTCCGCCTGCACGGCTGGGGCGGGCGCCGGGCGCGCCGGGAGCGCGTGCTCGACCTGCTGACGCGCGTGGGCGTGCCATTCCCGGCCGTCCGAGCGAAACAGCGGCCCGACCAGCTCTCCGGCGGCCTGCGGCAGCGCGCTCTGATCGCCTCCGCCATCGCCCTCGATCCGGACATCGTGATCGCGGACGAGCCCACCACCGCGCTCGACGTGACCGTGCAGGCGCAGGTGCTCGACCAGCTCGAGCTCATGAAGGAGCGCGGCGCCTCCGTGATCCTGATCAGCCACGACCTCTCGGTGGTCGCGCGGTTGGCCGACCACATCCTCGTGATGCGGGGCGGCGACGTGCTGGAGCAGGGGCCGGCCGGCCAGGTGCTCGGGGCGCCGGCGCACGAGTACACGCGCGCGCTGATCGCCGCGGTTCCGGGCGAGGCGACCCGCGGGCATGCCCTCACTCCGGGCGCTGCCGCGGTGCCGACCAAGCCGCCGGCCGGCGCCGTGGTGCTGGAGGCGACCGATCTGGTGAAGCGGTTCCACACCTCCGACGGCACGGTCACCACGGCTGTCGACCGCGTCTCCTTCTCGCTGCGCGCCGGGGAGACGCTCGGCATCGTGGGCGAGTCCGGATCGGGCAAGAGCACCACCGCACGTCTCGCGCTCGGACTGGAGGCCCTCGACGGTGGCACCGTTCGGCTGCTCGGACAGCCCTGGGCGCCGCTCGCCGAGAGCCGGCGGCGGGGTCTCCGGAGTCGCATCGCCGTCGTGTATCAGGACCCGCTGAGCTCGTTCGATCCGCGCTGGAACGTCGAGCGCATCCTGCTCGACGCGTTGCGCTCCGAGCGGTTCCCGTCGGCAGAGGAGCGGCGCGCGCGTGTGCTCGAACTGCTGCAGCAGGTCGGCCTTCCCGCGAACGTCCTCCCGCGGTTCCCGCTCAAGCTCTCGGGCGGCCAGCGGCAGCGCGTCGCCATCGCCCGGGCGCTCGCGCCGCGCCCGGACGTCATCGTGCTGGATGAGGCCGTCTCGGCGCTCGACGTCACCATCCAGGCCCAGATCCTCGACCTCCTCGCCGAGCTGCAGCGCGAGTCCGGCGTCGCATATCTCTTCATCTCGCACGACCTCGGCGTCATCAGTCACCTCAGCGACCGCGTCCTCGTCATGAAGGACGGGGTGGTGGTGGAGGAGGGCTCGCCGGATGATGTCTTCGAACGGCCCGCGCACCCGTACACTCGTGCCCTGATCGCCGCCATCCCGGAGTTCGATCCGGCCGCGCGAGCCGCCACCACCCCTGAAAGCGAGACCGCCGCATGAGCGAACCCAAGCAGCTCTTCGTGAACCTCTTCGAGATGGCCTGTGTGAGCCACATCACGCACGGCCTGTGGACGCTGCCGGGCAACAACCGGGAGCGCTTCGCCGACCTCGACTACTGGCTGGAGCTGGCGCAGCTGCTCGAGCACGGCGGGTTCGACGGGATCTTCCTCGCCGACGTGATCGGTGCGTACGACGTCTTCCGTGGCGGACCCGAGACGGCGCTGCGGGAGGGGCTGCAGAGCCCGAACCTCGATCCGCTGCTGCTCGTCCCGGCGATGGCCGCGGTGACCGAGCGGCTCGGATTCGGCGTCACGTTCTCGACCACCTACGAGCCGCCGTTCGCCTTCGCCAGGCGCATGTCGACGCTCGATCACCTGACCAAGGGCCGCATCGGCTGGAACATCGTCACCTCGTACCTGCCCAATGCGGCCCGCAACTTCGGCCTCGACGGCGAGGTTCCGCACGACGAACGGTACCGTTACGCCGACGAGTACCTCGACGTGCTCTACAAGCTCTGGGAGGGCTCGTGGGATGACGACGCGGTCGTCGCCGATCGCGCGGCCGGGGTGTTCACCGACCCGTCGAAGGTGCGATACATCGACCACGTCGGGGAGCGGTTCCGCGTCGCCGGGCCGCACATCGTCCATCCCTCGGTCCAGCGGACGCCGACGCTGTTCCAGGCGACCGGGTCGCCCGCGGGCATCGAGTTCGCCGGCCGCCACGCCGAGGTGGTGTTCACCGGCGGGCGCACGAGCGAGGAGTTCCGCCGCAATGCCGACGGGATGCGCGAGGCGGCCGTGCGGCACGGTCGCGAGCGCGACGACATCCGCTTCATCGCGATGGCCGGCGTCATCGTCGGCCGGACGCAGGAGGAGGCGGAGGACAAGTGGCGCCTGTACCGCGAGCGCGCGAGCCTCGACGGCATCCTCGCGCACAGCAGCCTGCCGGTCGACCTGACCGCGTTCCCGCGCGACATCACCGTGCGCGAGGCGCTGGCCCGGGCGGATTTCCCGGCGGAGAAGGTGCCGTACCTGCCGCTCGACACGACGGTCGGTCAGGCGCTCGATTTCATCAAGGTGGGCCGCGACGAGCGGTTCCTCGTCGTCGGCGACCCGAAGACCGTTGCGGATGAGATCGAGCGCTGGCTGGACGAGGACGGTCTGGACGGGATCAACCTCCGGCAGTACCACTCCTTCGACACGGCGCGCGACTTCGCCGAGCTGGTGGTCCCGGAGCTGCGTCGCCGCGGACGCCTGCCGGAGGAGGGCGCCACCTCGGGGACGCTGCGCGAGCGGCTGTTCGGGGCCGGAAACTCCCGGCTCCCGTCGCGTCACATCGGCACCCGCTACCGCGGAGGAGCGAACCTCGATGTGCCGGTCGAGCCGCTGCAGTTGCACTTCGAGCACGCGGCGTCCTTCTGACGGCGGGTTCCCCGGGTTCCTGGCAGAGAACCGTAGATTGTAGAGTTTCTAGCCAAGCTAGGTATATCCTGACGCCACGGCCGGCCAGGCCGACAGCAGAAGGAGCATCCCATGGCGAAGAAGCCCGGGGAGACGGTGGTCTTCGAGTACGACGGCAACGGGGATGTGGACGTCCTCGAGAAGCGGAGCCGGCCGCTGCCGAATCCGAGCGCGGACGAGGTGCTCGTCGAGGTCATCGCGACGGGCATCAACCACATCGAAGGGTTCATCCGCACCGGTCGTGAGGAGGCGTGGGCGGACGAGCCGTTCCCGCGCGGCTCGGGCAGCGACTTCGCCGGGATCGTCGTGACCGGCGACCTCGGCGGACGGTTCAGGAAGGGCACGGCGGTCATCGGGCACGTGCGGACCGGCGCGCACGCGGAGCACATCGTCGTCCCGGTGGGTGCGCTGGTGCCGAAGCCGCCGCACGTGCCGTGGGAGGTGGCCGGCGGTCTGTACCTCGCGGGCGTGACCGCCCTCGACACCCTCGACGACCTCCGGATCGGACCGGACGACACCGTCGTCGTGTCGGCGGCGGCCGGCGGCGTCGGCAGCATCGAGGCGCAGCTGGCCAAACATCGCGGAGCCCGGGTCATCGGAACGTGCGGTGACCGCAACTTCGACTACCTGCGTCAGCTCGGCATCCGGCCGGTGCGGTACGGCGAGGCCATCGAGGAGCGCATCCGCGCCGAGGCGCCCGGCGGGGTCACCGCCCTGATCGACAACTTCGGGCAGGACGGACGCGCCCTCGCGGAGTCGCTCGGCGTTCCGCCGTCGCGATACCGGTCGAGCGAGGACCGCCGCGACACCGAACTGCGGCTGCTGCAGGACGACCCGGAGACCGTCGCGCACGGCACCGCGCAGTTGGGCCGGCTCGCGCAGTTGGCGGAGGAGCGTGCGTTCACCCTGCTGATCTCGGGGTTCTATCCCCTCTCCGACATCAAGTACGCCTACGACGATCTCCAGAACCTGCACTCGCGCGGCAAGATCGTGCTGGGGACGCATCCCGTCACCACGTACTGGACCCTGAAGACCCGCGACGTGCAGGAGGCGCGGGCGTAGCGCCCGCCCGGCCGCGGTTGCGGAAACGGAGGCGATCCGGGCGCATCCGCTCCCCGCCGCCTCCTTTTCCCGCTGTTCTCCGGCGCGCCGCGCGCCAACTCCTCCCTTTCCGCCGGCGACGGAAACGGAGGAGATCCCGGCCGACGCGCCGCCGGGGTGCGGGAAACGGAGGAGATGAGTTCGGGATGCGACTCGTCGCTCCTCCGTCGCCGACTCTTCGCGCCGCCCCCACCCGTGCCGTAGCGTGGAGCGGGTCGGCGAGAGGAGGGGTGTCCGTGGGCGATCGGAGGTCCGTGGACGCTGTTCCGTCCGCATCCGGCGCCCCCGCATCCACCCCCGTGCTCGCTGCGGAGGCGCGCGGTGTCCGGGTGCGGCACGACGGAGCCGCCGCCTGGACTCCTGACGGCATCGACGTCACCGTCGCGCCGGGGGAGGTGCTGCTCGTCCTCGGGCCGAGTGGATGCGGCAAGTCGACCTTCGCGCTGACCCTCAACGGACTCGTGCCGCACGCCGTCCCTGCCGATGTCGAGGGGAGCGTCCGGGTCGGTGGTGTGCTCACGCGGGATGCGACGGTCGCCGAGCTGAGCGAGCACACCGGCATGGTGTTCCAGGACCCGGATGCGCAGCTCGTCGCGCGCACGGTGCTGGACGAGGTGTGCTTCGGGCCGGAGAACCGTCTGCTCCCGGTCGCCGAGGTCGAAGCCCGGGCCGAGTCGGCGCTGCGGGCCGTCGGCCTGTGGGAGCGCCGCGACGACGACCCCGACACGCTCTCCGGCGGAGGGCGGCAACGGCTGGCGATCGCGTGCGCGCTGGCGCTCGACGCCCCGCTGCTCGTGCTCGACGAGCCGACCTCCAACCTCGACCCCGCGGGCGCGGAGGAGGTCTACCGTCTGCTCGGACGCCTGACGGTCGCGGGGTCGACGCGGTCGGTGGTGCTGATCGAGCACGATCTGGACCTGGCGCTCCCGATCGCCGACACCGTCCTCGTGCTCGACGGGGCGGGCCGTCCGTTCGCGTACGGCCCGGCCCGGGAGCTGATCCGCGACCGCGCCGAGGAGCTGAACGAGCTCGGCGTCTGGCTGCCCACCGCGACGACCGCGGCTCTGCGCCTGCGCGCGGCCGGCATCCCCCTCGACCCGCTGCCCCTCACCGCCTCCGACCTCACCCGAGCCCTCTCCCCAGCCCCCGTCCCCCCACCGTCGAGTACGCAAACTTTGCACGCTCCGGAGCCGGATCGTGTGCAATTTGTGCGTACTCGACGGCGGGCGGAGGCCCCCGAGGGCGAGGAGCACGAGGGCGATGAGCGGGCGGCTGCAGCGGTTCGCGTCGAGGGGCTGACGGTGCGGCGCGGGCGGCGGACCGTGCTGGAGGATGTGTCGCTGCGCGTCGGGCGCGGGGAGTTCCTCGCGGTCGTCGGGCCGAACGGCGCGGGCAAAACCACGCTCGTGCAGGCGATCGCCGGGGTCGCGCGCGCCCCGCGCTCGACCATCGACGTTCTCGGGCTCAACCCGGCGCGGGCGTCCGTCCAGGCACTGCGCGAGACCGTCGGGTTCGTCTTCCAGAACCCCGAGCACCAGTTCGTCACGCACACGGTCGAGGACGAGTTGACGTTCGGGCTGCGGCAGCGTCGCCTGCCCACGGCAGAGATCGCCGACCGAGTGGATGCGATGCTCGCGGTCCTGGGGCTCGCCGACCGCCGTTCGGCGCATCCCTTCCTCCTCTCCGGCGGGCAGAAGCGTCGCCTGTCGGTGGGCACGGCGCTCATCGAGGGAGCGCCGGTGCTCGTGCTCGACGAGCCGACCTTCGGCCAGGACCGTGCCCGCGCGACCGAGCTGCTCGACCTCCTCGCCGAGCTCAACAGCGGCGGAACCACCGTGATCGCTGTGACGCACGACCTCGGGCTGATCGGCGAGTACGCCTCGCACGTGGCGATCGTCGCGGGCGGCCGGCTGCCCCTCGTGGGCGAGACGGCCCGCATCCTCGGCGACCCTGCGCTGCTCGAATCGCACGGACTCCGTCAGCCCGTCCTGGCGCGCGCCCTCGCGGACCCCGCCGTTCCCGAACCCCTGCGCGGCCTCTCCCGGCTCGCCGACCTTCCCGCCGCCCGATGACCGCGACAGCCAGCGCACCGCGCCTCGCGGAACGCCCACCCGGCTTCCTCGCGCGCCTGAATCCGCTCGCGAAGGTCGCCGCGGTCGTCCCCGCGTGGATCGGGCTTCTCGTCACCCGGGACCCGGTCGTGCCGCTCGTCCTCCTCGTCGCGGCGGTCGTCGTCCTGCTGGTCGGCGCCCGGCTCTCGCCTCGAGCACTCGTGCTGCTCCTACTCGGGATGCCGGCCGGAGTGCTCCTGACGGCGATCGGCTTCGGCCTGTGGGCCGAACCGGGCAGGTCCGCGGACGCGACCGTCCTCGTCGCGGTCGGCTCGTACGAATTCACGGTCGGCGCGCTGGTCGTCGGTCTGACGACCGCGCTGCGAATCGCCGCGATCCTCGCGTTGGCGCTCGTCGGCGGCCTCACGACGAGCGGCCCCGACCTCGCCCGCGCCCTGACCGCGCAGCTGCATATCCCGTACCGGTTCGCGTACACCGCGGTCGCGGCTTACCGGTTCGTGCCGCTCTTCGCCTCCGAGCTCGCTGCGATCCATCGCGCGATGAGGGTTCGCGGTGTCGCACCCGGCCGCGGACCGGTCGCCGCCGTGCGCCGGGCCTCCGCGATGGTGGTGCCGCTGCTCGCCTCCAGCATCCGTCACGCCGACCGGGTCGCGCTCACCATGGAATCCCGCGCGTTCGGTGCCCATCCGCGCCGCACCGAACGCATCCCACCCCAGTGGCGCGCGCGGGACACGGTGTTCGTCGTCGCCCTGTGGGCGCTCACCGCGGCGGTGCTCGTCCTGCGCTGACCCGCTGACCCGATGGTTCTGCCCCCAGTACAGGGGAATACGGCCCTCCAGCAGGGTGAAGCCGGGGTGAAAAACGCTCAGCTGCGTCCCCGATTCCGAAAGACTCCGGCAGTACCCGACGCGTCGCGTGTTCCCGCACCTTCGCGATCTCCCGACTGTTCTGCCCGAAGGACCACGTCTTGCTTACCCGACTCCGTTCGTTGTTCCTGCCTGCCCGCGGTGCCCACGCCCGCCGCCGTACGCTCCGCGCTCCGGCCAGTGTGGCCGCGGGCATCGTGCTCGCCCTGATCGGCGCGGTGGCCGTCGGTGCTCCCGCGGCCAACGCCGACGACCTCGGCTCGGGTGTGCTCAACCTCTCCAAGACGGCGAACGTCACCGAGGTCACCCCCGGTCAGAGCTTCCTCTACACGCTCAACTACGGCTGCTCGTCCACGACGACGGGATGCGTCAACGCGGTCCTGACCGACCCCGTCCCGGCGCCGCTGCAGATCGTGGGCAAGCCGACCGTCGTCGGAGCGGGCAGCGCCACCACGACGGTCAGCGGAAACACCGTCACGGTCGCCTTCGCCGACAGCGTCCCGAACACCGTCCCGGCGAGCACGGGTCTCGCCGCGGGCACGACCGGGTCGGTGCAGATCCAGGTCACCATGCCGCAGAACGTGGACAAGTCCCTCGACGGCACGCAGCTGACCAACAACGCGACCTTCACGGCGACGAACGCGTCGACCGTCAGCGGCTCCGTGCCGGTGACCGTGCACGTCCCGGATGTGATCACCGCGTCCGTGTCGAAGACCTGGACGCCCGGCTCGACCCAGTACAACCCGGGCGAGACCTCTCAGGTCGCTCTGACCGTCGCGAACACCTCGAACATCCCCGCCACCAGCCTGACGGTCGCCGAGCCGGCCGATCCGTCCGCCGCCGGCAACACCTTCGAGTTCTACGACCTCGCGGGCTTCGGCGCCGTGACCTTCCCCGCGGGAGCCGACCAGGTCCAGGTCATCGCGCTCACCGCGGGCGGACCGGTCGACGGACCGGTCGGCGCGACCCCGCAGCTGTCGTCCGGCGTGCAGCCGGGTGACGTCACGGGCCTCCGCTTCGTGTTCTCGTCGAGCACCGGCGACACCATCGAGGCCGGCGGCACCGCCGGATCGGTCGCCCTCAGCCTGGTCCAGCGCGCGACCGGCCGCACCGGAGGCGCGAGCCTGGTGGCCGGTGGAACGCGCACCAACCAGGTCGGCGCGACCGTCAGCACGCCGAGTGGAGACGGACAGGCGCCCCCCGCGTCCGCCCAGCAGATCGTCGCCCCGCTCACCGTCTCGGTCTCGGCCGACAAGTCGTTCGTCGACCCCCAGATCCCCGCGGGCGACTCGTCCGTGGCCACCGTCACCGCCAAGAACACCTCGACCGGACCGCTCACCAGCCTGACGGTGACCGAGCCGGGCTCCGGCACCTTCTTCACGAACAAGGTGACCTTCGGCGGCTTCACCTCCGCGGCCGCGTGGCCGCAGGGGGCGACCGGCGCCACCATCCACTGGTTCGTCAACTCGGGAACCGCCCCTGCCGATTCCACCGTCGACCAGGCCTCCGGTCTGCCCGGCGCACCGACGCTCAGCGGCGGGCAGTACCTGACCGGCTTCCAGATCGTCTACACCGGTTCGATCGCCCCTGGCGCCACCGCCAGCATCCCCTTCACCGTCAACACGACGACGGATGCGGGACCCGCCGGCTCCGGTTTCGTCACCTACCCGAACACCGCGACGGTCGAGGGTGCCAACCCCGCCGGCACCGCGACCGACACGGCGAACGCCAACCTCGACGTGTACTTCCCCGAGGTCAAGCTCACTCTCGACAAGACCATCACGCCCAGCACGGTCATCCCGGGCGGGACGAGCCTCGTCCAGCTGTCTGCGCAGACGCCCACCGGTACCAGCTCCGTCCGGCCCGACACGATCGTGATCACCGAGCCGCAGGACACCGCGAGCGCTCCCTACTGGAACGCCTTCGACGCGACCGCGATCGCCCCGACCAGCGTGCCCTCCGGCTCGAAGCTGACGATCGAGTACACCACCGACGGCACGACGTGGAACACGCTGACCGTCGTCGATGCGACGGCCGCAGCAAAGACGTACTCGGCGACTCTCGACAGCGTGCTGCCGAACGGGACGACGCACTCCGACGTCCGCGGCCTGCGCTTCACCTTCACCGACGCCGACGGCTTCGGTCAGGCGACCAACGTCAAGCCGGCGATCACCTTCACCGCGCGCGGCGAGCTGCGCGACGGCAGTGGCCCCACCAACCCGGGCGCCTACCCGACCGTCACGCCGTACCAGAACTGCGCGGTCAGCCAGGCGTCCGGCACGGTCGCCGGCTCCGGCATCACCAGCCAGCCCGCCGTCGACTGCGACACCGTCGGCGTGCAGGCGACGCAGGGCGGCCCCGGCCCGCTGCTCGCGGCGAAGAGCTGGGACGGCACAAAGGTCGTCCAGGCGCAGTCCGGCGCCACCACCGGCGTGACGCTCGGCTGGGGCAGCCAGGTCAGCGGGATGCAGTCGATGACCATCCAGGACCCGGCCGTGCCGAGCCCCATCGGCGGCAGCGTCTTCCAGGCGTTCGACCTGGTCCGCATCGACGCGATCACGCCGACGTCCACCGCTGGTGCGACCCTCGACCCGCAGATCCGCTGGGACAAGGTCTCCAAGGTCGAGCTGTTCGACGGGACGCAGTGGAACGACATCACGTCCGCCGCGTGTCCGACGGCCAACGCCTGTGACGGCGTCTTCCCGGGCTACACGCTCACCGCATCGCAGCGCGCGAGCACCCAGGGCGTGCGCCTGACCGTGATCGAGAGCCCGAACCGCGCCGCGCGCATCCAGTCGACGGGTGACCCGACCGCCCCCGCTGTCGGGAGCGGCGTCGCCAGCGTCAGCGCGAGCGCCCAGCCGAACGGCCGGACCGTGCACCTCGACCTCGCCATCCGCAACACCGTCCGGGGCGGCACGGCCACCGACTGGGTGACCGGCACCCGCACCTACAACCTCGGCGGTTCGCCGGGGGCCGTCGACAACACGGTGCGCGTCGGCGCGCAGCCGTTCGACGGCGACCCGGTCAGCCGTGACGCGAACGACCACGTCACGATCATCGACCCGACGTTCACCACGAAGGTGACGAAGACCGCCTCCCCGCAGACGCTCGTCATCCCGCAGCCCGACGTTCCGGCCTCCGCGTACCCGAGCACCACGTATGCGACGACGGCCACGAACACCTCCACGAGCAAGACCTGGCAGTTGCGCCTCTCCGACCCGACGGAGTGCGTGAACGCCACAACGTCCGACCCGTGCGTGTTCGCGCCCTACGACGCCGCGGCCAACCCGTTCGAGCAGCTGAACCTGACGAAGATCGTGGTCGACCTGAGCCAGGCGTCGGGCGTCCAGACGAGCGCCAGCAGCGTCTCCCTGCTCCACCTGGCGGCGGACGGCAGCACCACGACCCAGACGGTGACGCTCGCGCAGGCCATGGCCCTGACGCCGGCCGACCTCAGCGATGTCGTCGCGGTCAGCGCGCTCCTGCGCGGCACCAACGCCCAGGGCACCGACGGCACCGGCGGCACGATCGCGCCGCAGCAGAAGGTCGGCCTGACCCTGACGGCGCAGCTGCGCAAGACGACCCGCACCGGCGGAACGGCTCCCGTGCCCAGCACGATCCTCAACAACGCGCACGCCACCCTCCACGACGACGTCTACCCGGCCGTGCAGGCCGCCGACGAGCAGGGCGTCATGGTGACGCTCCAGAACGGCAACCTGCAGGTCACGACCGGCAAGACGTTCAACCCGACGAGCACCCTGCAGGCCAACCCGGTCGACCCCATCCAGGTCAACCTGCGCGCCCGGTCGACCGGGACCCTGTCGCCCAAGGTCCTCGTCATCGAGGATGCGGACGACAGCTTCTGGAACGCCTTCACCCTGAAGTCGTTCACGCTGCCCAACACGCCGACCGGCGCCGACCGGGTCCAGGTGGATGCGCGCACGGGTCAGGGCGCGAACGCCCAGTGGCAGTCGGGGACGCCGACCGCGATCGGTTCGGCGGCCCTCCCCGCCGGTGTCGCCGCCGCGGACGTGACCGGCCTGCGATACACCTACACGCGTGCAGACGGTGCCGCCTTCTCCGCTTCGGAGGACAAGGACGACGTCCGGCTGAACGTGTCGCTCCGCGCCACCCTGCGTGACGGCAGCGGCCCGGTGACCTCGACCGTCGTCGCGCAGCCCATGCCCGGCGAGACGGCCGCAGGCACCATCTCCGACACGGTCACCGCCGACGCGTCCTACAACGACGTGCACGCCACCCAAGCGAACGCCAGCGCGACCTTCACCGTCGACCCGGGCACCGCGAAGCTCCAGGTCGAGAAGACCAGCCCGGGTCAGGCGGCCTCCGGACGCGAGGTGAACTGGACCCTGCGGTTCAAGAACAGCGGAACCGGCAGCCTGGCCAACCCCGTCGTCACGGACACCCTGCCGGCGGACGGTTCCTTGCTCTACGTGCCGACCAACGTTCCGACGTTCAGCACCTCCACCGGCGGAACGCTGCCCGTCGACGGCGCGGTGATCACCCGCACCTACGACGCCGCGACCGGCACCATCCGGTTCACCTGGCCGGCCGGTTCGCAGCTCGCGCCCGGAGAGACCTACAGCATCACCATCGGCCTGCAGATCAAGCCGGGACTCGCCCCGGCGAAGACGGCGGTGAACACCTTCGGGGTGTCCACCGACCGCCAGCTCACCGGCGCGAACTGCACCGCACTCAACCCGGGCAACGGGCGCGCCGTGACCTTCGCGGGCAACACCTGCTCGACCAGCAACGTCGTGACGACGCTGTCGCAGGGGTCGTTCACCGCATCCAAGGGCGTCAAGTCGTCCACCGGACAGGCGCAGAACGTCGTCAACCCGGCCCTGCCCTGCACTGCCGACGCGGACGGCTACTACCGGTACCCGTGTGCGGCGGTCAGCGCGATCGGCGCGACCGACGACTGGAAGCTCGAGATGGTCAACGGCGGAAACGTCGCGGCCAAGACGCTGACCGCGGTCGACGTCTTCCCGTACCCGGGCGACACCGGCGTGGTCGACTCGTCGCCTCGCGGCTCCGTCTACTCGCCGAAGTTCCTCGGCGACCTGACCTTCCAGCCGACCGGTGACGCCGCGGGTGCGGTGATGACCTGGTACGTGACGACCGCCGCGAAGCCGTGTGCCGCCGACATCACCCCGGGCTCCTCCTGCCCCACCGGCGCGTGGGTCCCGTCGAGCGAGATCGGCTCGACCGTCCAGGCAGCGGATGTGACCGGCGTCAAGATGGTCTTCGACTTCAGCGGCACCGCATCCGGCACCCTCGCGGCCGGCGCCGCCGTGAAGGTCACCTACACGAGCACGAACGTGCCGACCACCACGGCCGGCGACCACCGCGCTCCGGTGAGCGCCCCGGTCACCGCCGTCCGCGCCTGGAACTCGTTCGGCTTCTACCCGACGTACGTGTCGGGCTCGCAGCCGGCCGGCCCGCAGGAGCCGATCAAGGCGGGCGTCATCCTCACCGGCGGTCCGCTGCAGATCACCAAGACCGTCACGGGACCGGCGGCGCAGTACGCGCCGACCAGCTTCCAGGCGGATGTCAGCTGCACCATCGGCGGCGTCGCCGTCGGTCTCGCGGCGAACGCGGCGGTGACGCTCAGCGCGGCGAACCAGTACACCGCGAGGATCGACGGCATCCCGACCGGCGCCCAGTGCGCGGTCGTGGAGCACGGCGCCGATGGCTCCTACGGTGAGGCGAGCCGGACGGTCACGCCCGGCTCGGTCACCATCGCGGCGGCGGACGCCTCGGCTCCCGTGCCGGATGACCAGAAGGTCTCCATCGTCAACGACTACGGGACGACCGACCTGACCGTAACGAAGCACGTGGACACCGCGGCGACGGCCGGCGCCTTCGGGCCGTTCGGCGTGAGCGTGGTCTGCACGGCCCCGCTCGGCCAGAGCATCCCGCTCGCCGCCGGTGACGCAGCCTTCACGCTCCAGGACGGCGGGTCGCACACGATCAGCGGTCTCCCGGCGCGCTCCAGCTGCGTCGTGACGGAGACGGATGCGGATGGTGCGGCGGCCTCGCCGAACCACGTCGCGATCTCGGTCGACGGAGCACCGGCGACCGACGGCACGCAGGCGACGGTGGTGCTCGGCACCGGCCCGCAGGCCACGACCGCGGACATCACCAACCACTACGCGGCAGGCGCCCTCGCGATCGCCAAGATCGTCGACGGCGATGCGGCGGCGGGGTACGGCGACGGCCCGTTCACCGTCCACGTCACCTGCGTCTACGCCGGAGACCAGACCCTGTTCGACGGCGACCTCACCATCGTGGGCGGCCAGACCCTGACCGTCCCGGGCGTCTACCCGGCCGGCACCGAGTGCTCGGTGGTGGAGACGACCGACGGCGGAGCGACCGGAAGCACCGTGGACACGCCGACCGTCACCATCCCGGGTGCGACCGACGGCTCCGTGCCGACGGTCACGGTGAGCGTGACCAACACGTTCTCGGCGGGCAGCGTGACGATCGTCAAGCAGCGCGTCGGTGACGGCGTGGCCCGCTACGGCGCCGGTCCGTTCACGGCGCAGCTCGTCTGCACCTGGCAGAAGGACGGCCAGACGCTCACCATCCCGCTGCCGAACGCCGGCCTCGTCACCCTCGACGACGCGAACGGCTACACGGCCACGGTGACCGGGCTCATCCAGCGCGCGCACTGCGACGTGACCGAGACCGCGACGGGCGGGGCGACCGCCGTGTCCATCGCACCGAGCGGCGGCGTCACCGTCCCGGCGGGGGCACCGGCCGAGGTGACGATCACGAACACGTTCGACACCGGATCCCTCGTCATCGACAAGAAGCGGATCGGCGACGGCGTCGCCTCGTTCGGAGCCGGCCCCTTCACCATGCAGATCACCTGCACCTACGAGGTGGATGGGGTGGTCACCCCGATCGACCTCGGCGCCGACGGCACCGTGGTCCTGTCGAAGGCGAACGGCTACTCCGCCACCATCGACGGCCTGATCGCCGGCGCATCCTGCGCCATCGAGGAGACGGACGCCGGGCTGGCGACCGCCACCACGATGGACCCGGCCGACGGCACGGTGACGATCTCGGCGGGCGCCGCGGCGACGGTCACCGTGACCAACCGCTTCGACGTCGGGCACCTTCGGATCGCGAAGACGGCCGACCGGGCGACGGCAGCCGTCGGCGACACGATCGTCTACACGATCACCGTCACCAACGACGGACAGATCGACGCGAAGGATGTGGCCGTGACCGACCACCTTCCGAGCGGCATCCAGGTGCTCGGCGCCCAACCCGCCGCGGCGAAGGCGACCGACGGCGAGCTGCACTGGGTGATCCCGGGCATCGCAGCGGGCGAGAAGGCCACCATCACGCTGGCCGCGAAGCTCATCGCGCCGCAGGACACGACCAACCGCGCCAGCGTCGAGACGCCGAACGGCCCGTGGGATCCGTCCACCGGCGACGAGCGGTGCGGTGACGGGGCGACGGCGTGCGCGACCGTGACCGATCCGCCCGTCCACGGACTGGCGAGCACCGGAAGCGACCTGCTGGGATCGCTGGCCTGGGCGATGACCGCGCTGGCCGCGCTCATCGCCGGCGCCGGCCTGCTCCTGCTGCGCCGCCGGCCGAGGCTCCGGAAGCGATGAACCAGACCCGATCTGGTCAGCGACCGGCCGAGGGAGAGGCTGGGTAAGCCCTCTCCGTCGCGCGGCGGGGAGGACGGGAACCTCCCCGCCGCACTTGTTTTCCGAACCGGCGTCATGATCCGGCCCGTCGGCACTCTCTTAAGCGGGGTCGCTCGACAGGGCCCGTGAGCGCGGCGAATTCGGCCCGCCGCCTCGCGGTGCCGCTCGTGCGGTCGCGGTGGGCCGGGTTTTCCCGGCCCGGTCCACCGCAGCGCGTCCCCCGGAGGCGATCCCGAAGCGGCCGGGCCGCATCCCCCTCCGTTCCGCGCAGCCTGTCCTAACCACGAACGGACGACGCTGCTACCGCGCGTGTGTGGGAACGGAGGCGATCACGGAGCGGTCGGGCGGGAGGCCCTCCGTTTCGCGCGTCGTGCCCGCGCGTCGCCGCGTATCCCCTCCCTTCTGTTCCAGTCACGAAGGGAGGACGCCCCCGCCGCCGCGCCGCATCCATGCCGGGAACGGAGGCAATCGTGGAGCGGTCGGGCGGGATGTCCTGCGTTTCGCGCGTTCTGCCCGCGCGTCCCCTCCGTTTCCATTGCTGTCGGGAAGGGAGGATGCGGCGGTCGACGCGACGCGTCCATGCCGGGAACGGAGGCGGATCGTGGTGCGGTCGGGCGGGACGTCCTCCGTTTCGTGTGGCCCGCCGGGGTGGCGGTACGTATCCCCTCCGTTTCTGTCGAAGTCACGAAGGGAGGATGCGGCGGGCGACGCACCGCGTCCATACCGGGAACGGAGGCGGATCGTGGGGCGGTCGGGTGGGACGTCCTTCGTTTCGTGTGGCCCGCCGGCGTGGCGGTACGTATCCCCTCCGTTTCTGTTGCCGTCAGGAACGGAGGATGCGGCTGCCGCCGCGCCGCCTCCCTGTCGGGAACGGAGGAGATCGTGGGGCGGTCGGGCGGGACGTCCTCTGTTTCGTGTGGGCAGGCGGTGTGGCGGTGTGGAGCTCCTCCGTTTCCGGTGCGGTCGGAAGGGGAGGATGCGATGGGCGGCGCGCCGCGCGCACGCGCGAAACGGAGGGGGTTTCGGGGGTTCGGTGGCGGGACGCCTCCGTTACCGACGAGCGGAACGCGCGTCAGGGGAGGGTGACGGGCACGTCGCTGAGGACGCCGTGACGCGCGCCGGAGAGGTACACGGCGCCGATGCGGTGGTCGCCCGCGGTCCAGCTGTAGATCTGGGACGCGTCGCCCGCCGCGTCGAGGGTGAGGGTGTACGGCGTCGACTCGCCGTCGGCCCAGACCTGCACCGTCGAACCGGGGATGCCGTGCACGGTGATCGCGACGGTACCGGGTGACCCCAGGGCGGTGACGGTCGGCACGATCGCCGTCCCGGCAAGCGGCGCGGACTCGGCCGAGACGTTGCCGAGCACGTCCGTCTGCCGCGCCGTGAGGCTGTAGTCGGGGGAGATCGCGACCAGCTCGGGCGACGTCCACGCGCCCTCGGCGTCCGCCGTGACGGTCGCGACAGCCGTGCCGTGGTCGGACACCACGATCGTCGCGCCGGGCTCCGCCGTTCCGGTGAGGATGGGCGCGAGCCGGTCGGCGAGGTCGCCGGTGCCCGTGTCCGCACTGACGATGACGGGGGGAAGCGCCGTGCGGTCGACGCCGATCCGCACGGACACCGGCGCCGACGTCAGGCCGCTCCGGGTCTGCGTGACGGAGACGTCCCAGGTGCCGTCCGCGAGTCCGCTCAGGTCGGCGTCGAGGGTCCACGAGCCGTCGGGCGCGACCGTCGTGCCGCCCAGGACGACGGAGGGAGACCCGGCCGGGGAGGCGGCGAGCCGGGCCCCGGAGGCCAGGGGCGACCCGGTGACCGCGATGGTGGCGCCCGGTTCGCCGTTTCCGGTCAGGGGGAGGGAGGTCGCGGCGGTCTCGAAGCCCGAGGGGAACGTCGAGGCGACGACGGGCGCCGCCGGCGGAACGGCCGGAGGGCTCACCGGGGGAGTGGCGGGAGGCTCGACGGCCGGCACCGACGCCGACGGCACCGCCGGCACGACCGGGAGTACGACGGGCGGCGCATCGTCCGGCGCCGGACCGGGATCGGGCACTACCGGCGCGGCCGGCGGCGGTGAACTCACGGGCGGCTCCGGCGCAGTGCCGCCGGTCGGCGCGCCGGGCGCGTCAGGCGCCGCGGCCGACGGTGCATCCGATGGCTGCGCGACGGTCGCATCCTGTCGAGTGGATGCGAAGAGCTGTGGCCCGAGGACGACCGCGCCGACCACACCGGCCGCCGCGGCCACTCCGACGATGGTGGCTCCGACGCCGAAGGCGGCTCCATGCCCCCCACTCCGAGCCGTGCGCCCCGCGCGTGTCGCACCCGCCGCACCAACGGAATGGCCGCCAGCGCCGCCGCCACCGCCTCCACCAGCACCGCCGCCACCGCCGCCGCCAGCGCTGCCGCCACCAGCTCCACCGCCCCCAGCGATCACCGCGCCCCCGGCCGCACCGCCCGCCGCCACTGCAGCCCCGCGCTGCAGGCTGGCCGCGTATGCCGCCGCCCCGCCCACGCCGAGCAGCAGCGGAAGCAGCACGAGCGTCAGCCGTGAGCCGACGTTCTGCGCCTCCGCCGCCACGATCGAGCACTTGGCGCATTCGGTCAGGTGCCGTTCCAGCCGGGCGGTCTCGCGTTTCCCGAGTCCGCCGCGGCTGTAGGCGCCGAGGCGCTCGGTCGTCCAGCGGCAGTCGGATCCCTCCGGGCTGGCCGAGATGTGCGCCTGGATCCACGCCTGGCGCAGTCCTTCGCGCGCCCGGTACGCCAGCGCCGCCGTGCCGTTCGGGGTCAGCCCGAGCAGGGGCGCGACGGTGGCCGGGCTCATCCCTTCGACCTCGCTGTACCAGAGCACCTCCTGCCAGCGCTGCGGAAGCGAGCGGAACGCGCGGGCGGTGAGCGACCTGTCCAGCGCATCCATGCTGGCCGCCTCCGTCGTCTCCGGGTCTTCGATCGTCGTCGCGTCCTCGATGGGAACGTCCCGGCGGGCGCCGCCCCAGGCCGCTGCGACGTTGCGGATCGTTGTGAAGAGGTACGGCCGGAAGCCGGCGCTCGGTCCGCGTCCGTCCCGCACCGCCTTCAGGATGCGGGCGTAGGCCTCGGCGACGACGTCGTCCGGGTCCTCGGTACTGAACGACCGGGCGACCGTCCGGCCGGCCGCGGCGTGACGCAGCCACAGCTCGGCGAACGCGTCGTCGTCGCCGGCGCGTGCGGACTCGACGAGGTCCGTGTCCGAACGGTCGGACACGGTCTCCTTCTGGTCGTCGTCGCGCACGCTGTGCTCGTCCGCCCGGTCAGCAGATCCCGGCGAGAGCCCGCCGTCGCCGGAGGTCGGTGGGTTCGTGGCGCGCGCCGCCGACGCACACCAGGAAGAGGAAGGGGGCGCCGTCCCACGGCACGCGGATCGTGCTCGAGATGCCGTCGGCGCAGTCGACCAGCACGTCGTCGGGCAGGGCGAAGAGCTCTTGGCGCCGTCCGGACCCGTCGCTCGCCAGGCCCTGAACGGCGCCGGCCAGGTCGGTGAACCGCGGGTGGTCGTCCTCCACCGCCCAGCCGGCGAGCGGACGGAGGGTGTCACTGCTGATCGGGAGGATATCGAAGACCGAGGCGGCAACCTCCTCGAGGGAGGCGTCGACGGTCAGTGACCGCGTCCTCTCCAGCATGGGCGCATTGGCCGAGGCGAGGGCGAGCCAGTCGCCGGGGCGGAGGTCGTCGAGCAGGGCGAGCAGTGCGCCGGTCATCGGCGGCGCGAACGGGTCGGGCATGACAGGGGCTTTCTGTGTGCACGCCGAGAGCGCCCGTCGGGTCGCGGGCACTCTCGGCGTCGAGCGGGGTTCGGGTCTCCCGGATTCGGCACCGTTCGATCGGCGTCGATCTGAGCGGCAGCGTTTCGGGTCGCCGCCGCTGGCGCACGTTCGGGTCATGCACCACCTAAGAGATCGCGAATGTCCGGAATCATGACGCCGATTCGCGAAGTTTTTTCCGGTCACCGGCCGCCCACGGTTTCCCGGACGTCGGCGGAGGTGGCCGGGGCGGACAGGATGCGCACAAGCTCGTCGCTGAACAGCCGGCCGTCCTCGACGACGGCGTCGTTCGCGAGGCACCGCCGCGCGAGCTCGTCCTGCCCGACGCCGGTGAGGACGGCGATGTCGGCGAGGCGGATCCATCCTGCTTGGGCGCGCGTCCGGGTCGACTCGCTGCGCACGCCGAGCTCGGCGGCGACCAGCCGGGCCGGGTAGCCGGCTCGCAGCAGGCCGCTGATCACCTGGCGGGTCAGAAGGTAAGCCGCCCGCCGCTGCGGTCCGAGCGCCTCCTGCTCGTCGGCGTGGGCGTTGTGCAGGAGCGCTGCCAGGTCGTCCGGAAGGGCGCGGTGCCACCGCGATGCGCTCTGCGTGTCGAGGCCGGGGCGACGGAGAGTCGGGGTGCTCTCGTCGATGGTCATGTCGTTCCTCGGGTGAGGGAGGGGGCGGGATGGGGTGCCAGGGGTAAGCGGGCGTGCAAGAGAACGCTACGTGCCCCGGTGCCACTGGCGGACCGATTTCACCCTGCGCTCACCCTCCAGTCACCCCGGCCTCAGTCGCGCTCGACGAGCAGGTTGCGCGTGAGCGCGACGGCGATCGCATCCTCCCGGTTGTTGACGCCGAGCTTCCGGTAGACGCTTCGCAGCTGCGACTTGACCGTGTTGGCCGACACCACGAGAGCTGCGGCGATCTCCGCGACGGATCCGGTCTTCATCAGCTCCGCCAGCACGGCGAGTTCGCGGTCGGTGAGCAGCAGCTCCGGCTCGGCGACGGGGAGCAGCGAGCGCAGGGGCACATCCCGGGTCACCTGACCGTAGCCGACACCGTCGAGGGCGGCGACGACCCGGTCGAGGTCGTCGGCCGGCAGCAGGGCGAGCGCCAGGCGCTGCTCGGTGCGTTCCAGGACCGCCCCCAGGTGCTCCACCACACCGCGGGTGCGGGAGGTGGGGGCGAGTCGGAGCAGCACCGCGGCCTCTAGAGCGGCCGCCTCCGCGGTCTGCCGCGCCGTGAGGGGGCCACGGACCGCCGCACGGAGCTCGCTCAGCGCCGATCCGTTCCGGCCGAGCGAGACGTGCACGCGTGCCCGGGCGATGTGCTGGTCGGGGCCGGCGACCGTGTCCCGTTCGACGATGACGGAGGCGGCGTCGGGATTGCCGAGCGCGAGCTGCTGCAGGGCACGCATCCGGCCGAGGTCGTTGCGTGCTGCGGGCGAGCGCGCCTCGCCGGCCCTCATCGACGCGTACGCCTCGAGGCCGGCAAGGGCATCGCCGGGCCTGCCGTCCACCAGCAGGGCCAGCGCTTCGACGCGTGCCACTGCGATCCAGTGCTCGATGGTGCGGGGGTCGTGCTCCATCTCGGCGAGGTGCTGGCGGGCCGCGCCCGCATCCAACCGCTCGAGCGCCAGGATCGCCTCGGCAAGGCGGTAGAAGGTGCCGATGTACGTCTTCCGCTGCCGGTCCGTCCACGGACCGGTCCTCGCGTACTCGACGTGCGCGCGTGCTTCGGGGAGGTCTCCCTGGAGCGCGTGGATGCCCGCGAGCATGGCGAGGTTGCTGAACCCGGGGGAGGGCGCCGTCGTCGGGGAGGCGGCCAGTCCTTTCGCGAAGGTCTCCATCGCCTGCTCGATCTCGCCCGCGTAGTACAGGGAGACGCCCACCTGCGAGTAGATGCGCGGGAGTTCGGTGAGCTGCTGCCGGTCGTCGTCGCTGAGGCCGTCGAGGGTCGCGACCGCGGCCGTCGCGGGTCCGACCGCCATGCCCGGCCTTCCGATCAGTCGGTACGCGCTCGCCTCTGCGGAGCGGATCAGAGCGCGGTCGACGGGACTCAGCGCGGCATTGCGGGGCGATCGGGCGGAGCGCACGGCGGTCACGAAGTAGCGCAGCGCCCGAACGCGGTGGAATCCCAGGCCGTTGTAGGCGATGCCCAGCAGCATGGCGAGCAGGGGATGCACGCGCAGTTCGGACACGGGGATGCGTTCCAGCAGGAGGCGGGTGGCCTCGCCGTGCGCGCTCAACAGCTGGAACCATCCCGTTCGGACGGCCGCCGTCGCCGCATCCCAGTCACCCGCGTCGATCGCGTCTTTGAGCGCGTCGAGCGCCACCCGGTCGGCGGATGCGCGCTCGGGTTCCGAGGCGCCGACCGTCTCGTCGTCCACTGATCCTCCTGAATCCATCATTCACCCCTCGCCGGGCGCGCTGCGCCGCTGGGCCACATCGATGTACGCAACGCGTCCACCATCTTTCTTTATTCGCCGATCGAACTGTTTCGAGCCACGGGCCTGTCGGAAACCGGGCAAGATGAAATGCCTGTATTCGGAAGGAGGGGTGGGATGTCGACGAGCCCGACCCCGCGGGGGACCCGGCGGCTGAGCACGCGTGCGCTTCTCATCATCGCGGCGTTCGGCGCGCTCGGCGCGCTCCTGCTCATCCTCGTTGCGCCGGTGACCGCGCTGCTCGCGGCGCTCTTCCCGCCCGCGTACGCGCTCGCGGCGGGCATGCACAGCATCCTGCCGTTCCTCGCACGGCGGCTGGTCGGCTTCCCCTGGACGACCACCATCGCGTTCGCGCTGGTCGGGCTGCTGGCGATCGGCTTCACCCCGCTCGGCGCCCTCATCCTCATCCCGCTCGTCGTCGCGGGTGTGGGATTCGACATCACCCTGCTCGCACTCGGTCGGCGCGGGAGGCTCCGGCCCTGGCATTATGCGGTCGGAGCGCTCGTCACGGCCGTCCTGCTGTTCCTGGTCTCGCTGCCGGTCATGTCTCCGGACGATCTCGCGGCGCCCATCCTGCTGCTCACTCTGCTCGGCCGCGTGGTGAGCCAGCTCGCCGCGGCCGGGATCGCCTGGCTGCTGGGCGACCGCGTGCTCCGTGCCGGCATCATGCGGGCGCCGACGGGAGACCGCGGCGACGGCGCGGAGCCCGCCCTGCGCCACTGAGTCGCGCTTCACGACCGTCACTCCCGTTCCACCAGCAGGTGACGGTCGAGCGCGATCGCGATCGCCTCATCGCGCGTGGAGACGCCGAGCTTGCGGTAAACGCTCCGCAGCTGCGACTTCACGGTGTTCACCGACACGTTGAGCTGGGCCGCGATCGCACTGTGCGATGGATGCTGCAGCAGTGTCGCGAGCACGGCCGTCTCCCGAGGGGTCAGGGGGATGTCCGGTCCCTTTCCGCGCACCAGCGCGATGATCCGGTCGAGCGCCAGCGTCTCGCCGTATCCGAGGGCAGAGAGGGCGTGGGTCACGCGGGCGAGGTCTGCCGCGGGGAGGAGCGCGAGGGGCAGGAGCAGCCCGCTCCGTTCGATGATGGCGCCGAGGTGGTCGACGACCGACGTCACGCGGTCCTCGTCCGAGAAGCGCAACAGCGCCGCGGCCTCCAGCGCGACCGCCTCGGCACGCCGGCGCGTCGACAGCACCGCGTTCGCGAGCGGCCGCAGGTGCTGCAGCGCGGCGCCATGCCGGCCGAGGAAGAGCTGCACGCGCGCTGATCCGATGCGCTTCTCGATCTCGCCGGCGTCGCGTTCGAGCACGGCCTCCGCGGACTCGGGATGCCCGAGGCCCAGCTCGAGGACCGCCCGAGCGGTCGCGAGCGCTGCCCGCACGGCGGCCGACCGGCCTTCCGGACCTCGGGCTCCGATCGTCTGGTCGAGGTGGGCGAGTCCGCGGCCGGGGTGACCGCAGACCAGCTCGAGCGTCGCGGCGGTGACGGCGTACGGCATCCAGTGCGGCGTGGTCCGGAGATCGACCGCCGCGTCGGCGAGGTTCTCCCGCGCGGCATCCTGGTCGAGGTCGTCGAGCGCGAGGATCGCCTTCGCGACGCTCAGCAGCATGGCGTCGTCGTGTCGCAGCTGCGGGGCACGTGCGCGAGCCGTGCGGATGTGCTCCCTGGCTTCTCCGCTGTCGCCGTTCCTCGCGTGGAGCAGGGCGAGCATCACCACGTTGCCGAGCGACGAGCCGGAGGCGACGGGATGCGCGTGCGCCAGGCCGCGCTCGAACGCGGCAAGCGCCTCCCCGCTGTTGCCGGTGTACAGCAGGCTCGTGCCCACGTGCGCGTGCAGGCCGCTCACAGTGTCCGCGTTCCTCCGATCGTCCGCGCTCAGGTGCTCGAGCTCGGTCGCGGCCCCGCGGGCCGCGGCCACCGCGCTCTGTGCCCGGCCGAGTGCGAGGTGCACCTGCGCCTGGTCGGAGAGCAGGATGGCCCGGTCGATCCGGCGCAGGTCGCGATCGGGGTCGCCGAGCAGGGCGGCGGAGTCGCCGACCCGCCGCAGGCCGCCGGTGCGGTGCGGGTGCGCGCTCGGGTCGGTGTGGCCGGCCAGCAGCGTGAGCAGCGGTCTCTCGCTCACCGTCCCCGGTGGCAGCCGCCGGAGCGCCGCGGCGCGGTCCGGTACCGGTCCGGCCAGGAGGTCGAACCATCGACGACGGGCCACCTCCGCCGCCGCATCGTGCCCGCCCGACGCGAGGGCGTCATCCAGTTCGGACCAGGCCTGGTCGAAGAGCGTTCGCTCTCCGCGGCCGGTCGCGTGTTCTTCCGTTGTGCTTTCCGCTCGTTCCACGAGCTGTCCTCCGAAGTTCAGGACGCGCGTCCGCGCGTTCGAGAGCCCGGGAGGATGCAGGCGCCCGCGCAGAGGGGTCGCCCTTCTCCGGGTCTCAGGAGCGCGGGTCGACGCGTCAGCTCACGCCCAGGACGGGCGTCTCTTGAACCGGCGCGACACCGAAGCATGTTCGGGCCGCTGCTGCGAGTGGAGGCGTCGTGCCTCCATCCGGAGGAAGGGGATCAGCCGGGGCTGACGTCGTGGTCGCCCGGTGGAGCGGAGGAGGGTTCGGTCGTCCGCGCGGCGCACGACGTGTCGTACGGCGCGAACGGCGGGATCCAGGAGTCGACGGGCTCGGCTGCGGAGCCGGAACCGCCGGAGCCCGACGAGGTCAGGACGCCCTCGGCCGACGAGGACGGACTGAACGCGGGCCCGTGGATGGGGCCGTCGGCCGGAGTGGCCACGGCCGAAGCGGTGACCGGAGAGGGGGCGGGAGTGGCGGTCGGAGCAGGGGATGGCGCGGCCTGGTCGGCGGCGGGGTCCGCGTCGGATCCTGTGGCCGCGGGCGCAGTGGCGACGGCCGGCGCGGGAGCAGGCGCGGCCGCGGGGTCGGCGTTGCCGGTCGCGGTGCCCGCGTCGGCGGTCCCGCCTCCGGGGGTTGTCGTCGCCGGGGGAGGCGTCGGCTCGCCGGCAGGCGGTGGAGGCGGGGTGGGCGACGTCGTGCCGCCTCCCGAGCCGGTGACCCCGTTGACCACGCCGTCGACGATTCCGACGACCGAACCCGTCGGCGTCGGGCCGAGGAGCGTGTCGACGACGCCGCCCACGACGGGCAGCGAGGTGACAAGCGGATCCACAGCGCCGGTGACCGGTGCGAGCACCGAGCCGACGAGGCCGCCGGATGTGCCGGAGCCCGATGCCGGGGACGAGGAGGTGCCCGGGAGCAGCGCGCCGACCGTTCCATTGACGACGGATCCCAGCAGAGAGTGCTGCGGCGGCGGAGCCTCGTCAGCGGAGGCGGGAGCCGACTGGAACAGGAAGCCGAGAGCGGTCAGCAGACCGGCTCCGGCGAGCCCGAGCAGAGCGAGTCGCAGAGCTCTGCGGGGGGAATCGGCTGCGGCGCGCGGCAGAGGTTCGACCGACTCGGTCACGATTCCCCCTTTCGCACGTCGCTGATCGGGACTATAGCGAATATGTTGTCGTCGCGGTGGAATTCCCCGTTACGCGCGCTGCTCCAGCTGGCGCTCCCAGTCGTGCGGGACGCGCTCCGCGGGACCGGGGACGGTCTGGTTCTCCGGGTGGCTGAGCGGCGGAGCCAACTCGGGTCCGCCGACGAACCCCTGGCGGCGGTAGTCCCAGAACCAGTCCTCGCCGGGCTCGTAGCTGCGGATGATGGGATGCCCGGTCGCCTCGGCGTGCTTCGTCGCGTGGGTGTTCAGCGAGTTGTCGCAGCACCCGATATGGCCGCACGCGGCGCACCGGCGGAGGTGGAGCCACCAGCTGCCGGTCTCCGTGCATTCGACGCAGCCGGGGCCGGACGGGGGAACGGCGGGGTCGATCGCTTCCGTGTGGGCGTGGTCGGTCATCGCTGCTCCTCGGTGTGCTCGGGATGGTCGGTGTGTTCGGTGTCTCGGGTCTGTTCGGCGGGCTCGTCGAGCTCCACGATCCCGCCGGGCGGCACCATCCGCAGCCGGGCGGTGAGGCCGTGTTCCGCGAACGCGGCACGCACCTCCTCCTGCCCCTGGGTGAAGTGCGCCCACCCCTCCGCGTGCACCGGCACGACGACGGCGTCGCCTAGAAGGATCGCCGCGCGGGCGGCCTTGTCCGCGGTCAGGGTGAGGAACGCATCCAAACGCGCCGTGCGGGCGGCGCCGACGTGGAGGACTGCGATGTCGATCGGCCCGAGATTCTCGGCGACCTCCTCGACGACCCGCAGCGAGGCGTTGTCGCCGCTCACGTACACCGTCGGCAGCCCGTCGCCGGCCAGGACGAACCCGAGCACCGGTCCCGACGACGCCTCGGTGCCGTCCGGCCCGTGCTGTGCGGGGACGGCGTGCACCCGCAGCTCGGAACCGTCCGGGCGCGGGATGGTCAGGTGCGTCCATGGGCCGAGGCCGCGGATGGTCCCCTCGACCCGCTCGGCGGCGGCCGTCGTGCTTACGGTCAGCGGAGCGTCGCGGACGAAGACGCGCCCCCGGTCGTCGAGGTTGTCCGGGTGCTGGTCGTGCGAGAGGAGCACCGCATCCACCGCGCCGATCTCCTCCGGCGTGCGGCTCGGTCCGGTCGTCTTCACCAGCACGCGCTCGCCGACGGGGTGGTCCCCGGGAGGGTCGAACGTCGGATCGGTGAGGATGCGCAGGCCGCCCAGGTCGATCAGGGCCGTCGGGCCGCCGATCAGTTCGATGCGGACGGTCATCGGTTCTCCTCTCCGCGCTGCGGTCGCCGGGTCACCCGCAGTCGCACGAAACGGTAGCCGATCCCGACGGCGATCACCACGATCCCGGCGACGATGGCGGCGACCGGGAGGGTGGCGACGAGCACGACGCAGCCGATGGCGCCCGCGACCGCGAGCAGCCGCGGATACCTCCGGTGCGCGCGATCCTGCGTCCACGCGGACGCGTTGGCGATCAGGTAGTAGAGCAGCACGCCGAAGGACGAGAAGCCGATCGCGCCGCGCAGATCGGTGACGGCGACCAGCACGCAGACGACCAGGCCGACGGCGAGCTCGGCCCGGTACGGAACCCGATAACGCGGATGCACGGCTGCGAACCACGACGGGAGGTCGCTGTGGCGCGCCATCGCGAGGCTGGTCCGCCCGATGCCCGCGATCATCGCGAGCAGAGCCCCGAGAGCCGCCGCAGCAGCGCCGATCCGGATGACGACGCCCGGCCAGGCGGCTCCGCTGGTGTCGGCGACCGCCCCGAGGGGAGCCACGACCTCCGCCAGCCCGGCCGCGCCGAGCGCGTGCAGCGTCGCTAGCGCGACCAGCACGTAGACGACGAGCGTGATGCCGAGCGCCGTCACGATGGCCCGCGGGATGGTGCGCTCCGGCTCCACCACCTCCTCGCCCATGGTGGCGATGCGGGCGTACCCGGCGAACGCGAAGAACAGGAACCCCGCCGACTGGAGGATGCCGTAGCCGGTGACCGCGGGTCCCGGTTGCGCAGCGCTCGCCGCGGTGTGCGTGAAGCCGATGACGACCGCGACCGTCAGCGCGATCACCGAGACGGCGACCAGGATGCGCGTCAGCAGCGCCGTCCGCGTCACGCCCACGCTGTTGACCAGCGTGAGCACGGCGACCGCCAGAATCGCGACGGGCTTCACCCACGGTCCCGGCACGGCGTAGGTCGCGAACGTCAACGCCATCGCGGCAGAGCTGGCCGTCTTCCCGACGACGAACGACCACCCCGCGAAGAAGCCCGCCCACTCGCCGAGGCGTTCGCGACCGTAGACGTACGTCCCGCCGGAGGTCGGGTACTGGGCTGCGAGCTGGGCCGACGACGTCGCGTTGCAGAACGCGATGAACCCGGCGATCAGGAGCCCGACGAGCAGCCCGGCCCCCGCCGCAGCCGCAGCGGGGGCGAAGGCCGCGAACACCCCGGCCCCGATCATCGACCCCAGGCCGATGCCGATGGCGTCGCCCAGGGTGAGGCGGCGAGCGAGGGCGCCTCCTCGATCCGGGCTGGATGCGGCGGTCACGGTCGCAGTGTACGGGAGGCGGGTGACGTGCATTCCAGGACAAATACGCCCTGCGGCGCAGGCGTCACGACCGGCGGGCGTTGCGCGTCCTCGTCTATGACGGGACTTCTCTGCCCGTCACGGTCGTAGACAGGGTCCCTTCCGGCGCGCCGGGTGAGGGACGGGCGTCGACGCGTCTGGGTGGAACGAAGGTGGTATCTGCAATGCGCAGATCGCGATGGTCTCGGTTGGTGGGTCTTCTTGCGGCGGCGGTGGCGGCCGCGGCTCTCCTGGTACCTGTCGGTGTTGCGGCGGATCCCGCGGCCGCGTGGATGCGCAAGTCGACGACCTGCAAGTACTCCGGCTCGGCGGCGCTCTACATCAAGTACCCCGCAGCGGCACCGGCCACCTACCGCCCGTCGCTCACGCGGGCAGCGGTCGCGTGGTCGGCATGGTCCGGCACCACCGGTGTGAGCATCTCGGTGATCGATGAGGCGGCCCCGGTTCCGGCCGGCGGCGTCAGCGTGAAGTTCAATGTCCAGGAGGAGTTGGGGCCGGCAACTTACGCAAACGCGTCACCGAAGTGCGCCAGGGGCACGGGAAGGTTCGCAGGCGGCGTCCTGAACATCGCCACCGTGTGGATGGAAACGGCGACCGATACGCTGCGCCAGACCATCTTCACGCACGAGATGGGCCACATCATCGGCCTCGGGCACAACGAGGACCAGAACGTGTGCGCGACGGTCATGGCGGCGGCGAACAGCGAGGATTCCATCTGCGGCGACAATGGCGGACCCTATGTGGACGACGTCGCCGGGGTTGTGGCGATCTGGCGTCCGAACGCGACGCCGGGCTTTCCCGCGGAGTCGCGCATCAACGTCGCGTCGGACTCCAGGCAGCAGCTGGCGTCGTCCTGGGCGTCGACGTCCGGGTGGGCGCGGCCGGTGGGCTTCCGTATGCCGTCGCCGGACGGCTACTGGGACTGGACGTTCGTCAAGGACAAGGCGAACGACGGCTGGGGCTGGATCGTCAATTCCGCGTCCGGCTACTGCCTCAAGCGCGAGTCGCGAACGAGTTCCGCGCACATGGGGTGGTGCAAGGACGACTCCGCCCGCTGGTTGGTCCGTCCCGGTACGAACGGCGTCAGGCTGCTCAACAAGGCGACCAACTACTGCCTCGGAGTCACGAAGTTCGAACCCGGGTTCCCCGACCACGCCACCACGTTGGACTGCACCGATTCCGACTCGCTCCTGCAGATCGCGAAGAAGACGCAGACCCGCACGAAGCGATCGCTGCCGGAGGCGACCTCGGTCGGCGGTCCGATCGTCGGGGCAGGGTCGGATCGCTGCCTGACCGCCCAGGGCGGCCTGTACTCGCCGGGGCGGGAGGTTGCCATCTTCTCGTGCGCAGGAACGGCGGCCCAGAAGTGGCTGTTCAAGCCCGTCACGGGCGGCTTCCGGATCAGCGTGTTCCAAGACCCCGTGGTCCCGGACGCTGACGACATCCTGGTCGACGAGTCCGTCGCATCCGGAACGATGTGCCTGACCGGAGCGGGCGAGTCGGTCAGCACGCTGCCCTGCGTGCGATCAGCGGCGACGACGTGGACGGCCGCTCCGGATGGGACGCTACGCAATCAGGGGACCGGGACGTGTCTGAACGTCCGAGGCGGCGCCACGAAGGACGACTCGCGCCTCATGCTGTATCCGTGCTCCACCGAGTCCAACATGGTGTGGAGCTCGCCGGAGCTTCTCACCGCCGGCGGACTGGTGTCACTCGCCCCCGTCTCGTCCGCGGGCGGCGTGCTGTCGACGGCTCTCGCTCCGGGCGGAAACCCCGACCAGCGCGTACGGTCGGTGCTGTCGAAGAACCCGGCGACCGACAAAGCGCGGTTCGAGTGGGAAGAGGTCGCTGGCAGCAACGGGGGCGGTCTCATCCGAAACGCGGAGACGGGAACGTGTCTGCGCTGGAAGGCGCAGGGCGCGGAGGCCGTCCTCGATGAGGCCTGTGACGGGAACGACGCTTGGTACCGCTGGGCGCCGACGCAGCAGGTGAAGGGCGCCTGGAAGATCCAGAACCAATACACCGGCGAGTGCCTCGACCTGTGGTGGGCTCAGGACTCCGAGAACACCACCATCGGTATGCACGGATGCAACGGTGGAACAAACCAGTTGTGGCGGGCGGTGCCCAACCCGTCGCCGGAGCCGGCGTCCACGAACACGCCAGGGGTCGCGAACCTGGCCGCACTCGGCACGCCGACGCAGTCGTCGACCCTCGACCCGTACTCGTCCAGCGCCGCCAAGGCGATCGACGGCAACACCGACGGGAACCCGTCCGCAGGTTCTGTCTCGACCACATCAGGGAGCGACGCGTACTCGTGGTGGCAGCTCGATCTCGGAGATCCGACGCCCGTCGGCACCGTCACCGTCCATCACGCCGCGGGCTCTCATCCCTCGTACAACGAGTTCTACGTGCTTGCCTCGAACAGCCCCATCCCCGATTCGAATCCGGCGTACCTCGGAGGCAGCCAGATCAAGGCCGTGCATGTCTACGAGCCCTGGGCGGCGACGACGACGGTGAAGCTCGACGGCGACTACCGGTACCTCCGGGTCGCCCTCGACCGAGGCAGCCAGCTGTCGCTCGCGGAGGTCATGGTCGCCCCGCGGTGAGGTCGCGGTCGCGGTCGGACGAGGAGGCGCCTCCTCGATCCGGGCTGGATGCGGCGGTCACGGAGTCACGAACCGACCCTCCTCCGCATCGCGGCTCGACTGCTCGCGCAGCACGAAATGCTGCTTCTTGCCGGTCGCAGTGTACGGGAGCTCGGTGACGAAGGCGTATCGCCGCGGGCGCTTGTAGTCGGCCAGCGAGACGCTCGCCCGGCAGTGCGCATCCAACTCCCGGGCCGCCGCCTGCGCGTCCGCCAATCGTCCCGGGCGCGGCTGGACGTAGGCGACGACGATCTCGCCCCACTCGTCGTCCGGCAGGCCGACCACGATGCTGTCGGCGACATCGGGATGCGCGGCGAGCGCCTCCTCCACCTGGACGGGATGCACGTTCTCGCCGCCGGAGATGATCATGTCGTCCTTGCGGCCCACGATCGTCACGATCTCGTTCTCGTCCCAGCTCGCCAGGTCGCCCGGGTACATCCACCCGTCGCGGAACTTGCGGCCCTCCTCCTCCGGATTGTGCATGTAGGCGTATCCGCTCTTCACGCTCCGCATGATGACCTCGCCGATCTCGTGGCCGTCCTTCGCGGCGAGGTCGTCGGGAGCAGCGACGCGGTCGTCGCCGTACACCTTCACCACCGCGACGTCGTCGTCCAGGCAGGCCCGGCCGGCGGCCCCGGCCGCGTCCGGCAGGTCCTCGGGCCGTAGGTAGGTGTTCCAGAAGGCCTCGGTCGTGCCGTACCCGTTGGCGATGCGGGGCGTGAGCACCCGCTGGTAGCGCAGCGCCGCCGCGCGATCGAGCGGGGCTCCCATCGTGACGATGCCGTGCAGCGACGACAGGTCGCGCGGGTGCGCCTCCTGCGCGTCGGCCAGTCGCTCCAGATTGGTGGGGGCGCCGATCACGTAGGTCAGCGCATACTCCTGGATGCCGTCGAGCACCGTGTCCGGGTCGAAGCGCGGCAGTGTGACGACCTCGGCTCCGACGTAGAACGCGGTGTTCGGTCCGGCGCAGTAGTTGCCGCCGCGGTGGAACCACGGCGACATGTTCATCGTCCGGTCCGTCGGTGCGAGAGGGAAGTGCATGATCACGTCGTGCGCGGTGAGCACCTCGTTGAGGCTGGTGAGGGGAACCGCCTTGGGCATCCCCGTCGTGCCGCTGGTGTAGAGGCGCGAGGTCTCGTCCCACACGCTCGCGCCCTCGGGGGCGCGGAACGACGGGGCGTCGGCGGCCAGGAGCTCCTCGAAGCGGATGGCGCCGTCGAGCAGCGGACCGTCACCGACCGCCGCGAGAACGGCCGGACGATGGGCGGCCAGCTCCAGGGCGGTCCGGACGCTGTCGCTCGCGGCGGCGTCGTAGACGAAGACCGCGGGCCGGGAGTCGTCGAGGATGTGCGCCGTCTCGCCCGGCGCCAGCCGGAAGTTCATCGGGGAGCTGACCGCGCGGAGGCCCTGCGCGGCGACGTACAGGAACGCGAACTCCGGAGTGTTCATCAGCTGGTAGGCGACGATGTCGCCGACGCCCACCCCGCGCTCGGCGAGTCCGGCGACGAGGCTTCCCGTCACCTGTCCGAGCTCGGCGTAGGTCCAGCTCCGTCCGGACGGGGGATCGGTGATCGCGACGCGCGAGGCGTACCGGTGCGTGTTGCGTTCCACCGCCGAGGCGTAGGTGAAGTGCTGCTCGAAGACGGCACGCAGGGTGCTCGGGTCGTACTCGGTGTTCGGCTGGATGCCGGCGTGCGATGTCGGGTCGGTGAGGGTCATGGTTCTCCTCGGGGACAGGGGGTTCAGGCGTCCGGTGGGCGTCGACTCCGTCTCGGATCGGTGGGGGAGGCGTCCCGGTCGAGCTCCGACCAGAACGGGGGTGCGACGACGGTGAGTCCACCGTCGACGACGAGGGTGTGGCCGGTGATGTACCCGGCGGCGGGGGAGGCGAGGAATCGGACGGCCTCGGCGATGTCGTCCGCGGTGCCGACGCGGCCGAGGGGGATGCGGGAGGTCATCACGTCGAGGTCGGGGACGCCGGCGTTCCCGTAGAAGAAGTGCAGCGAGTCGGTGTCGATGAGGCCGCCGTTCACGGCGTTCACTGTGATGCCGTCGCGGCCGAACTCGGCGGCGAGGTGGCGGACCCACGACTCGACGGCCGCCTTGTCGGAGCCGATGGCGCCGTACAGCGGGAACGCCCGGTGGCTGCCGTAGCTCGTGACGGCGATGATGCGGCCGCCCGTCCGTCCGCCCACTGGTCCGTCCGCGCTGCCGCGCATCCGCTCGGCCGCTCGCTGGGCGAGCAGCACGAAGGAGCGGACGTTGGTCGCCCATGACCGTTCCAGGTGCCGCGAGGTCAGCTCGGCCGCCGGGCGGAAGGCGGACGCCGCCGCGCTGGCGACGAGCACGTCGAGACGCGTCCCGTCCGGGAACTCGTCTGCGAACAGGCGGTCGATGTCCTCTTCGCTCTCCAGCTCGAGGCGGTGGGCCCGGGCCGAGCCGCCGGCGGCGGTGATCGCGTCCACGACCTCGGCGGCCGCGTCCGCCTCCCGACGGAACGTCAGCACCACGTCCATCCCCTCGGCGGCCAGCGTCTCCGCGATCCTGCGGCCGATGCCGCGCGAGCCGCCGGTGACCAGCGCGCGTCGCGGCTCGTTCCGCGGGCGTACGGCCTGGTCGTCGGGATCCGGGGAGTTGTTCGTGGGGGCCTCCGTGGTTTCGGAGGACAGTCTAGAACCGTCGGAGGCTCCCTCCGGTACGGCGCGTGCGACGCACCGGATGGACCTCCGCCGAGGATCGGCGTACCGTCGCGCGGTCAGGACAGAAACGGAAGGACACGCAATGAGCGACGAGAAGAACCGCCCCGACGCCGACGACCTGCCCGACGGCTCCGGCTCCGACGGGAGCGCCCCCGAGCCCGGCGAGGACACCACCTCCGGCGGCGGCCCCGAGGACCCTTCCCACTAGCCCCCTCCGCCCCTCCGCCCCTTCGCCCCCCGTCGAGTACGCAAAAACTGCACGCTCCGGAGCCCTCCGGCGTGCAGTTTTTGCGTACTCGACGGTGGGGAGCGAGCGGCGGGATGGGTCAGCGGCGGTGGAAGGGGCGCACGCTGAGGGACTCGACGGTGCCGGTCGGCGGCAGGTCGACCGCGGTGCGGACTGTCGCTGCGACCATCTCGGGCGTGATCGTGTACGTCGTGTCGTAATCGAGGCCCTCGCGGGCGACGAGAGCGCGCTGCATGTCGGTGTCGACCCGCCCCGGGTGGATGCTGCTGACGCGCACCCCGTGCGGACGCTCCTCCTCGCGCAGCGCGTCCGTGAGCGCCCGCAGCGCGAACTTGGAGCCCGCGTAGACCCCGCCGCCCGGCCCGCTGGCCAGCCCCGAGCCGCTGTTGATGGCGACCACCAGGCCCTCCGCCGCCCGCAGGGCCGGGAGCGCGCGCCGCGTGAGCGCGGCGGCCGCGAACACGTTCACCTCGAACACGTGACGCCACACCTCCGCGTCGGTCTCTTCGACCGTGCCGCCGTCCTCCACGCCGGCCGAGTGCACGAGCACGTCGAGGCGCTCGGGAAGCGGCGGAAGGGATGCGCCGGACAGGTCGGCGACCAGATCGGCCACGTACGGCTCGGCCGACGGCAGCTCGGCGACCACCGCATCCACCGCGGCGGCATCCCGCCCACCGACCAGGATGTGGTGCGTGCGCCCGAGCTCGACGGCGATCGCCCGTCCGATGCCGCGCGACGCGCCGGTCACCAGCGCGATCGGCCGGTTCGGCCCTGCGAACGCGGCGGACGAGGTGTCGGAGGGAGTAGATGCGGTCATGCCTTCGACATTACGGCCGATCGCTCCCGCGGTCCGCCCCGGTTGGCCCTCCGAACCCGCCTCGCCCTAGGGTGTGGGTGTGTCGGAGGTGCAGGCGTGAGCGAGATCGGTCGGCCTCCGGGCGTGCGCGAGGTCGCCGCCGCCGCCGGTGTCTCGCGCCAGACCGTCTCCCGCGTGCTCAATGATCACCCGAGCATCCGGCCGGAGACCCGTGCGCGCGTGCTCGCCGCGATGGCCGACCTCGACTTCCGCCCGAACCGGGCCGCCCGCATGCTGACCACTGCCCGCTCCCGGACCATCGGGGTGCTGGCCGCCTCGGCCTCCTCCCTTTTCGGTCCGGCCTCGAGCATCGATGCCGTCGAGAACGCCGGCCGTGCCGCCGGGTACACCGTCACGGTCGCCCATGCCGCCTCGCTCGACCCGGCCGACCTGCAGGCGGCCATCGGGCACCTGCGCGAGCAGGCCGTCGAGGGCATCGTGGTGATCGCGCCGCAGCAACGGGTTCAGGATGCGATGGGCCAGTTCTCGCTTTCCCTGCCGTCCGTGACGCTGCACGGTGCGGGCGGCGCCGGGGACGAGGGCGTCTTCGTGGACCAGGAGCTCGGCGCACGCCTCGCCACCCGGCATCTCCTGTCGGCCGGCCACCGCCGCATCGCGCACCTGAGCGGACCGGGCGACTGGACGGAGGCGCGCGCCCGACGGGACGGCTTCCTCGCCGAGATGGCCGCCGCCGGCGCGGATGCCGTGGTGTCGCGCGAGGGGGACTGGACGGCGGCCTCGGGCGCGGTGATCGGTGCGGAGCTCGTGGCGGACCGCTCCATCCAGGCCGTCTTCGCCTCGAACGACCAGATGGCGCTCGGCGTGCTGCATGCTGCGCGGGTCGCGGGGCGTTCGATCCCGGACGATCTGGCCGTCGTCGGCTTCGACGACATCCCCGAGGCGGCGTTCTTCGCCCCGCCGCTGACGACGGTCCGGCAGGAGTTCGCGGAACTCGGCCGTCGCTGCGTCGCCCGCCTGGTCGCGCTGCTGGAGGGCGGCGACCTCGCGTTCGAGGAGCCGGTCGCTCCCGTCCTCGTCGTCCGCGACTCTGCCTGACCCGCGTCCCGCGCCTCCGCCTCTCGCACTCCGTCTCTCGTCCCTCCGCCCCGCAACATTTGCGCCAAATCTCGGGAAAGCGGCTCCCCTTTCCCCACATTTGCGCCAAATCTGCGCTCCGCCGGAAGCTCACCGGCCCCGCCACATTTGCGCCAAATCTCGGGAAAGCGGCCTCCTTTCCCCACATTTGCGCCAAATCTGCGCCTCGCGTGGTGCTCACCGCGCCACAGATTCGTGCCGAATGTGCGGAAAGCTCGTCCCATTGCGCACATTCGTGCCGAACGTGCGCTCCGTCGCAAGCTCACCGGCCCCGCAACATTTGCGCCAAATCTCGGGAATGCGGCCCCCTTTCCCCACATTTGCGCCAAATCTGCGTCTCGCGTGGTGCTGTTCGCGCCACAGATTCGTGCCGAATGTGCGGAATGCTCCTGCCTAAGCGCACATTCGGCACGAATCTGCGGGTGCGCGGGTTGGGGAGCCGGCGCAGCGCAGTCACCGCCGCGGAGCACGGAGTGGCGCGCGCGACGGTGCGTGACGTATGCTCGCTGTGTCAATGTGACCGGTCACAAAGGAGTGGATGCCCCATGGTCCCAGCCGACGTCGCCTCCGCGGGCCCCGGAGCCGCGGCCGCCGCCCGCGCCCGCGAGGCCATCGAGTCGGGCCGCACCGCGCTCGGCATCGAGTTCGGCTCGACGCGCATCAAGGCCTGCCTGGTGGATGCGGACGACCCGTCGGTCGTCCTCGCCGTCGGCGCCCACGAGTGGGAGAACTCCTACGTCGACCGCCTCTGGACCTACCCGATCGAGGAGGTCTGGTCCGGCGTGCAGGAGGCGTACGCCGCCCTGGCCGCCGACGCGCAGACCCGCCACGGCGTCGCGCCGACCACCGTCGGCTCCCTCGGCGTCTCGGCGATGATGCACGGCTACCTCGCGTTCGACGAGGCGGGCGAGCTGCTCGTGCCGTTCCGCACCTGGCGCAACACGAACACGGGAGCGGCGGCGCGCGAGCTGACGGACCTGCTCGGCGTCAACATCCCGCTCCGCTGGTCGATCGCCCACCTGCACCAGGCCGTCCTCGACGCCGAGCCGCACCTCCCCCGCGTCCGGTCCGTCACCACGCTGGCCGGGTACGTGCACCGCCGGCTCACCGGACGCCATGTGCTCGGGGTCGGGGATGCGTCGGGCATGTTCCCGATCGACCCCGCGACCGGCGACTACGACGCCGAGCTCGTCGGCCGCTATGATCGCCTCGCCGCCGGCCGCATCCCTCCGCTCCGTGACCTGCTGCCCGAGGTCCTGTCCGCCGGAGAACCTGCGGGCGACCTGACCGCCGAGGGCGCTGCGCTCCTCGATCCGTCCGGCACGCTGCGTCCCGGCGCGACCCTGTGCCCGCCCGAGGGCGACGCCGGCACCGGCATGGTCGCGACCGCATCCGTCGCACCGCGCACCGGCAACGTGAGCGCCGGCACCAGCATCTTCGCGATGGTCGTGCTGGAGCGTCCGCTGGCCGAGGTGCACGACGAGCTGGATGTGGTGACCACCCCCGCAGGCGACCCGGTCGCCATGGTCCACTGCAACAACGGTGCCAGTGAGCTCGCCGAGTGGGCGGGACTCTTCGGCCGGTTCGCCGCCGCGTCCGGCCGCCCCACCGATCCCGACGCCGTGTTCGACACCCTCCTCCGGGAGGCGCTGACCGGCGACGACGACGCCGGGGGCCTGCTCGCCTACAACCACCTGGCTGGCGAGCCGGTCGCCGGCCTCACCGAGGGCCGTCCGCTCCTCGTCCGCACGCCGGGCAGCCGCTTCACCCTCGGCAACCTGGTGCGTGCCGAGGTCTACGGAGTGTTCGCGACCCTGGCGCTCGGGATGCGCGTCCTCGCTCACGAGGGTGTCGCGCTCGACAAGATGCTCGCCCACGGTGGCGTGTTCCGCACCGCCGGGGTCGCCCAGCGCTTCCTGGCCGGCGCCCTCGACGCTCCCGTCTCCGTCGCGCACACCGCGTCGGAGGGCGGCGCCTGGGGGATCGCCGTCCTCGCCGCCTACCTGGAGGCGCGCGCCGAGAGCGGACAGGACCTCGACACGTACCTGCGCGAGCGCGTGTTCCGCGATGTCGCGTTCGAGACCGCCGAGCCGCGGCCGGAGGACGTCGCCGGCTTCGCCGCCTACCTCGACCGCTACGACGCCGGCCTCGCCGTGGAGCGCGCGGCCGTCACCGCCCTGCCCGACACCACCGCCTCCGCCGATCGCCCAACGGAAGGATCCGACCAGTGACCGACGCCCAGACCCCCGCCCCCGAGTCCCCGGCCGTCCGCGCCGTCCGCGAGCGCGTCGCCGCCCTGCACGCCGAGCTGGTCCGCTACCAGCTGGTCGTCTGGACCGGCGGTAACGTCTCCGGCCGCGTGCCGGGCGAGGACCTGTTCGTCATCAAGCCGAGCGGCGTCGACTACGACGACCTCGCGCCCGAGAACATGATCCTGTGCACCCTCGACGGCGAGGTCGTCCCCGGGTCGCTCGGCTCCGAGCGGTCGCCGTCGTCCGACACCGCCGCCCACGCCTTCGTGTACCGCAGCATGCCCGAGGTCGGCGGTGTCGTGCACACGCACTCCACCTACGCGACCGCGTGGGCGGCCCGCGCCGAGCCCATCCCGTGCGCCATCACGGCGATGGCCGACGAGTTCGGCGGTGAGATCCCGGTCGGACCGTTCGCGATCATCGGCGACGACTCCATCGGCCGCGGCATCGTGTCGACGCTGACCGGCCACCGCAGCCGCGCCGTCCTCATGCAGAACCACGGCGTCTTCACCATCGGCTCCGACGCCCGCGACGCCGTGAAGGCCGCCGTCATGGCCGAGGATGTCGCCCGCACGATGCACATCGCCCGCCAGGGCGGCGACGTCGTCCCCATCCCCCAGGAGGCGATCGACCGCCTCTTCGACCGCTATCAGAACGTCTACGGACAGACCCCGGAAGGACCCACCGCCTGATGCCGAAGCTCACCACCTCCCTCGACGTCTACGAGGTCTGGTTCCTCACCGGGAGCCAGCACCTGTACGGACCGGAGACCCTCGCGCAGGTCGCCGAGCAGTCGCGCGCCATCGCCGACGAGCTGGGCGCGTCGCCCGACGTGCCCGTGAAGATCGTGTGGAAGCCGGTCCTCACCGACGCAGACGCCATCCGCCGCATCATGCTCGAGGCGAACGCCGACGACCGCGTCATCGGCGTGATCGCGTGGATGCACACCTTCAGCCCCGCGAAAATGTGGATCGCCGGCCTCGACGCGCTCCAGAAGCCGCTGCTCCACCTCCACACCCAGGCGAACGTGGAGCTGCCCTGGGCCGAGATCGACTTCGACTTCATGAACCTCAATCAGGCCGCCCACGGCGACCGCGAGTTCGGCTACATCCTGACGCGCCTCGGCGTGCCGCGCACCACCGTCGCCGGGCACGTCTCGAACCCGGTCGTCTCGGCACGCGTCGGCACGTGGATGCGCGCAGCGGCCGGCCGGGCCGCCACCCGCACGCTGAAGCTCGCCCGCTTCGGCGACAACATGCGCTTCGTCGCCGTCACCGAGGGCGACAAGACCGAGGCAGAGCACGTCTTCGGCGTCCAGGTGAACACGTGGGGCGTGAACGAGCTGGCCGATGCGGTCGCCGCGGCGCCGGCCGACGCCATCGACGCGCTCGTGGCCGAGTACGAGGAGCAGTACGACGTCGCTCCGGAGCTACGCCGCGGCGGCGACCGCCACCAGTCGCTGCGCGACGGCGCGGCCATCGAGCTGGGCCTGCGCTCCTTCCTGGAGGAGGGCGGTTTCGGAGCGTTCACGACCAGCTTCGAGGATCTGGGCGCCCTGAAGCAGCTGCCCGGGCTCGCCGTCCAGCGGCTGATGGCCGAGGGGTACGGCTTCGGTGCTGAGGGCGACTGGAAGACCGCCGTCCTGGTGCGCGCGGCCAACGTGATGGGCGCGGGCCTGCCCGGCGGCGCATCCCTCATGGAGGACTACACGTACGACCTGACTCCTGGCGACGAGCGCATCCTGGGCGCGCACATGCTCGAGGTGAGCCCGTCGCTCAGCTCGGCGACACCGACGCTGGAGGTGCACCCGCTCGGCATCGGCGGCAAGGACGACCCGGTCCGCCTCGTCTTCACGGCGGACCCGGGTCCCGCGGTCGTCGTGGCGCTGTCGGACGTGCGCGACCGGTTCCGCCTGGTCGCCAACGTGGTCGAGGTGGTCGAGCCGTCGGCTCCGCTGCCGAAGCTGCCGGTCGGCCGCGCGGTGTGGAAGCCGCAGCCCGACTTCACGACGTCGGCGACCGCCTGGCTGGAGGCCGGCGCGGCGCACCACACGGTGATGAGCACCGCGGTCGGCGTCGAGGTCTTCGAGGACTTCGCCCGCATGCTGCGCACCGAGCTCATCGTCATCGACGACACGACGACGCTCCGCTCGGTGCGCCGCGACCTCGACGCGAACGCCGCCTACTACCGCCTCGCGCGCGGCATCTGACGCATCACCTGCGGCCGGAGCCGGATGTCAGCTCCGGCCGCCGGGTGCCGGCAGCGACGCGACCACCATCTCCAGCAGCCGGTCCGCCTGCGCGAGGCCGTCCGGTCCGGCCGGGACCCGCCAGAGCGCGCTGAGGAGGAGCAGGATGTCGCCGGGGTCGGCTCCCGGCCCGATGTCGCCGTCGGCGACCGCCGCATCCAGCAGTCGTCCGATCGCGTTGGTCACCGGCGCGTAGGTGGCGTCGATCACCTCCTGTGCCGAGGGGCTGGCCAGCGCTTCCCCGAGCCCGTGCTTGATGCGCACCAACTCGGCCAACTGCCGCGACCAGCTGCGAAAGGCGTCGAGCGGCGGTTCTTTCGCCAGCAGGTCGTCCACCGCGCCTTCGAGCCCGTCGATCTCCGCCGCGTAGACGGCGAGCAGCAGCGCTTCACGCGTGGGGAAGTGCCGGTAGAGGGTTCCGGCGCCGACGCCGGCGAGCTTGCCGATCTGGTTGAGCGACACGTCGGGGTTCTCGCGGAAGGCCGTCGCGGCGACGTCGAGGATGCGCGCGCGGTTGCGCTGCGCGTCGGCGCGGGTTGCGTCGGCTCGTCGGGGTTCCGGCATGCGTCTCCTTGCTAAACGGAGAATTCTCCGTTACCGTCGTAATTCAAGCGGAGAGTTCTCCGCTCACGCCCATTCAAGGAGTTCTCATGCAGTATCGCAAGCTCGGGACCACCGGCCTCGACGTCTCCCCGATCGCCATCGGCGCCATGAGCTATGGCGAACCCGACCGCGGTCACCCCGTCTGGTCGAAAGGAGAGGAGGAGGCGAGGCCTCTCATCAAGCACGCCCTGGAGGCGGGCATCAACTTCTTCGACACCGCCAACATGTACTCGAACGGCTCCAGCGAGGAGATCCTGGGCCGTGCACTCCGCGACTTCGCCGACCGCGACGACGTCGTGATCGCGACCAAGGTCCGCCACCCGATGCGGCCGGGTCCGAACGGCCGCGGCCTGTCGCGCAAGGCGATCCTGGCGGAGGTCGATCACTCCCTGCAACGCCTGGGCACCGATTACATCGACCTCTACCAGATCCACCGCAACGACCAATCGACCCCGTGGGAGGAGACGCTCGAAGCGCTGAACGACATCGTGAAGGCCGGCAAGGTCCGTTATCTCGGGGCGTCGTCGATGTTCGCGTGGGAGTTCGCGAAGGCCCTCAACCTGCAGAAGCAGCACGGCTGGGCGCGCTTCGTCACGATGCAGGATCACTACAACCTGCTCGCCCGCGAGGAGGAGCGCGAGATGATCCCGCTCTGCCTCGACGAGGGCGTCGGCACCATCATCTGGAGCCCGCTCGCCCGCGGCCGCCTCGCGCGCGCCTGGGATGACGCGCGGGCGACGGCGCGCTCGGAGACCGACGGCGACTACGCCGACCTGCTGTACTCGCCGGCCGAGGAGGCATCCAATCGGGCCATCGTGGATGCCGTCGGAGAGGTCGCGGCGGCGCACGGTGTGAGCCGTGCGGCGGTCGCCCTGGCGTGGCTGCACCGCCAGCCGGTCGTCACCGCGCCGCTCGTCGGGGCGGGATCCATCCAGCAGATCGACGACGCGATCGCCTCCCTGAACGTCGAGCTCACGGAGGACGAGGTGACGGCGCTGATCGCTCCGTACACCCCGCGGCACGACTTCCAGGGCGTCTCGGACGAGGCGACGATGAACGCGATCCGCGCGCGGGTTCCGGGAATGGCCCTCAGCTGAGGGCCCCGCGAACTGGGGGTAACCGGGGTACAAACTATGTCCTCATTAACGGGGACTTCTGAGGATAACAAGCGTAGCCTCGAACGCAGATGAGAAATCCTCATCTCGCCCGAAAGCTCGAGCGAAGTCAGATGAGACGCTCCTGGGGGAGTGCCGGAGACGGTCATCATGATCGCGCAGCCCACACGTTCACCGCACCGCTGGCACCGCCGCACGCCGCGGACCTCACATCGGCGCTCGCCGCTGGCCATCGTGCTGACCACGCTGCTCGCCGTCGCCACCGTGGTGGCGGGCTGCGTCGTCGGCGGCGGCCTGTTCTACGCGGGCAGCGTCGCGTCGACCTTCAACTCGACGGTGACCCACATCCCGCGTGCGTTCCCTCCAGCGGAGACACGGCCGACCCCCGTCTCGACCGGCGCCATGAACATCCTGCTCATCGGCTCCGACTCCCGGGGAGACCCGACGACCGTCGGGCAGGCCACCGAGTCCAACCAGCGCTCCGACACCATGATGCTCGTGCACATCGACGCGGACCGGAAAGACGTGTACATCATGTCGATCATGCGCGACCTCTGGGTTCCGATCCCCGGCAAGGGCACGGCCAAGATCAATGCTGCGCTCGCCTGGGGAGGCACTCCGCTGGTGATCCAGACGGTCGAGCAACTGCTCCAGACGCACATCGACCACGTCGCGATCATCGACTTCCAGGGCCTCGAAGGGATGACGGACGCGCTCGGCGGAGTGGATGTGGACAGTCCGGTCGGCTTCACCACGGTCAAGAAGCCGCACTACACCTTCGTTCAGGGCATGAACCACCTCGACGGCGCCCAGGCTCTCGCCTTCGCCCGGGAGCGGTACGCGTTCCCGACCGCGGACTACCAGCGGGTGGCCAACCAGCAGGCCCTCCTGCGGGCCATCGTCGCCAAGCTCCTCAGCCGCGGGACGCTCACCGACCCCGCCGCCGTGACGTCGTTCGCCGGCGCGACCGGCCGATACCTCAGTCTCGACGAGCAGTTCGACCTCCCGACGATGATCGGGCTGGCGGCGAGCATGCGCCTCGACGGCCCCTCCAGCATCCACGCCTTCACCATGCCCACCGGCGGAACCGGGACCTCATCCGACGGCCAGTCGATCGTCAACGTGGATGAGGGATCGCTCCCGGCTCTGCGCTCCGCCCTCGCCGACGACGCTCTCGGGACGTTCACCTCGGTCCACTGAGACCGGGCGAGGTCAGGCCCGGCGCAGCATCCGCAGGCCGGCGGGCACCGACAGGGCGGCGACCGCGGCGACGAACACCACCAGCACCGGCACCAGCGGCCAGAAGATGAGCGCCACGCCGACGAGCAGCACGGGCACCGCCAGACCGATGTAGGCGATCAGGAAGATCGCGGCGAGCACCTCACCGCGGCGCTCCGGGGCGGCGAGGGAGGCCGCCGCGGCGATCGCCGAGCGGAACTGCAGGCCGACACCGGCGCCCGCCAACACGCCGCTCACCAGGAAGACCGCGAACGAGGCCGTCAGCACGCCGGCCGCGAGGCCCGCGAGCCCGACGAGCATGAGGGTGAGGGCCAGGATCAGCTGCGCACGGGAGGAGACCCGGGCGAAGACGATCTGCGAGATCGCCGACGCCGCGAACACTGCGAACGGAACGAACCCGGCCAGCAGGTGCGAGGTCTGGTGGAGGGTGACGACGAGCACGCTGGGCGCGAGAGACGTGAACAGACCGAAGACGGCGAAGCCGGCGAAGGCGGCGACGGCCGCGGCGGAGAACGCTCCGCGCGCTTCGGCGGGCAGCGAGATCCGCTGCGGACGGTAGGCCGGGCGCTCTTCGGCGCGCTCCACCGTCTCGGGGACGAGGGCGACGGCGACGGCCGCGACTGCGAGCACGACGAGGAACACGGCGTACGGGAGCAGCAGCGGCTCGGGCAGGAACTGCGCGAACGCCCCGCCGATCAGCGGGCCGAGCGCGAGTCCGCCCGTGTTGACGACCGTGGAGACGGTCCCGGCGGTCGCGGGGCCCTCGTCCGGACGTGCCACGGCGCGCAGCTCGCTGAGGTGCGCGGTCGCGCTCGCCGTGAGGGCGCCGACGCCGATGCCGGAGAGAGTGCGCGCGACGATCAGGCCGGCGACATCGTTCCAGACCAGGAAGAGGGCGGCGGAGACGATCTCGATGAGCACGGCGATGAGCACCATCCGGCGTCGGCCCGCGATGTCGCTCAGGTGGCCGATGAGGAAGAGGCTGGCGATGACGCCGACCGCGTACGCGGCGAAGATGACGGTGACCACCCAGGTGGGGAAGCCGTCGCGCGCCTGGTAGAACGCGTACAGCGGAGTTGGGATGGTCGAGAAGGCCATCACCGCGAGGAACGCCGCCGCGATGACCCAGAAGCCGGCGCCGTGGCGCAGGCGGAAGGAGCGCCGGGTGCGGCCCGGTGCGGTCTCCATCCGGGGAGTGGAGCCGGTGGGGGCGGAGAAGTCGAGCGTGCTGGTCATGCTTCGATAGTGCTCCTCGCCGCCTATCGAGTCCAACGGAAATAGGCGATGCTGACGATCGTTCTGCTCGATACTACGTAGGATCGACCCGTGGACACCCGTCAGCTCGAATACCTGGTCGCGGTTGCCGACGAGCGCAGCTTCACGCGGGCCGCCGAGCGCGTCTTCGCCGCACAGTCCACCGTGTCCGCGGGCATTCAGAGCCTCGAGCGGGAACTCGGTGCCGCCCTGTTCGAGCGGGACGCCCACGGGGTGCGCCCGACCGAGGTGGGCGAGGCGGTTCTCGCGGAAGCCCGGGCGGCTCTCGAAGCCGTCGAGAGGATGCGCGACCTGGCCGGCGATCAGGGGCCGCTTCGCGGGACGGTGCGGGTCGGCATCTTCACCAACCTGCAGAGCGTCGACCTGCCCGGCATCATGGGCGAGTTCCACCGACGCCACCCCGACGTCGACCTCCGGCTCGGCCCATCGCCCGGGGGCTCGACCGGTCTGGTCGAAGACGTCCGGCAGGGTCGGCTGGACATCGCGTTCCACGGCCTGCCCGAGACGGTTCCCGACCTCCTGACGCGCCATCTGGTCGACTCCCCGTTCCTGGCGGTGCTGCCGGAGGGACATCCCCTCGCGCGCCGCCGCTCGGTTGCGCTCGCCGACCTGGCGGAGGAGGCCTGGGTGGATTCGCGCGCCGGCTTCGGCAACCGGGTCACTCTCGACCGCGCATTCGCGGCGCTCGGGCTGACCCGGCGCGTGCCCACCGAACTGGCCGACCTCGGCGAGATCCCACGCTTCGTCGCCGCCGGTCTGGGCGTGGCCGCCCTGCCGGAGCTCACGATCATCCCCGCCGAGGGAGCCGTCACGCGTCCGCTGCGGGAGCCGGTGGACTGGCGACTGAACGCGATCGCCCGTCCACGCCCCGGCCGCGCCGCCGAAGCGCTGCTGACGCTGCTCGCGGAGCGCATCCACGGCGCCTGATCGGGCGTACCGGCGAGAGCTGCGCCAAGGCTTCCCTGCACAGCCGGGATGCGCGAGACTCGGCCCGGGAGGTCACGTGAGCGGCGAACCGGACACCACGGAGGAGCTGCGGCATGAGCTGCGGCACCGGATCAGACCCATGCGCGGCCGCGACCCGCGCGAGCGGGGTCGGACGACGACGCCTCTCGAGCTGCTCTACGACCTGACCTACGTCGTGGCGTTCGCCACCGCGTCCGACCTGCTCGCCCAGCAGCTCAGCCACGGGGACGTCTGGCCCGCGCTCGGGGCCTACATCTTCGCCGTGTGGGCGGTGAGCTGGGCGTGGCTGAACTTCACCTGGTTCGCGTCCGCATACGGCAACGACGACCTCCTGTTCCGCATCGCGACGATCGTGCAGATGATCGGCGTGATCGTGCTCGCCTACGGACTCCCGGTGAGCTTCGAGCGGGCATCGCACGGGGAGAGCCCCAACAACCTGCTGATGGTGATCGGGTACATCATCATGCGCGTGCCGCAGATCCTGCTCTGGCTGCGGGCGGCGCGCGAGGACCCGTCCCACCGCAAGAACGCCATGTCGTACGTCCTCATCATCTCGGTCGCCCAGGTCGCCTGGCTGCTGACCGCGATCGTCCCTCTCCCGGTGGGGGTGACGGTGACCGCGCTCATCGTCGTGGCGCTCTTCGAGATGATCGCTCCGGTCGTCGCCACGCGCAGCTACGGCTTCTCACCGTGGAACGCCGGGCACCTCGCGGAGCGCTTCGCCCTGCTCACGCTGATCACCCTCGGCGAGGTGATCGCCGCGACGACAGCGGCGGTCGGAACGCTGACGCAAGCGGTGGGATGGACTCCGGAGGCCGTGCTCATCGCCTCCTCGGGGCTCGTGATGGCGGCCGCCGTCTGGTGGACGTACTTCCTCGTGCCGTCACGGTGGGTGCTGGAACGGCGGCCGGAGCGGGCGTTCCCCTGGCGGTACGCCCACCTGGCACTGTTCGGATCCATCACCGCGATCGGCGCCGGGCTGCACCTGACCACGATCGCCATGGAGCACGGCGGGGTGTCCCTGCTCGGGATCGCACTGGCGCTGGCGGTTCCCCTTGCGATCACCATCGTCCTGGTCTTCCTCACCTGGAGCGTGCTCCTTCATTCGTTCGACTCCACGCATCTGCCGCTGCTGCTGCTCACCCTTGCGCCGCTCGTCGGCGCGGTCGTCGTCGGCGCGACGACATATCCCGGGCAGGCGATCGACCTCGACCAGCGGGGCTCGCTGACGAGCCTCAGCGTGGTGATCGGACTTGTGGCCGCCGGCGCCGTGATCGAGGTGGTCGGCCACGAACTGGTGGGCTTCGGGCACACCGTCCGTGCGTGGAAGGCCGACGCCGCGGCGCGACCGGCCGGCTCAGTCGGTGCCGGGCCGAGCGTTGCCGACGGGGACGGTGTCTCCGGCCCCTGACGCCTTACGGCGGTCGCCCCGCGTCTTCAGGAGGCTGGCGGTCGCGGCGACCGCGATCGTCGCGCCGATGAAGAGGAGCGAGAACCAGGTCGGGATCTCGGGGATCCACTCCACATGCCGTCCGCCGTTGATGAAGGGAAGCTCGTTGACGTGCAGTGCGTGGAAGACGAGCTTGATGCCGATGAAGCCGAGGATGACGGCGAGGCCCTGCGACAGGTAGACGAGCCGCTCGAGCAGGCCGCCGATGAGGAAGTACAGCTGGCGGAGTCCCATCAGGGCGAAGGCGTTGGCGGTGAAGACGATGTACGCCTCGCTGGTGAGACCGTAGATCGCGGGGATGGAGTCGACGGCGAAGACCACGTCGATGAGGCTGATCGCGATGATGGTCAGCAGCATCGGGGTGACGAACCGGCGCCCGTCCTTCTTCACGGTGAGCCGGTCGCGGTTGTACTCGTCGGTGACGGGCAGGTGCCGCCGGATGAACCGCATGACCGGGTTGTTCGTCGGATCGGAGTCGTGGGAGCCGAACGCCTGACGCCACGCCAGGAAGAGCAGGAGGGCGCCGAAGAGGTAGAACACCCACGAGTAGTTCTCGATGAGTCCGGCTCCGACGGCGATGAACACGCCGCGGAGGATCAGCGCGATGATGATGCCGATCATCAGCACCTTCTGCTGGTACGCCTTGGGCACGGCGAACGCCGACATCAGCAGCAGGAAGACGAACAGGTTGTCGACCGAGAGCACCTTCTCGGTGAGGTAGCCGGCGAAGTACTCGCCGCCGTAGGTCCAACCGGACACCATGCCGATCCCGACGCCGAACAGCAGCGCCAGGCCGATGTAGAACGCGGACCACCGGGCGGACTCGCCGATGGTCGGCTCGTGCGGCTTGCGCACGTGGGCGAAGAACTCGTAGACGAAGAACGCGATCGTGACGGCGATCGTGATGATCCAGATGAGCGGGGTGACCTGCACCGGGAACTCCCAAGGGGTAGGCGGAACGTCTCGCCAAGGTCTCCTCCGCCCCGACCGGATCGACGATCTCGGTTCGGGACCAATGGCCCGGGATGCGATGGCGCATCCGTAATGACGGGCTCACTGCCGACGGGAGTACTCCCCTTGTTGTCGTCCAGCCTATCGGCGGTCGGCCTGAGGAAGTGCTGACAAATCGGCGTCCGTCGTCTCGATCGACGCGGCGGTGACCTCGATCACGGCGTCCGGGATGCCTGCTGCCTGCGACCACGCCCGAGCGGCGGCGTAGACGTCTCTGCAGACGGCCGCGGCTGGGCGCCACGTGCCCACCCCGATGCGGATCGCGATGCGTCCGGGGGCGACGGCGATCTGGTCGGCGGGTACGCCACTGATGGCCGATGCGACCACTGCCGAGACCTGGCCGGCGAGGCTCGCAGCGGGGTAGAGCCGGGTCACCCCGGGCACGCGCCCGACCAGGTCGGCGAGGTCGGCGGCCGGAGCCTCGTGTGTCGCGCTCATGCGAGCCCCCCGTCCGGCGCACGCCCGGCGCGCACATCCGTCACCGTCACGTCGACCGAGGCGACATTCACCTCGGCGTGCTGCGCGAGTTCGGCGGCGACCGCTTCGCGCACTTCGGCGGCGACAGCGTCGAGCGGATCGCCGTAGCGCACGGAGATCTCGACGTGAACCGCGATGGGCGAACCGATCGTCTCGAGCTCGCCGTCGAGCCGGCACCGGCCGACGATCACCCCGTCGATCCCGTCGCCCACTCCGCGCACCAGAGCGCGCACGGCGCCCTCGGTCAGCGCCAGGTCCGCGCTCGGATCGGGGTGGGCGAGCGGAACACGCCGGCCGGACTGCACGTCCAGACGGATGCCGTCGAGGATGCGGCCCACCCATCCGTCGTCGGCGGAGGACTGCTCGGCCTCGGCATCCAACAGGTCCCGGGTGGTGCGGCTGAGGCGTGCGAGCGACTCCAGCGCGGCGCGGCACTCGGGGGAGCCGTCGATGCTCGGATCGGCGGGAGTACGCCCACGCGCCAGGTAGTCGCTCAACTCGTCGAGCGTGTGACCGTCGATGAGCTCGTCGCCGGGGAGGTACGGGTCGGTCATCGCCAGTCCTCCATCGCCTCGAGCAGTCGTCTCCGTCCGCGCGCGAGCTGCCCGCGGACCGTCGATACGGGGATGTCGAGCTCCTGCGCGATTTCGTCGTAACTGTACTGTCCCACCTCGCGGAGCACCCAGCATCTCCTCTGCAGCTCGGGAAGCCCGTCGAGCGCGCGGCCGAGAGCCTCGTTCGCGGTCCGCACCTCCGTGAGGTGCTCCGGCCCGGTGTCGGCGGGCGCGGCGGCATCCACCTCGGTCACGTCGTCGTATTCGTGCCGGGCGCGGATCCGATCGAGGCATCGACGGCTCAGGATGCGCATGAGCCACGACTTCACAGCCGCGCCCTCCTGGAGTTCCCCGAGCCGGCGCCAGGCGGTGACGAATGTCTCCTGCACGACGTCGTCGGACTCGTACGTCGAGCCGAGCATGCGGGCGGCGTAGGCGCGCATCAGCGGGCCGTGCCGGCGGACGAGGACCTCGAACGCCACCGTGTCGCCATCGGCCGCGCGGCCGGCGAGGGTGTCGTCGCTCGCCTCGGAGAGTGCGTGCACATCGGACCGCGCCACCCTCTCTCCTTCCGCCCCCGACTGTTGCCGGATCGGGAGCCCCACGCGCCGCCGGCCTCTTGATCCTACGGCCGATTCTGTTAGAACGGGTAGTAACTAGCCAGGCGAGACGATTGAGCGAATTCTCAGGTTCTCGCCGTGACGAACGGCCCCGCCGCTCCGTCACAGAAGTGCGACCTGATCGAACGGGCCGCACGAAACGGATCGGAAGGACACGACATGGCAACCACCACATCCACCACCGCGGTTCCGGGGGAGCCCACCGTCGGCAAGACGGTCATCAGCGACGCGGTCGTCGCGAAGGTCGCCGGCATCGCGGCCCGCGAGGTCCCCGGCGTGCACGCCCTGGGCGGCGGGGCCGCTCGGGCACTCGGCGCGCTGCGCGACGCGATGAACGCGACCGACCTCGGTCAGGGCATCAGCGTCGAGGTCGGCGAGAAGCAGGTCGCGGCGGACGTGACGATCGTCGCCGAGTACCCGGTGGCGCTCCAGAAGGTCGCCGCCGACGTCCGTGCCGCCATCGTCCAGGCGATCGAGCGCATCGTCGGCCTGGAGGTCACCGAGGTCAATGTGACCATCAACGACGTGTACGTGCCCAGCGACGACGACGACAACGAGCAGGAAGCCCGGGTCCAGTGACCGCCCCCCGCTTCGGCGCCCTGATCGGGGGCGGCCTTGCGGTCGTCTGGGCGGCGTTCGGCTTCTGGGTCTTCGTCGGCGTGGCCGCTGCCGCGCTGGTCGGCTACCTCGTCGCGCGCATCCTGGGCGGAGAGGTCGACCTGGGCCGCCTCGCCGACGCGCTGCGCGGCCGGCGCTCGTCGTCATGACCGCCGGACGCGATCGCTTCGAGCGCATCGCGCTCGAGCATCTGGCGCGAGCCGTGGCCGCCGACGAACTCGGTGTCGGCGTGACCGACGTCTCCGCCACGGTACGGGACGAGTCCGGCGCGCTCGCCGTACGGCTGGCCACTCCGATCGCGGTGTCGTCTCTCCGGTCTCTGCGATCGGCGGGCGCGGGAGGCGTCCAGCCCCTCGCGGAGCGTTTGACCGAAGCAGGGGCGCAGGTCCGCGCGCGCCTCGGATCCCTCACCGGCCTCGAGGTCGCGCGCGTCGACCTCCGGGCGACGGGTGCCGTGATCAGCGAGAGGAGAGTGCGATGAGCCGGGTCGAGTCCCGAATCGTGCGGCGCGAGACCCACTCGCCCCGCACGGTCGCCGCGGCCTGCGTCGCGATCGTCCTCGTCGTCGCGGTGGCGTGGCTGGCGGTGGAAGGCATCCTCCATCTGCTCGGGATGCGCCCGCTCCTGTTCTCTCCGCGCGCTCAGCTGACTGCGCTCGCCGCGGCGCCTTCGGCCGGCACCCCCCTGCTCGTCGCGGTCGCCGCCATCGCCGGAGTCGTCGGCGTGGTGCTGGTCGCGCTCGCCGTTCTCCCCGGCCGCCGGCCGCGACGTGTGCTCCGCGGCGAGCGGGCGGTCGTCGTGGCGGACGACGAGATGCTCGCCTCCGCCCTCGCCCGTCGCGCCTCCCGGGCGGCGGCGGTGTCCCCGGATGCGGTGACCGTCAGCCTGGGCCGGCGAACCGGTGTGGTGCGCATCGCGCCCGTCAGCGGGATGCGCGTGAACCGCGACGAGGTGCGGATCGCGGTCGCGGAGGAGTTCGACCGCGCACACAGCACGGGGTCCATGCGCTTCAGCATCCTCGTCTCTCCCACAGGAAAGGTCGGATCGTGAACGACACCAACCGCGTCATCAACCGGCTGCTGCTCGCCGTGACCGGCATCGCCCTGCTGGCCGTCGCGGGTCTCGCGGTCGCCCTGATCGCCGTGCCGGACGCCGGGCGGCTCTGGCGAGGCATCGGGCGCTCCGCCACGACGGCCGCCGACGGCGTGTTCGGGGTGCGCCTGTGGCCCGGGACCACGCTCAGCCTCGCGGCGCTGATCGCACTGGCCGTCGCCGCGCTGTTCGTGATCCTGCTCATCGTGCAGGTCGTCCGCGCCGGGCACGGAGCGACCTCCACCGTTCTCACGCTCTCGACACCGGACGGCTCCGTCGAGCTCGATGCGGCCGTCCCGGCCGCGCTCCTCACCGAGCAGCTGAAGCCGGTCCCCGGCGTCGCCGGCGTCGCCGTCAGCGCGTACCGCGTACGCCGGACACCGGCGTTGAAGGTGACGGTCCGCTGTCGACGCGGCGCCTCTCCGCGCGAGGTGGCGGATGCGGTCGACGAAGCGGTCGCACTTCTCGACTCCGCCCTCGGCACTACTCTTCCCGTTTTCGCGCAGCTGGTGGGCGGCTTCCGTTCCCGGCTGCAGGCGGCGACGCGGGTCGACACGTCCACGAGCGCCGCCCGGCCCTCGTGACGCACCCGAAACACCCCACGAGAAACAACAGAGAAAGGAGACAGCCATGAGTGCTGCCGACAAGATCAAGAACACCGCTCAGGAGCTCAAGGGCAAGGCCGAGGAGGCCATCGGAAAGCTCACCGACGACGACAAGAAGGTCGCGGAGGGCAAGGCCGACCAAGCCGCCGCCAAGACGAAGAACGTCGGCGAGGACATCAAGGACGTCTTCAAGTAAGACCCCCCGGAAGCGCCGCGGCCGAGTGCCGCGGCGCTTCGTCGTCTCTGCTGCCCAGCCCTCACAGGCTGGTGCCGGTGTGCTCCCTCAGTGCGGCGACGACCGCATCCTGGAACGCCCGATCGGAGGCGGCGGGATGCGGTCGCTGCTGCCGCTGGTGGTGCCAGTACGCCGAGGTGCGCGTCTCCGGGTCTTCGCCCTCGGCGAGCCAGACCTGCGTGCGGTGACCGAGCTCGAGGTCGTCGGGCGCGTTGCGGCCGCCCATCCGCGTGGGCACCCAGCCCGGGTCGACCGCGTTGCTGGACACGCCGGGGCGGAGGCGGGGGAGCGCCGCCGCGAGCGCCGTCACGATCAGTTTGCTGTCCGAGTACGAGGCGGTGCGCGTCCGCCCCGACCAGTCGAGTCCGTCGAGCCTGGCGTGGCCGCCGCGGTGCATCCCGCTGCTGAGGTAGACGTGGCGTTCGGCCGGGACCAGCGCGGTCAGGAGGTAGGGGGCGACCACGTTGACCGGGAGGATGCCCGGGCCGTCGATCACGCCGGCGTTGTGGATGATCGCATCCACGCCGCCGGCGTCCGCCACCTGTTCGGCGAGCGCCCGGACCTGCTCCTCATCGGAGAGCTCCGCCGCCAGGATCACCCCGTCGTCGCCCAGCGCATCCCGGAGCTCGCCGGCCCGGTCCAAACTGCGGACGTGGCCGACCACGGTGTGGCCGTGCTCCGCCAGCTCGCGTACGGCACCGAGGCCGAGCCCGCTCCCTGCGCCGGTCACCAGAATCCTCGCCATGTCGTCCTCCTCAGTCGAGACGCCATCCACGTTCGGGGTTGGCGAAGATCGCGTCAAGGGCCTTGGCCGGCGAGGGCTCTCGCTCGACGGTGACCCTCCGTGCCCGGCACCGTCACCTTTGAGCTCGCGCCCGGCGCACAGACCACGTCGAGTGGGCCTGCGGTCGACTTGTGCTTCGTGGTCACCGCGGGTGTCTCACTGACGCAGTCGCAGACGGGGAGTGCGACGTGGCAGCTGCAAGCCGCTTCGCACTGACGCCCTATTGCAACTGGAACTCGGTGATCACCACCACGGCTCTGATCTTCACCTGGGCGCCTCTGGCGGGTTACGCATCCACGTCGGTCCGCATCACGGCGCAGAAGGGCGGCGCAACGCAAGTCATCACCGGGGCGACGACGACATCGTCGGGCGGCGTGTACACCACGACGGTCCCGGTCAGCCTTATGAACGCGCTCGGCAGCCTTCTCGGCGCCACCGTCGTCATCCACCTGGCGGTTGTCGATCAACCGACCGGCCGGCTGTCGAAACCGGTGGACTACACCTGGACGATGACGCTGGCCGGGATCGCGGTCTCCTGCTCGGGGCAGCCGACCTGACTCGAACCGATGTCCCGACTCAGGCTGGCGGGTCTCCGGCGGAGGGGTCGGCTACTTCGATGACGACGGGCGAGTCCTGCGTCTCGTCCGGCATCCGCCAGACGCGCGCCACGGCCCCGACGTCGGGCACGGCTGCCAGGGGTAGCGAGCGTGCCGACATCGTTCGCGGACGCCATCGGGCGCGAAGGGTCGACCGGTCGGCCATGACGACCTGGATGTCGAACGTCGACACCGCTCCGTCCTCGGAGAGGTTGACGGCACGGTTCACGACTCGTCCGGTCTCTGCTCGTGCGTGGGACCGCACGTGCAGCCACCGCGTGTTCAGGGCCCGCTCCTGGTTCGCCTCGATGACCGACCCCCGGAATACCCCCCACAGTGATGCAGCGAGACCGGCGATGACCACGGTGAACAGCACGTCGAACCACAGCCCGGGGGTATCGGCCGTCCAGATCCCGGCGATCATGGCGCCGGCCGCAATCGACGCGCCTGTATTGACGACAGCCAGCACTGTTCGACCGGCGGCGCCCATGCGGTGAGGGAAACCGAGCTGCTGGGGTGGAGCGGTCGGCGCACCGAGAGAAGGGAGCAGGTGAACGACGTGCGCTTCGGCGTCATCACGAGGCGTTCTCCGAACCACGGCATCAGGATACGCGCCGAGTGGGCCGGCGGCCTCCTTTCCGACCGATGGAGGCCGTGGAAGACCCGCTCCGCGGGGAGCCGCCATCCGAGTGGGCCGCCGGTGAATGTTCCCGACACGTCATTACGATGAAGTGGACGCCACTCCTTACTACCCGAACCTGGAGTCCACGCAATGAGCACGTTCTCCGATGGGTCCGCGCACTCGTTCTCCGGCGGCGCCGACCCCGCGCCCGACAGTGATGACGACATCCGGCTCACGATCGACCGGGACGTTCTCCGGCTGTTCCAGAATGCCGTCGACGCGGGCGATTACGACGCGGCGACGGCCGTCGTCCGGGATCACTGGTTCGATGTCGTCATCGGGATCCGGCTGGGCTTCGCGCAGGTCGCCGAGCGCATCCCGCCGACAGCGCTTCACACGCGGCCGCTGCTCATGATGCTGCTCGGAATCGCCTACAACCTGCAGCCGAACAGGCGGATGAAGGGGCTGCGCTACTTCGTCGGAGCGGCCCGGGCCGCGCGCCAGGGCGTCGACCGGGTGGGACCTGTCGACCGCGCGCTCATCCTCGCCAGCGAGAGCGCCGCCTACCGGCTGATCGGGCGCCCGCGTCTCGGGATCACACCGGCGCGGAAGGCCGTCGCCGCGCTGGACGGCCTCACCCTGGATCAGCGCGCCGCCGTGCAGGCGTTGTCGCGTATCTACGCGCACGTGGGCACGACCCAGTTCTACGCGGGGCAGGTCGAGTCGGCCCTGGAGACGTTCGAGAAGGGGATGGCCGAATCGCCTCCCACCGGCTACTCCTCCGGCTTCGCCAACATCGCGATGGCGGCCGGCATCCACGCGCTGAGGGGCGACATCCACGAGGCGATGGCCTACATTGAACTGGCCCAGGACGAGCAGTGGACCGCCCAGCAGCGCTCCTGGTATCCGGGCACGTTCTACCGCGTCGCGGAGGCGATCGTGGCGCTGGAGCGGTTCGACCCCGCCGAAGCGCGCGAGCAGCTGGCGGCGATGACCCACGATCGCCGGACGATCGAGCACTGGCGCGCCATCGCGGCGACCGAGGCGCTCGCCGATCTCGTCGCGGGGCGGCCCTCGGCCGGGCTCGCGGGGATCGACGCGTTCGCCGCGCTCCGCGGGGCGGAGGGTCGCGGGGCGGCCGCTCGGCGCGAGCTCGCACCCTATCGGGCGCTGCTGCACATCGCGCTCGGCGACCTCGCCGCGGCGTCTGCGGTGCTCCGGCAGCTGGAGTCGGGCAGCGTCCACCGCCACGTGGGCCTCGCCCGCGTCGAACTGGCCTTCGGCCGCACGGGCGCCGCGCTCCAGCAGGTGCGCCGAGTCGCCGGAGCGCCGATGGACGCACGCACCCATGCGGAGGTGCTGGCCCTGGAGGCCGCCGCGCTGCTGCGCTTCGCGAGCGGACCTCGTCGGACGGCGGCCGTGGACGAGCTGGGCGAACTCCTCCGCGCAACGGGACAGCGGCTCGCCGTCGCGCTGGTTCCCGTGGACGACTTCCCGGCCGTGCGCGACGCCCTCGACGGCGCCGGCTTCGGCGACGTGCTCGCCGGCGTCCCCGCCCGCTCCCTCCTGTTGCCGCTGCCGGAGGGAGAGGCGCTGAGCAAGCGCGAGCTGGCCGTCCTCGAGGTCTACCTGCGCATCCCGCGCGTGCCCCAGGTCGCGGAGGAGCTCGGCGTCTCGGTGAACACGGTCAAGAGCCAGATCCGCAGCATCTACCGGAAGCTGGATGTGTCCAACCGCGACGAGGCGATCGCCGTCGCGCTCGACCGGCACCTGGTGCGGCTGCCGGACTGACGTTCGCCCCAGCCCGACCGCGGCCCGGACGAAGCACGATGCTCGATTCGTTCAAGAGTTGACCCGGGCGGCATCCCTACGGTCGAACCATGACCGGAATCGAGCGATTGCGCGAGCTCCTCGACGGGGACGTCCTCACCGCGGACTCTCCCGGCTACGACCGCGCGCGCCGTCCGGAGAACCGCACGTTCCGGGACACGCGCCCTGCGCTGGTCGTGCTGTGCCGGTCGGAGGAGGACATCGTTCGCGCGATCGCCTTCGCGCACTCGACCGGACTCCGCCTGGTGCCGAGGGGAGGCGGTCACTGCTTCGCGGGTCGGTCTTCGACCGGGGGGATCGTCCTCGACCTGTCGGCCCTGAGCGAGGTCGCCGTCCATCCGGACGGGGCGGCCCTGATCGGGGCCGGTGCGCGTCTCGGAGCCGTCTACCGCGCCCTGCACGTGCACGGGCGCACGCTGCCCGCGGGATGCGGGCCGAGCGTCGGAATCGCCGGGCTGACGCTCGGAGGCGGGATCGGGCTGCTCGGCCGCGCCTACGGGCTGACCTGCGATCGGCTCCTCGGTGCACGCGTCGTCCTCGCGGACGGCTCCGTGGTCGACAGCGATGCGCAGAACGAACCGGAGCTGTTCTGGGCGCTGCGCGGTGCTGGTGGCGGGCAGTTCGGCGTCGTCACCTCCCTTCGCTTCTCCACCCTCCCGGAACCCGCGGCGTGCCGGATCGAGGCGCACTGGCGCGACATCGACCCGCGCGCGGTGCTCACCGCGTGGCAGTCGTGGGCTCCCGACGCACCGGATGAGCTCACCCTGAATGCGACGGTCGAACGGCAGCCGGATGGCTCCGGCCTGCGCGTCCACGTCCACGGAGCGTCCACGCTGTCCGAGAGCCGTACGCGTGAACTCCTGCACGAGTTCGCGAGCCGCGCGGGCCGGCCCACGCTGCTGGCGGTGAGCGAGCCGATGCCCTACTCGGCCCTGAAGGACGCGCTGTCGGATGACGCGAGGTCGTCGAGCACGGAAAGCGTCCGCATCCGCTCGGAGTTCTTCGACCGTCCGATCGACGACGGCGCCGTCTCCGCGCTCGTGTCGTGCCTCGAGACGGGTGAGGGCTCACGCAGCCGGCGCCTGACGTTCACCGCACTGGCCGGGGCATACACCCGCGTGGCCGAGACCGCGACCGCGTTCGCCCACCGCGGGCAACGATTCCTGCTCGAGCACGCCGGATCCCCGGACGACCCCTGGATCGATGCGTCCTGGAAGCTCGCACACGAGCATGCCTCCGGTCGCGTCTACCCGAACTTCCCGGACCCGGCGCTCGAGGATCCGCTTCGCGCCTACCACGGTGCGAACGGTCCCCGGCTGTCCGCCGTGAAGCAGCGCTACGACCCGCGCCGGTTCTTCGACTTCCCGCAGGCGGTTCCGCCTGCGGGTGCAGAAAGCCCCACCGAAAACACGAAAGAGGTTCACCCATGAGCAAAGTGATCTGCGGGCTGGCCGTCTCCGTCGACGGCTACATCACCGGCCGCGAACCAGGACCGGGCCGCGGGCTCGGCGACGGCGGCGTCCTGTTCGACTGGTACGGCAGCGGCGACGTGCCCAGTCAGGTGTTCGACGGTTTCCGTCTGACGGAACCGAGCGCACGCATCTTCGACGAGCTGGCGTCCCGCGTCGGCGCAACGCTCGCGGGCCACACCACCTACACCGACTCCAACCGCTTCGCCGAGGGGGCACCGCATCCCACCGCGCCGCTCGTCGTCCTCAGTCACTCGGACTTTCCGCCGGCCAACCCACGGCAGACCATCGTCAGCACCGGCATCCACGATGCCGTCGACGTCGCCAAACGCGCGGCGGCCGGAAAGGATGTCGGGCTGATGGGCGGAGTGCTCGTGACGGAGGCGCTCGCCGCCGGCCTGGTCGACGAGCTGATCCTGCATCAGGTGCCGATCCTGCTCGGCGCCGGACGGCGCTTCTTCCACGAGCTGCCGCAGCACATCCGGCTGGGGATCCTCGAGGTCGTCGCGGCCCCCGATGTCACGCACCTGCACTACGAGGTGAAGCGATGATCCTCGTCACCGGCGGCCTCGGGATGATCGGAGCGCACACCGCCGCCGCCCTCGTCGACCGCGGGCTCGAGGTCGTCGTCACCGCCCACCGCACGACCGAGGTGCCGTCGTTCCTCGACGGACGTGTCACCGTCGAGAATGTGGACATCGCCGACCGGGACGCGTTCCTGGCGCTGGGCGACCGACACGACATCAGGGACATCGTGCATCTCGCCGGCAGCATTCCGGAAGCGGACCCCATCGAGTTCTTCCGGCGCGACACCGCCGGGCTCCTCAACGCCCTCGAAGCCGCCCGCAGGTGGCAGGTGGGCCGGTTCGCCGTTGCGAGCAGCATCGGCGTCTACACCGGTCGCCCCGAAATCCCGTGGACGGAGGATCTCGACCTCCCGTCGGCCGATCTTCCGCACGCCATCGTCGCGTTCAAGAAGGCGGTGGAGCCGCTCACGCTGTTCGCGCTGGCGGGGACCGGCGTGCATCCCGTGCTGTTGCGGATCGGGAGCACGTGGGGACCGCTCATGGACCCGGAATCGCCTTTCAATCCCATCCCGCCCGCTGTCGGAGCCTTACGTCGGGGTGAGCAGCCGCCTGCGCTGCATGCCGACGACGGCGGCGACTTCGGCTATGCCCCGGACACCGGTCGCGCGATCGCGCTCCTGATGGCCGCCGACGTGCTGGATCACACCGTCTACAACGTCTCGAGCGGGCACCGCTATACCCACCGCGAACTCGCCGAAGCCCTCGACGCCGCGTTCCCCGAGACGCCGGTGCGGTTGCTGGAGGGTCGCTCCACGGGGCCGGGAGAACATCCGTACCTCGATATCTCCCGTCTCCGGGCAGAGACGGGTTTCACGCCGGAGTTCGACGTCGCGGCCGCGGTCGCCGACTACGTGGCCTGGCGCAACGCCCACAGCCGCTGAACCACCACGACCAGAGAGGGAGGAAGCCGATGGAAACGGTGATGGGAATCGCCCGATTCGTGTTCCACGCGGGTGCCGTCGATGAGTTCACACGACTGTCCAGACAGTGCGTGCAGATCGTCGAGCAGGAGGACACGGGGACGACGCGGTACGAGGTGTACCTCAACGCCGATCGGACGGAGGCGATCGTGATCGAGGAATACGTCGACGCCGCCGCGTTCTTCGATCACCTCGCACACATCGGGCCCGACCTGATGGCGGCCATCTCGGCAACCGGAACGCTCACCGGCGAGGTGCTGGGCAGCCCGAGCGCGGAACTGCGCGAACAGCTGGAGAACGCACCGGTCTCTCTTTTCGCTCCGCACTTGCGCGCAATTACCTGATTAAGTAATTATGGGCAGGTGACTCCTGCAACTCGTCCCTATCGGTCCACCGAAGAGCGTCGGCGCGAGATCGTCGACGCGACGATCGTGGTGCTGGCCGAGCGGGGCTTCGCCGCCACCTCGTTCGCCCGCATCTGCGAGGACGCCGGCCTCAGCAGCACCCGGATGATCTCGTACCATTTCGCCGACAAAGCGGCCCTGATGCAGGCGGTGGTCGCGCACGTGGTCGACGGCGCGGCCGCCGTGATGGTGCCGGCGATGGAGGCCGCCAGCACCTGGCGAGGCAAGCTCGCGGCGTACATCGCCACCAACCTCCGGTACCTGGCCGACAACCGCCTCGCCGCGCGCGCGGTGATCGAGGTCATCGCCAACGCGCCGCGCGCCGACAACGGCCTCCGCGAGGACACCTCGGCGCTGCTGCTGTCGGTCCTGCTCTCACACGGCCAGGAGGCCGGCGAGTTCCGCCAGTTCGACACCCTCGTGGTCGCGCGCTCGATCCGGGCGACGATCGACGCGTTCGCCACGACGATGCCCGGCTCCCCCTCCGCCACCGATGCGGCGATCGCCGAGATCGTCGACCTCTTCGACCGCGCGACCCGGCAAGGAGAACCCGCATGACGTCCACCGCCGCTCACCCGCTCGAGGTGCGTTCCGCTCTCGCAGCCGTCACCCGGCTCTGGGTGCTGTGCGCCGCCGTGTCCCTGACCGCCCTCGGTGTGGCGGCGATCCTGACCGCGGTCGATCCCGCCGACGTGAACTGGGTGGTCTGGCTCCGTGGTGCCGTCGTCGCCGGAGCGAGCATCGTCTTCATCTTCGTCACCCGGGCCGCCGCGCGGGGCAACCGCACGGCCTACACCCGGATGCGCTGGATCTCACTGCTCGCGCCGATCGGCATCGTCGTGATCATCGTGGCGCCGGACACGGGCTATCCGATCTGGATGAAGGTCGAGCAGGCTGCGGTCGGCGCCATCATCGCGATCATCGCGGTGTTCCTGAACAGGCGGGTCGTGCGCCGGGCGTTCGCCAGGGTTCGCTGACGACAGGGGTCGGAGAGGGGGGAGCATGGAATCGTATGTCGAGCGGCCGCCGACGCCGGCGCTCGCGCGGGTGGTGCGCACGATCTGGATCCACCGCACCGGAGACGCCCCGTACGTCCAACGCCACCTCCCGACCGGCGGTGTCGAGATCCACGTGCCGCTCGGCGGCCAGCCCCGGCTGATGGGGCCACTGACCGGGCCGCGGCTGGAGCTCATCCCGCCGCACACCACCATCGTCGGGGCCCGGTTCCTGCCCGCCGGCGCGCCGCCGCTGCCGGTCATGCTCGACGAACTGGTCGATGAAAACGTCGGTCTGTCGGAGGTGTGGGGCGGATCCGCGGAGCGTCTCGGCGAGACCATGGCGCTGGCCGGCCGGGACGAGCGCGCCGTGGCCGTCCTGGAGGCGTTCCTTCTGAGGGAGTTCCGCGCGGCGGAGCGGATCGACCGGGCCATCCGGGAGGCCGTCTCCGCGCTGATGCCGTGGCGACCCCACGAAGTCGGTGCCGTCGCGGCGCATGTGGCGCTGTCGGAGAGTCAGCTGCGACGTCGCTCCCTCCACACGGTCGGGCTCAGCCCCAAGGTGCTCCAGCGGACCCTCCGCTTCCAAGGATTCCTGGCGCTGGCACAGGCCGGCGTAGCGGCGAGCGGACGACGCGGAAGCGACGGGATCGCCGGGATCGCCGTCGACGCGGGATACGCCGACCAGGCCCACCTGAACCGGGAATGCCTGCGACTGACCGGTCTCACGCCCAGCCGATTGCTGCACGGCGATGTCGAGCGCTGTGCCTGCGGCCACGACCACTCCGCGTCATACCTTCCGTTCCTCGCCAGCCGCTCACCGGGGCTCCCCCCAGCGCCGGAGCTTCTCCGGATCCGCCACGACCCAAAGGTGGTCGACGGCCCCGACGACGCCGTCCGCGACAACGACGGCGAAGACGCGTCCCTCACGGGAGGCGACGAGTCCTGAGCGCCCGTTCATCGGCCGGATGTCCAGACCGAGCGATGCGGGGTCGCCGAGCAGGCCGTGCAGGAGCGTCAGCCCCGAGGCGTTGCCGACAGCCACCGGAAGGGATGCGTCGCCGCCGCAGTCCACCACCACGTGGACGTCCGGGCCGAGCAGCCGAGCCAGGGCCGGTGCGTCGCCGGCGAGGTAGGCGTCGCGCAGCGAGGTCGTCAGAGCGGCGGCCGCCGCGGCCGTCTCCGCCTCATGCCGCGCCCGCCCGCGCCGCGCTCGACTGGGCCTCCTCGGTGTGCGTGATCGCCTCATCCGTTCGTCCTCCGGCGACGACCTCGTCGCGGGTCAGCGGCCCCACCGGCTCCAAGCGGTCTTCGAAGAACACCCGGGCGAGAGCCGCCCGGAGCCGTTCGGTGGGCCGGAGCCGCCCGTCCTCGTCCGGCCTGGCGTCGACCGGGTGCACGGCGACCGGGCCGGCCAGGCGGTACCGCTCGGCCGCATCCACCGAGCCGTGGACCTCCACGTACTCGCCGCCGGGCAGCCGGACGATGCGCCCGGTCTCGTACCCGTGCAGCAGGATGTCGCGGTCGCGCTTCTGCAGCGCGAGGCACACGCGCCGGGTGACGACGAACGCCACGACAGGACCCAGCACCACGAGCGCCTGGTAGCCGGCCACCACGGACTCCACCGTGAGGTGGAAATGGGTGGCCACGAGATCGGCGCTCCCCGCGCCCCAGAGGGCGGCATAGAAGACGATGCCCGAGACGCCGAGGCCGGTGCGCGTCGGCTCGTTGCGCGGGCGGTCGAGGAGGTGGTGGTCGCGGTGGTCGCCGGTCACCCACTCCTCGACGAACGGGTACACAGCGATCGCGAGCAGGTAGAGCCCGACCACCGCGAGGGGGATGAGGATGGCGAGCGTCCAGGTGCGGCCGAGCCACTCGAACTCCCAGCCGGGCGGGACGAGGCGGAGCGCTCCGTCGAGGAAGCCCGTGTACCAGTCCGGCTGGCTGCCCGCCGATGCGTCGCCGGGCGAGGAGGGTCCGTAGAGCCAGATCGGGCTGATCGTGACCGTCGCGGCGATGAGGACGATCGCGCCGGTCGCGATGGCGAGGAGGCCGCCCGCACGCGCCGCCAGGTTCGGCAGAACCGGGACCCCGACGATCCGCTCCTCCGTGCGGCCCGGGCCGGCGAACTGCGCCGGCTTGTCGAGGTACGCCCGTCGCGCCCGCGCCGCGAGCAGCAGCACGAGCAGCGCCGGCACCACGGCGACGTGGATGGGGTAGAGGTTCTCGATGATCCGCCCCGGGAACTCGCCCCCGAACAGCAGCGCGGACAGCCAGGTGCCGACGACGGGGATGCCGAGGACGATGCCTTCCACGATCCGCAGTCCGGTGCCGGATAGCATGTCGTCCGGGAGCGCGTAGCCGCTCCAGCCGCCGAGCAGGGCGGTGATCAGCAGGCCGAACAGCAGCACCCACGACAGTCGGCGCGGACGGCGGAACGCGCCGGTGAAGAACGACACCGCCAGCTGCAGCATGATCGCGGCCGGGAGCAGGAGGCCCGCCCAGTGGTGCGCCTGGCGCACGAGCAGGCCGCCGGGCACCTCGAACGTGATCGCCAGCGTCGACTGCAGGGCCTCCGACATCTCGGCGCCCGCGAGCGGCGTGTAGGGGCCGTCATAGGTCACGCGCGTGCTCGACGGCGTGTAGACGAACATGAGGATGAAGCCGGTCACGAACAGCACCAGGACGCACGCGAACGCGATGACCCCGAACATGTTCGTCCAGTGCAGCGGCGCGCGCCGGGTCCGGAGCTCGTCGCGGAGTGCGGCGACACGGCGTCCTGCAGCGCTGTTCGAGACGACTCCGGCGAGCCGTGCCGTCGCGGAGGGCCGGTGCCTGCGGTCGACGGGCATCAGGCGGCCCTCCCGGCGAGCTCGCGCGCGTCGGACGCTTCCGGCGGGCCGCCCCCGACGAACGCCCGGCGGGGATGCTGCACCGAGAGCAGCGACACGATGTCGCGGCCGAAGAACACCGCGCTCGCCCAGATCAGCAGCACCCGCACCTTGCGCTCCCAGGTCGGGATCGCGAGCACGTGATACCCGCGGTGCATCACCCAGGCGAGGAATCCCGTGATGACGATCCCGCGCCACTGGAAGATGCCCGTGCCGAGGCCGAGGGTCGCGACGACGCCGAGGCTGTGGTGCACGTAGTCCTTCGGCTGCTCACCGCGCAGGGTCGCGACGATGTTCTTCGCCAGCCGCTTGGCCTGCCGGACGGCGTGCTGGGCGTTGGGAACCGTGACGGCGCCGTCGATCGGGGACGCCAGGTCCGGCACCGCCGCGTCGTCCCCGGCCGCCCAGGCGTCCGGCACGACGGCGTCCGGCGTGCCCACTCGCAGGTCGGCGCGGACCATCACCGATCCGCGCGCCGTGACCGGCAGGTCGGTGTGGTTCGCGACGACCGGGTTCGCGCCGTTGCCGGCGGTCCACACGATGGTGTGCGCGTCGAACTCCGCACCGGTCGAGAGCACGAGGTGGCCGCCGTCCGCCGAGACGAGCTGCGCATCCAGGTGGATGTGGGCCCCACGGCGTTCCAGAGCCCGCACCACCCAGCGTCCCGGCTCGTCGGTCACCTCGGGGAGGATGCGGTTGCGCGCCTCGATCAGGTGGAACGAGAGGTCCGAGAAGGTCAGCTCGGGATACGACTTCAGAAGTGCCGTGGCCAGCGAGAGCGTCTCGCCGAACCCTTCGACGCCCGAGAACCCGCCGCCGACGAACGCGACGGTGAGCAGGCGGCTGCGCTCCGGTCCGGGCGGCAGCACCGAGGCGCGGTCGAAAGCGTCGAGCAGCCGATCGCGGATGGCGACGGCCTCCTCGACGTGCTTCATGCCGATCGCCTGCTCGGTGATGCCCGGGATGGGGAATGTGCGGGTGACGGCGCCGGCGGTGACCACGATGATGTCGTAGCCCAGCAGGAACGGCTCGCTGTCCTTCGGCAGCACCGTCACTGTCTTCGACGCGTGGTCGATCCGGGTCACCGACGCGGGGATGAGCCGCGCGCGCTTCAGGTGGCTGCGGAGCGAGATGGCGGCATGCCGCGCCTCGATCGACCCCGCTGCAACTTCCGGGAGGAACGGCTGGTACGTCATGTACGGCCGGGGGTCGATCACGACGATCTCGGCTTCGTCCCTCCGCAGCTTCTTCTCCAGCTTCCATGCGGTGTAGAAACCGGCGTAACCGCCGCCCACCACGAGGATCCGGCGCATGAGTGCCTCCTGTCCGGCCGATGAATGTGCCTTCACCCGTTATGACCGGACAGCGTCCCGATTTGTGACATCGGGGGCGGGATCTCACGCCGGGACGGGGATGCGTTCCAGCTTCTGCGGGTTGAGCACCCACTGGAGGCGGCGGATGCCGTCGACGGTGACGTCGAGCGCGATGAAGGCGACCACGGCGCCGTCGCGGACCAGCACGGCCGCGGGGCCGCCGTTGGCTTCGATGAGGCGCACGGTGCCGTCCCAGAACCGGTCGGCGAAGGCGTGGACGTACTTCGCCACCGTCTCGCGGGTGAAGACCGGGATGCGCGACGCCCGGGCCAGTCCGCCGCCATCGGAGTAACTGACGATGTCGGCGGTGAAGATGCGCTCGAGTTCGGCGATGTCGCCGGACTGCGCGGCCTCGAGGAAGGCCTCCAGCATCCGCTTCTGCTGGGCGTGGTCGACTTCGCGCACGTGCCGCTCCTCGGCCAGGTGCTTCCGCGCGCGGCTGACGAGCTGCCGCGCGGACGCCTCGGAACCCTGGATGATCTCCGCGATCTGCGGGTACGGGTAGTCGAAGGCCTCCCGCAGCACGTAGGCGGCGCGTTCGGTCGGCGTCAGCTTCTCGAGCAGCACGAGGACGGCGAACTCGAGCGCTTCACCCCGCTCGGCGCCGAGGGAGGGGTCGGCGCTGGTGTCCACGGGCTCGGGCAGCCACGGCCCGATGTACGTCTCGCGCTTCACCCGCGCAGACTGGGCCTGGTTGATCGCCAGCCGCGTCGCCGCGGTCGCCAGGAACGCCGCCGGCTCGCGCACCGCCGAGCGGTCGGTGCGCTGCCAGCGCTCCCAGGTGTCCTGGACGATGTCCTCCGCGTCCGCGACGGTCCCGAGCATCCGGTAGGCGATGCCGAACAGGCGCGGCCGCACCGCCGCGAACGTCGCCGCGGCGGTGTCGAGGTCGTCCTGCTCCACTGGCCCCGTCATGGTCGAATGCTAGTGGCGGTCCTCCAGCCAGCGGGAGAACGTCGTCCCGCCGAACCGGTGGTCGGTGATCGCGGGGTCGTTGCCCGGCGTGAGCGATCGGTCGTCGACCCGGCCGCCGTAGTATCCGGCGTCGGGATCCGTCGTCACGGTCCGCGGGTCCCCCGTCGCGGAGAACAGCCGGCGCGCCAGTTCGTCCAGCCGCAGGGGCTCCGGACCGGCGAGCTCCACGATCCCGTTGAGGGGCGCTGCCACGGCGACTTCGGCCAGGGCGGCCGACACGTCCGTCGCGGCGATCGGCTGCATCAGCACATCCGACAGCACGGCCGTGCCATCCTGCGTCGCCCCGTCGGCGAGCGCGCCGATGAACTCGAAGAACTGCGTCGCGCGCACGATCGTGAACGGCACGCGGCTCTCACGCACGATGCGCTCCTGCGTCACCTTCGCCCGCATGTAGCCGATGTCGGGCATGCGGTCGACGCCCACGATGGAGAGGACGACGTGGTGGCGGACGCCCGCGGCCTTCTCGGCCGCGACGAGGTTGGTGGCGGACCGCTCGAAGAACTTGTGCACCGGGCCGTCCTCGAACGACGGCGCGTTGGGCGTGTCGACGACGACGTCCGCACCCTCGAGGACCGCGGCGAGCCCTTCGCCCGTGACCGTGTCCACGCCGGTCGACGGCGAGGCGGCGACGACGTCGTGGCCCGCCTCCTGCAGACGAGAGACGACTCCGCGGCCGATCAGGCCGGTTCCGCCGATGGCGACGATCTTCATGTGCTGCTCCGTTTCTGCGCGGACGCTCCGCGCGTCACCAGCTCTGACCGGACAGGTGCTCGGGATGTGACAGCGGCGCGCGACGTCTCCGCTCAGCGGAGCAGAGCGTGGTGACCGGACACCTCCGTCTCGGCCGGCTCGCCGCTGACGCCGCGAGGATTCCGGATACCGGCCGCCGAGATCAGGCCGCCCGCCGCGAGCGCGACGGCCGCTGCCCCGGCGAGCTCGTGGAAGCCGGCGACCGCCGACATCGCCGCCCCCGCCGAACCCGCAAGGGCCACCGCGACGAGGCCCGCGACACGAGACACCGCGTTGTTCATGGCCGATGCGATCCCGGAGCGTGCCGGATCGACGGCACCCAGAATGGTCGCCGTCAACGGAGCGACCGTGATCGCCATGCCCAGCCCGAAGACGACGACGGCGGGCAGCACCTCGGTCAGGTAGTCGGCGTCGCGCGAGATCCGCAGCATCAGAGCGAACCCGCCGGCCGCGACCAACGGTCCGACCGTCATCATCAGTCTCGGCCCCACCCGGCCGCTGAGTCGGCCGAAGTACGCGGACAGAGCGATCAGCACGATGCTGGACGGGACCATCGCGAATCCGGCGAGAGTCGCCGAATATCCGGCCCCCTGCTGGAGGAACAGCGCGAGCGCGAAGGTGCCGACAGCCACACCCCCGTAGATGAAGGCCGTCGCCACATTCCCCACGCTGAAGTCGCGTGCCCGGAAGATGGTGAGGGGCAGCATCGGCTGCGCCGCCCTCCTTTCGCGCACGAGGAAGGCGACGAGGGCCGCAGCGCCGACCGCGAGCGAACCGAGGATCAGCGGCGAGCCCCATCCATATCGTGGATGCTCGATCAGGGCGAACACCGGCAGACCGAGCCCGAGCACGCCGAGGGCCGCACCCGCCCAGTCCACCCGGGCGCCGGGCCGGTGGGGAGCGTCCGCGGGAAGGGCGCGGACCAGCAGCAGCGCCACGGCGATCGGCAGGAGGTTGATCGCGAAGACCCATCGCCACGACAGGGCATCGACCAGCACACCGCCGAGCACAGGTCCCGCGATGCTGGCGAGGGAGGTGATCGCCGTCCAGGCGCCGATCGCCCGGCTCTGCGCCGCGCCGCTGAATGCGCCGAGGATCAGGGCGAGAGAACTCGGCACGAGCAGGGCGCCGGCGACGCCTTGGAGTCCCCGAGCGATCACCAGGATCGCCGAGGTGGGCGCGAGAGCGCACAGCGCCGAGGCGATGGCGAAGCCGAGGAGACCCCAGAGCAGCACCCGACGGCGCCCGAACAGATCGGAGAGCGACCCGGCGAGCAGGATGACCGATCCGAGCGTCAGGAGGTACGCATCCACCACCCACTGCTGGACGGCGAGGCCGCCTCCCAGCTCCCGCCCGATCGCGGGGAGGGCGACCGTCACGACGCTGCCGTCGAGGAAGGCGATGAAGGTCGCCACGACGGCCACCGCCAATACCGTTCGCTGTGGCGCCGTCATCCATCCGGTCATCGTCTGTCGTCCGTTCGTCGTGGTGCCGGGAAGGTCCCGGCTCCGGCTCTGACCGATCGGACCGCCGATCTGTGACGGAGACGCCGAGCTGCGACCTGTCACATTCGCGCCGCCTGTTCGGTCGTACTGGGTGACGGCTGCACACGGCCGCCGTCGGATGAGGATTCGAGGAGACACGACATGAAGATCGTCGTCATCGGCGGGACCGGCCTGATCGGTTCGAAAGTGGTGGCCCTGCTGGCAGGCCACGGGCATGAGGCGATCGCCGCCTCTCCGAACTCCGGTGTGAACACGCTCACCGGTGACGGAGTGGATGGGGCGCTCGCCGGGGCGGACGTCGTCGTCGACGTCTCGAACTCGCCCTCCTTCGAGGACCGCGCGGTGATGGACTTCTTCACCACCTCCACCAACACGCTCATCGCCGCAGAGCGCAAAGCCGGCGTGCGGCACCATGTGGCGCTGTCGGTGGTCGGAACCGAGCGCATGACGGACAGCGGGTACATGCGCGCGAAGGTCGCGCAGGAGCTGCTCATCCGCGAGTCCGGCATCCCGTTCTCCATCGTGCACGCCACGCAGTTCTTCGAGTTCGTGAAGGCGATCGCCGACGCGGCCACCGACGGCGACACCGTGCGCCTCGCGCCCGTGGTCATCAAGCCGATCGCAGCGGAGGACGTCGCCACCGCCGTCGCCCGCACCGCCGCCGGTTCGCCCGTCGGGGGAGTGCTGGAGGTGAGCGGGCCGGAGGAGTTCCGGCTGACCGAGCTGATCGCGCGCGGACTGGCCGCGCGGGGCGACGCACGTCAGGTCGTCGACGATCCCGAGGCGCGCTACTTCGGCGCACATCTCAGCGATCGGGAGCTCGTCCCCGGTCCGGATGCGGAGGTCTTCCCCACGACGTTCGCCCAGTGGCTGGACGCCCAGTCCGTGACCACCCCGTGAACACGCGGTCCGGCCGAGCCGTGAGGTAAGAGCGGGAACACCGGGTTTCAGGCGGCCCACTCCCCGGGCATGCGCCAAGCAGACCACGGCTGGTCCCTCCCGCCGCCGGACCCTTCACACCCGATACGAGAGAAAGGCGTTCCCATGTCGATGACAGCGTGGCTGCCCTCGGTGCTCACCCGGAGGCGACAGCTCGTGGGCGAGCTGCGCGCCGCCACCGCTGCGCGCGATGCCCGACGCCTGCGACGGCTCCTCGACCCCGACGTCGCCGTCGTGGTGGATGCGGGTGAGGGCGACCGCGCGAAGGTCCGCGTGGTGCGCGGAGTGGAGGATGCCGCGCTCCTGCTCGCCTACGGCCTCGGCGCCCGGAGCGGACGGGAGGTCGTCGAACGCCCGGTGAACGGCCGCCCGGGCTTGCTGCTCCGCCGTGACGGGCAGCCGGCTGCGACGATCGCCGTCGACGTGACCGCGGGGATGATCAGTGTCGTCTGGGTGCGGCTCGGTGCCACCGTGCTTCGGCGCGGCAACGCCGTGCTGCCCGTGTGAGGGCGCGACCGCGACCCGTCCTAGATCCCCCGGTCGTGCGAGATGCCCGCGCAGAGGTCGCCGCCCTCATCGAGCACGATCAGGCCGCCGTTCGAGTTGGCCGAGTCCATCAGGCGGCGCAGCCATTCCCGGTTGATCGCGGGCGGCCGCGGGCTGTCGTAGTGGAACCGGAGAGGGAGAGAGGAGTCGAGCCAGATGGTGCTCCGGCCGCTTCCGTTGGCCTTCGACTCGCGCCACGACAGGGCGAAGGACTCCTTGCGCTGGAGCTTGGCGATGATGGCGACCTCCAGATGGGCGAGGACGACATCGTCGAACGACACCCGCGCTGAACCGTCATAAGCGAGGTACCCCATCGGACCCACCTCCTGGCCATACCGTATCCATTCCGGCCGCCTCCTCTGCCTCCCCATTTCCGGCCTGCGGCTCGCCGTGTCGTCTACTATTCGGGGATGAAGAAGCCAGCTCCCATCGAGGACGTGTCGATCGGCGGCGACGCGATCCGGCTCGGCCAGTTCGTGAAGTTCGCCGGACTCCTCGACTCCGGCGGGAGCGTCAAGGAGGCCATCGCCGACGGCGATGTCGACGTCAACGGCGAGGTCGAGCTCCGGCGCGGGCGACAGCTGCAGGTCGGGGATGTGGTGACCTTCGCCGGACACGCGGTGCGCGTCGCCCGCTGAGGTCGCTTCCCCGACAATCCCTCGGAAGTCGTAGACCGTCGCGACCCGCGACTGACTCGCGCCGCGGGCGCGGTCCGTAGCGTCGAGAAGGTGACCGCATCCCTCTCCCTCCGTCCGACGCATCCGGCGCGCACCGCTCCCCGCTCGCTTCCGGCCGTGCTGTTCGCCGTCTACCTCGTGCTGCTGGTGTGGGCTGTGCTGTGGAAGTTCCACGTGCCCGACTTCGGCGGGGAGGGCGTGCGCGCCGTCAAGCTGGTGCCGTTCGTCGCGAGCGAGGGGTTCGGCGTCAACCGGCCGTCCGAGATGCTGGCGAACGTCGCTCTGTTCGTGCCGTTCGGCGTCTACCTCGGAGTGCTCGCGCCCCGCTGGCGAGTGTGGCCGGTCGCCGTCGTGGCGGCGCTGACCAGCTGCGCTCTGGAGGCGGCACAGTACGTGCTCGCGTCGGGGAGTTCGGACGTCACCGACGTCATCCTCAACACCTCCGGCGCCGTCGGCGGCTTCCTCGTCCTGTCGCTCGCCCGGTGGGTGTCGCGCGGCCGAGCCGTGTCCGCCCTCTACTGGCTCTGCTTCATCGTCACGGTGGCCGCCGCGGTGTTCGGGGCCTCGCTGCTCGGGTCGCCGCTCCATTCGCTCCCGCCGCTGCACCGCTGACGACCCGCGCCGCGGCATGCGAATGGAGGTGTCACTCGTTCGGGGGTCATCCGACCTTTCTGGGGGTGAAGCCAGGGTGAAATTCGACCGCAGCCCGCTGGGCCGCCGCTAGCGTGTGGCGCGGCGGACACCGGTCTCGGTGGTGCTCCGCCGCTCCATGACGCAGGACGAAGGGGATGCTGCTGTGTCTGCACACCAGGATGGGCGCGGCCGTCGCCGCGAGGGACGAATCGCGCTGGGTTCGCCTTGGCGCTGGCTGGCCGCACTGGTCGCCGGAACGCTGGCACTCGCCGCGGCGCTTGTCGGCGCGCCGGCCATGGCGGCCCCGGTCTACCAGATCGAAGCATCCTGGGCCGCAGGGACCCCGACGACCGTGAAGAGCGGTGACGTGGTCACCGGCGTCTGGCGCATCAACGTCAACGACGACGCCCCGGCGCCCTCGAACGACCTGGTGGACAACGTGACGGTCACGATCACGGCGCAGAACGGCCGCTACACGGCGCTCCCCTCGCTCTGTCTCACGACTGGCGTCACGCCCGCCTCCAGCATCTCCGCCGACGGGCGCACCCTCGTCTGCAACGTCGGGACGCGCGACCAGGGCACCGCCGTGGTGATCCAGGCGCCCATCGTCGCCGACGGCGCGACCGGCGACCAGATCACCGCGGACGGCAGCATCGGCGGTCAGACCGCGTCGCTGAGCCCGATCGACATCACGAATCCGTTCGGGATGGACATCCGCTGGGGTGTCGGTAGCCCTGCCTTCACCTTCGGCGACGGTGGTTACCTCGTGGACTACGAGTGGACGCTGAGCAAGGCGCTCGGAAGCGAAGCCGGCCCGCAGACCCTGACGTACAACCTCAACATCGCTTCCCCGCAGGGCTCTCCCGTCTCTGTCGACGCTCAGGGGTGCACACCGTTCACCGGTCCGGGAGCCGCGGACGGCCACCCCTGGTCGGGCGGGTCGCACCCGGCGAGTCAGATGACCGTACCGGCGGGGACGTGCACCATCACCCAGACCGGCCCCAACACCTTCCAGATGACCCTCACGGGGATCGATTACGCTCCGGCGAACCCGCCGACCCTGGACTCGGCCGGGAACCGCCTTCCTGTCGACCAGGTCGCCCTCGCATCCGGCTCCATCTGGATTCGCGTCAACACGGCATCCTCCGGCTCGGCCGTATTGAACTCCGATGCACCGACCTACACCTCGGTCAGCGGGCAGACAGCTCAGGACGACCCGTCCAACAACTCCGAATCCAAGGCATGGACGACGCTCGGCCTCTATTCCTCCGGTTGGGGTCGCGGATACACCAACAGCGGCGGAACGCAGTGGGACGACACCTACCGGGTGTCTGCGGGCACCACGCTCGGCCAGTACATGGACACGGCGTTCCAGCGGCACACGGATCGCGCTGACGACCACCACGTCGGCATGTGCACCGCCCTCGACACCAAGTACGTGACCTTCGGCGGATGGGCGTGGGCGCAGCCGTTGGCCAACACGATCGGCGCCACGGCCGAGTACTACGTCGGGAACGACCCGACCGTCGACCCGGCCAGCGCGGGCTACGACCCGAACGCCTTCGACTGCGGCTCGACCACGGGGTGGACGACGACGCCTCCGGCCGACCTCAGCACGGTGAGGGCCCTTCGCATCATCGGAACGCAGGGGCAGTTCGAGCAGCTCTCGACGATGACGAACATCACCGCCGTCGTGACGCAGACCATCAAGCCGGATGTGCCGGCGGGTACGGATGTGTGGTCCTTCTTCTCCGGCATCGTCGACTTCAGTGCGACGACCGAGGGCTGGTTCAACGGCACCGGGTGCATCACCCCGACCGCGGGCTCGCGCTACCCCTGCACGACCGGGTTCCGTGACGTGGTCCGCATCGTGACCGCCACGCCTGCCATCTCGAAGTCGGCCGACCGCTCGGTCGTCAGCCCCGGTGACCCGGCCGTCTACACGCTGACCTACTCGGCGAACGGCGCCGGCGCCATCCCGGCGACCGTCGACGGCTACCAGCTGGTCGACACGCTGCCGGCGGGCGTCACCTACGTGCCCGGCACCGCATCCCCGGAGCCGGCGGTGTCGACCAACGGCTCCGGCCAGCAGGTGCTGACGTGGACCCTGAACGGCGTCACCACGAACGCCGACCACGCCCTCACCTACCAGGCGGTCGCGGACAGCAGCGTGACGCCGGGTTCCGCCCTGGTCAACTCGGTCAGCGCCAGCTACGCCGGCATCACGAAGTCCGCCACCGCCCAGGTCACCGTCGCCACCGACGGCTACACGACCGTGGTGAAGACCGCCGACGCTCCGTTCATCCCGAACGTGAACGGCGACGGCACGGGCACGGGATCGTGGACGGTCACCGTGAAGTCGTACGACCCGGTCACCCAGCCGTTCACGGACACGATCGACATCCTCCCGTACAACGGCGATGGACGCGGCACCGCGTACTCCGGTTCGTACGCTCTCACCTCGGTGAACGCCCCGCTCGGAGCGACCGTGTACTACTCGACCGCCGACCCGACGACCCTGTCCGACGACCCGTCGGCTGCGCAGAACGGCGCGGCCCCGGGCGACCCGACCGGCAACACCGCAGGCTGGACGACGACCATGCCGGCGAACCCGACCGCGGTCCGCGTGATCGGCGGCAGTCTTGCGCCGGGCGCCACCCAGCAGTTCGGCGTCCACATCACGACGAACGGCGTGAAGGGCGGCGACACGCTCGTGAACCGGGCGCAGGCGATCGCGGGTCACACTGCACTCGTGATGCGCACCTCCGCGGCCATCAGCGTGGCGAACTACTACTCCGCGATCATCCTCAAGGAGGTGCAGGCGGCCGACGGCACCTGGCACGACGCCAACAGCTCGGTCGACTACCCCGCGTTCCACTACGGCGACACGGTCCACTACCGCGTCACCGTGACGAACACGGGTCAGGGCACGCTGACGAACGTCGACCTGACGGATGACAAGAGCCCGACGGCCGGTGCCTTCCACATCGCCTCGCTCGCGCCGGGCGCCTCCGAGTCGCACGAGTACGACCTGGTGCTCGACGAGACCCTCCCGGGCGGCGGGTTCGTCAACACGGCCTGCGCCACCGCCGACACCCCGGCGGACTCGGGTATCGCTCCGACCATCCCCTGTGACCCGGCCGGCATCGACATCGCGGGCTACTCGGTCGTGAAGACCGCCGACCCTGCTCCCGGTTCGGTCGTGCACTCGGGTGACGTCATCCACTACACGGTGACCGTCACGCAGCGCGGGCCGGTCCCGTCGGCGGCGTCCTTCACCGATGACCTCAGCAAGGTCGTCGACGACGCCGCCTACAACGGCGACGTCGCGGCGGATGCGGGCACGGCGACGGTGACCGGCAGCTCGATCGCCTGGTCCGGAACGCTGGGCGTCGGTGCGGTGGCGAAGATCACCTACTCGGTGACCGTGAAGGATGCGCGCTCGATGGGCGACGGCACGCTCGACAACGTCGTGACCTCCGACGGCTGCGCTCCCGCCTCCGACTGCGAGACGGTGCACCGGTTCGGCAGCTACACGTTCGCCAAGACGTCGGACCCGGCGTCCGGCCACGCGGTGAAGACCGGTGACCGCATCACCTACACCCTCACCATCGCCCAGTTCGGCGCGGCGCCGGTGACCGGCGGCAACGTCGTCGACGACCTCAGCAAGGTGCTCGACGACGCGACGTGGGCCGGTGACCAGAAGGCGACATCGGGAACCGTGACCCGCACGGGCTCGACCCTCACCTGGACCGGTGACCTCGCCGTCGGGCAGGTCGTCACCGTGACCTACTCGGTGGTGGTCACCGGGGATGGCGACAAGCAGATCGCCAACGTCGTCACCAGTCCCGACGGCGACGCGTTCTGCGTGCCCGCGCCGGACAAGAACCCGGACTGCGCCACCAGCCACCGCGTCGACGACCCGGCCGTGACGGCGGGCCTCGCCTCGACCGGTTCGACGGTCGGCTGGGGTGTCGGCGGCCTGGCGGGCATCCTGCTCGCCGCCGGGGGAGCGCTGCTCTTCCTGCGCCGACGCCGCATCAGTAACACCTAGCACCCATCACCACGAAGGCCGCCGGGCGTCGCTCGGCGGCCTTCGTGCTGCGCGGAAGTCGATGTCGGGTCGCGTTCAGGCGGCCCAGGCGCGGAACAGGATCGTCTGCACCGGGATGGTCGTCGGCGCGGGCCCGTATTCCGCCGCGAGCCGTTCCTCCACCGCGCGGATCAGCGCATCCACGTCTCCGGATCGCGACCGCACCTGATCGGAGACCGGGTTGCCGCGGATGAGGCCGTCCGCGAAGTCCGACCACGAGGCCACGGGCGCGTCGTGCGGCAGCACGTCGATGCGGAGCGTACTGAACCCGCTGTCCTGCGCCAGCCTCCGCAGCCGCTCGACGTCGCTCATCCCGAACGGCACCCGGTAGAACGGCGGAGGGTCGTCGGGGAACGTCTCCGTCAGCAGCCCGTCGACAAGCCCGGCGAACCGGTTGCGGTCGTGGCTGTCCCACACGCTGAACACGTACACGCCGCCGTCGGCGAGCACGCGCCGCGCCTCCCGGAATCCCGCGCCGACATCCGGCAGGAACATGATGCCGAACTGGCACGCCACCACGTCGAAGCTCGCGTCCTCGAACGGCAACGCCTGAGCATCCGCGACCTGGATGCGCGTCTCGGCGGGCACCTTGCCGGCAGCCCGCTCCAGCATCGCCTCGTTCAGATCGGTGATGACAAGCTCCGCCCCGGGATTGTGCGCGACGATCCCTGCCGACGAGATCCCGGTCCCGGCCGCCACCTCGAGGATGCGTCCGGGCGCCGCCGACGCCACCGCCTCACCCAGCACATCGGCGTAGTGGCGGAAGAGAACGGGTCCGAGCTCCGAGTCGTAGAACTCGGGAATGGACCCCTGGAATCGCGCGGCGTCGTCGTCCACGGTGGAAGGGTACCGCCGCCGGGGCGGTTCGTGGAGGGCGGGTTGCGGCCTTACTCGCAGGCCACTCCGTCGCCGTCACGGTCCAGTTTGCGGGAGTAGCCCGGCTGACCGGCGTACAGCGGAGCCTTGCCGGCCGCGCGGACGGCCGTGCAGTTCGGGTAGTCCACGCTCGGTGCCGGTGCCGGTGCCGGCGCCGGTGCCGGTGCCGGCGGGGCCGGAGCTGGTGCTGGTGCCGGTGGAGCCGGCGCGGGCGCTGGCGCGACGGGTGCGGGTGCCGGCGCAACAGGAGCCGGTGCCGGAGCCGGTGGGGTTGCTGTGGTGGTCGGCGTGGGCGTTGCCGTCTGCCTCCCGGAGGTCCCCTTGGTGACGGTGAGCTTCACCGTTCCCCCACGCTTGATGCTCGCGCCGGCTTTCGGCGAGGATTTCGTGACGGTCCAGTTGCTCTTCACGATCACGAACTTCGACCACCTCCACTTCAGTCCGACCGCCTTGAGCGCCTTGCTCGCGGCTGCGCCGTCGAGACCGACGACTTTCGGTACGACGACCTTCTTGGCCGCTGTGACGGGCACGGTGATGACGGTTTCGGTCGGAGCGGCCATCGCGGGCAGCGGCCCGGTCAGCAGCGAGCCGATGACGGCTTCCGCGAGCACGACGGTGGAGAGCAGCGTTCGATTGCGCATGAGAGTTCCTCGGAGATTCGGGTGATCGCCTCAGTCTTGCGGCAGTGGCCGTGGGGCGGCAGACCCGCATACGAGGGGTGGTCGAGCGGTCGCGGCCGGTATGCTCCGGACCATGCGAAGTCGGGGGGCACGCGCCGTTGCCGTGATGCTGATTGCTGCCGGCGCGCTGGCGACTGCGGGGTGCTCCGGCTCGGGGTTTCCCCGCTACGCGTCGTGCCTTCCCGCCCGCATGAACGTGGATCCTGCGATCGTCGCGCCGGGTGACGTCGTGACCGTCTCCGCCGATCCGCCCGAGTGCGATCTGAACTATGAGCCCGGCCATCAGTACATCATTCGGCTGCGGGCCGTCGGGGTGAGTTCGCCGCCGATCAGGGCGGATGTGGATCGGGACGGGCGCTTCTCGACGGCACTCCCCATCCCCGCCGACTTCCCGTTGGGGCCGGCGACCGTCGCCGTCACGGGGAGCCCGTACGACGAGTGCGGCAAGAGCGGCTCTGGCTCGTGCGCGGGGTACACAGTGGCCGTCGAGGCGAGGTGACGGCGGCGCCCACACGCTCCGCCGCCGCCGCCCCCGCCGCCGCCGGGGCGGTTCGTGGAGGGCGGGTTGCGGCTCAGCGGAGGTCGCGCCCGGCCGTCTCTTCGATGAGCCGCACGCCCAGGAGTTCGCCGAGGACCGGCCCGAAGCGGGCGAGCGCTCGACGATGAACATCCGTCGACGCATCGAGCACGGGCGACGAGACGGAGGCCGCTCCGGCGAGCGCCGCCACAGCGTCGAGCTCTTCGACGACACGATCGATGCCGAAGGTGGTCAGGTAGTCGCCCCGGAACACCGCAGGCAGGTGCTCCGCCAGCGCCGTGCTGCTGCCCGCACTGTCGGCGAGCAGGGCGTGCAGGTGCTGAGGCGCGAGACCATGGCCGGCGCCGATCAGCAGCGCTTCTCCGGCTGCCACGGCGTTGGCGAACCATAGGGCGTTCGCGAGAAGTTTCACGACGACACCGTCACTGGGGCGCGGACCGCACAGGCGAATCCCGCCGTCCGCCGACAGTCGGTTCAGGATGGGCGTGGCACGGCCCACCGCGTCGGGTGCCCCGCCGACGTAGAACGTCAGAGTGCCCCCGGCGGCATCGCTGGGGCCTCCGCCCATCGGGGCGGCGACGACCTCGATTCCCCGATCGGCCGCCGTCTCTGCGAGAGCCGACGTCCTGTCCGGATCCCCCGAGGTGAGATCGACCCAGACCGCTCCGCTGTCGAGTGCCGGGAGCGCCTCGCGCATGACCGCGTCCGTCTCGCCCGGTCCCGGGAGCACGGTGACGAGTACGTCGCTCGACCGGGCGATCGCCGTGATCGACTCCATCCAGGTGGCGCCCGCATGCTCTACGGCTTCGCGCCGGGCGGGATCGATGTCGAACGCCGCCACGGGACCCAGCGCCGTGAGCCGGGCGACAATGCCCGAGCCCATCCGGCCGATCCCGACGAGGCCGATGCGCTGCTCGTCCATCGAGTCACCTTCCTGTCGCACGCATCGGCCGGTGCGCCGATCCCGTCACGCGTCGCCGTTGCAGCAGTGTCGCACACCTCTGGTTATCGTCCGGTCGAGGTGAAGTGAGCCGCGGGGGAGTCAGACGCCCCCGCCGCCTCCGCCACCCCCACCGCCGCCGGAGAAGCCGCCGCCGCCGGTGCCGCCGGACGACGAGCTGCTCGCAATGGTCGTGCTGGAGGAGATCCCGCTGACCATCTGGGAGAGCACGGCCGCGTTGAATGCGGTCTGACCGGCATACCAGGTGGGGCTCTCTCCGGTCTCCTCGTAGAACCGTCCGAGCTCGGCGAGCCACTTCTTCTCCTCGCCGAACAGCACGGCCCAGGGGAGGAGGCGCTCGGTGAGGCTCAGCATCTCCCGCGGGTCGTTCACGGCGACGGGCACGCGCTCCGCCCCCTGCGGTGACTGCAGGTAGCGGATGCGGTCGGCCTCGGCGAGGTGCACGTACATCTTGAGACCCTCCACGTATTCGCGGAGGGTGCTGCCGGTGGTGCTCAGCGGCGAGTGCGACAGCAGGATGGCGGTGACGATGAGGAGCAGGATGGCACCGATCATGATGCCGACGGGCAGTGCGCCTCCGAAGACGCCCGCGAGGCACAGCACCGAGCCCACGGCGGCGAGGGCGGTGGCGGCCACGGCGGTGAGGAGCACTGCGAGGACCGCCCCGCGAGGTCCCGTCCTCCGGTAGCCGTAGCGGGTGGCGTCCTTATGCACGCGCTTCAGCAGCGCGGCGATCGCGCGCGCGACACGCGAGTTGGACGAGCCGAGTTCGAGGGTCGTCCCGGGCGCGGGCGACGTGCCGAAGAGGGCCTGAAGGAACTGGAGCTCGTCGGCGTTCGGGTTCGGTTCGCGCAACGCCTGGCGTCCGGTCGCCTGAGTGGAGACGAACTCCAGCGTGTACGAGGAGCGGCCGAAGAATCCCGTGCTCTGCAGCACGCGCACCCGACCGGAGACCGCGAGGTCGAGCGTCTGCGCGGCGACGACCTTCTTGCCGCCGCCGGCGATGTCCGCCGCGAGGAGGAGCCCCTCCTTCGGCGGAACGTACTCGGGGATGATCGTGCCGCGTCCGGGCGCGTCGCGCAGGAGTCGCACGCGCACGACGATCGCGCCAATGAGGGCGAGGATGCCGAGCAGCAGGCCGGCCACGCCCGCGAAGCCCCAGCCGGTGTCGAACAGTCCGTCGGCGCGCGCCGTGAACGTGCCCGCTGCGAACCCGATGGCGAACGTGAGGTTCTCGTGCGGACCGAGCGTGTCGGCGGTGAAGCGGAATCCGTCGTCGATGCGCTCGACCGTCGCCGCATCCGTGGATCCCTGGGCGCCGCGGTATGCGGACGGGTCGCCCTTCAGCGCCGCCGCCACGTCGGGTGCGAGGTGCACGGTCGCCGTCACGCGGTCGAACGGTTGCGCCCACGCCGTGCCGTTCGTGTCCCAATACAGTTCGTCGTCGCCGGTGTCGCCGAAGTAGCGCGTGACGTTCGTCTGCCGGTAGGTGATGACGTAGGTCTGATCGCCGTGCACGTAGTCTTTCGCCGCGATCGTCAGCGAGAGGATGCCCTCTTCGGAATCGCTCGTGTACGGACGCGGCGTCCCGTTCTGGTCGGTGACCGACACGACCTCCAGGTCGGTCGGGTGGCCGTCGTAGTCTTCGACCAACTCGCGCCGGATGCCGTGGTTCTGGTCGGTCTCGGGGAACCGGGCCACCAGCGTCTCCACGGTGGTGAGCGTCGAGTGCCCCTGCGCGTCGCGGCCGAGCCGATAGTCGCCGTCGAAGCTCGCGAACGTGAAGTCGTCGACCCCGGTGGGGGCGACGGCGCCGACGGCCGTCCGGGCATCGGCGCCTGCGCTCTCGGGACTCCCCGCGAGGATGAGTGAGCACACTGCCACGGCGAGCGTCGTCGCGATGAGTCGCCCGGCCCATCCCAACGGCCGTCGGCTTCGAGCGCGGACCCTCATCTTCCTCGCCGTCCTCCGCCCCCGGCGGTTCGCGTGGGCCGCTGGCCCTCCCGGCGGCACGCGTCCCATCCTGACACGGCTGCGTCCGTCGCGGGTCACGCCCGCGAGACCGCCATCGTCTCCCCTGGCTCGCGAGCCCGGGGCCGTAACCACTCAAATCGGTTGCAGCGCACGAAGTCACCAGTTAGGGTGGTTACATGCACGCCTTCCCCTGCGGTACGTCCGCTCTCGATTTCGTCGGCACGCTGCGTGCTCGACGCAACGACGTACCGACGGAGAAGCTGGGATCACCGGAGGCGCTCGATGCGTGGTTCCTCGAGGCCGGCCTGATGGATCGGTCCCCCCGCGCGACGACCGCCGACCTCGAGGTGGCGGTCGAGCTCCGCGAGGCCGTCTACCGCGTCGTGCACGCCCGCATGATGGGCGCGCCCTTTGCGGAGGACGACCTTCGCGTGCTCAACTCCCACGCCGCCGGGCGCCCGATCACGCTCCAACTCCACGAGAGCGGCACGATCGATCGCGCGTCGGAGATCGCGGAGGGGCTGTCGCAGATCGCTCGGCAGACCGTCGAGATCGTCGGCGGAGCCGAGGGCGACGTGCTCCGCGAGTGCGGCCGCCCCGAGTGCACGCAGGTCTACCTCGACCACTCCCGCGGCCACCGTCGGGAGTGGTGCTCGATGAAGACCTGCGGCAACCGGATGAAGGCGACCGCGTTCCGCGCCCGGCAGAAGCAGCCCGCCGCGACGGCGTGACGCCTACGCTTCGGTGAGTTCACCGCCCGGGCCGAGCTCGAGAGTCATCGTGAGACCGAGTCGGGCGAGGAACCGGTCGTCGTGGCTGACGACGAGCAGCGCGCCCCGGTAGTCGGCCAGCGCATCCACGAGCTGATCCACGCTGCTGACGTCGAGGTTGTTCGTCGGCTCATCGAGAATGAGGAGCTGCGCGGGCGGGTCGGCGAGGAGCAGGCGCGCGAGCAGGACGCGGAAGCGCTCGCCGCCGCTCAGTGTCCCGAGCGGTCGATCGACCGCGTCGCCCTTGATCAGCAGGCGGCCGAGCCGGTTCCGGATGAGCGAGTCGGGGACATCCGGCGCGACCCGGCGGACATTCTCCAAGGCGCCCACGCTTTCGTCGACGCCGTCGAGCCGCTGCGTCAGGTAGCCGACCCGGTCGGTGTGGAGCACTCCGCCCGCCCGCCCGGGCTCCGCGTCACGGCGGTGGAGCAGCGACTCGAGCAGAGTGGTCTTGCCCACGCCGTTCGCACCGACGACGGCGACGCGCTCCGGCCCCTGAAGAAGGTAGGTGCGGTTGCTCCCGTGCAGCTCCGCAATGCGGCGACCGGCGGGTACGTCGGGGTCCGGCAGCTGCAGGGTGATGCGCTGATCCGGGCGGATGCGCGCCGCGGCCTGTTCGCGCGCCGCTTTGGCCGCATCCACCCGGTCGTCCAGTCCCGAACGCAGCTTGCCGGCGGAGGCCTCCGCACGCGAGGCGAGTCCGTTCATCAGGATCTTCGAGCCCTTCTTGTTCTCGTTGGCCGTCTTCGCGTTCCTGGCACGCTTCGCCAGCCGGCTCTCCGCCTCGGCGCGCTGCCGCTGCTCCGCTTTGACGGCGTGCTGTGCTGCCGCGGCCGCCTGCACCGCGTTCTGCTGCTGCTGGTCGAGTGCCGCCTTCCACTCGCTGTAGGGGCCGCCGAAGGTCGTCAAGCGGCCGCCGTACAGCTCGGCCGTCTGATCCATCCGCTCGAGGAGGTCCAGATCGTGGCTGACGACCACGAGGGTACCCGGCCAGTCGTCGAGCATCCCGGCGAGGAGGGCCTTCGTCGGGCGGTCCAGGTTGTTCGTCGGCTCATCCAGGAGGGTGATCGGAAGCTCCCGCACCCGCAGACCGGAGATCGCGATCAGCATGACCTCGCCGCCCGACAGGGTTCTCACCGGGCGGTCGAGGTCGGCCGCCGAGAAGCCGATCGCCTGCAACTGCACCTCCGCGCGCGACTCGATGTCCCAGTCGTCGCCGATGGTGTCGAAATGCTCCACGGAGGCGTCGCCGCCCTCGACGGCGCGGATCGCATCCAGCACCGGCCCGATGCCGAGGAGGTCGGCAACCGTGGCTGTGTCGTGCCAGGTCAGCGACTGCCGAAGGTAGCCGACGTCCCCCGCGGTGGAGACGCTGCCGGTGGATGGGGTGAGCTCGCCGGCGATGAGGCGCAGCAGGGTGGACTTCCCGGCGCCGTTGTCACCGACGAGGCCGGTGCGACCAGTGGTGAACGACCCGGAGACGCCCGAGAGGGCGGCCTGGCCGTCCGGCCAGGAGAACGAGACGTTGGAAAGAACGATGGCAGACGTGCCAGTAGACATGTGAAGACCTTGACGAGAGAGAGCGGACGAATCGGAACGCAGTCGGCCGCGCGGTGGCGTTTGCAGAAGCCACCGGTGACCGGTGGCTACGCTCTGTCGATCTCGTCAATCAGCACCATGGCATGCTACCAAAGCCCGCCGGCCCGCCGGCCCGACCTCTGGCCTCCTTGCCTCAGCGGCCAGGGGCTCGCGTCACGATCTGCTGGATGGTCCAGCTGTTGCCGTCGGGATCGCTGAATGACGCGTACGTGCCGTAGCTGTCTGTCGCCGGGTGGGGACCGGGGACCCGGTTCGTCTCGTCGGCCCAGTGGAAGATGCCGTCAGCGTCGTGCCAGAGCTCGCTGACCGCGACTCCGCGCTCGATGAGCGTGTTGCGCGCCTCGACGATGTCCGGAGTGATCAGGTGCAGGCCCTGCGCCGTACCGGGCTCGGCCGTGGTGAGGTGGTCGCCGAAGATGACGGATGCCGCCGACCCTGGGGGAGTCACCTGAACGACCCGCAGCCCCTTGTCGGTGGAGAAGTCGGCGTCGAGGCGGAAGCCGATCCCCTCGTAGAAGTCCTTCGCGCGGTCGGTGTCGGCGACGGGGATGACCACGATCTCGAGCTTGAGTTCCATGTGCAGAGCCTTTCGATGAATAACTGTTTAGAACGGTTATGACCCTCTCATGCGGTCGCATAACCTGTCAAACCAGTTATTTTGAGCAGCCGAATGTCACCGCCGGGACTCTTCCTCGGCGGTCAGCTCGGCGCGGGCCGGCTCACTCCAGGACGTCAGGATGCGCAGCCCGTCGCTGGACGGGCTGCCGTTCTCTGCGGTCAGCACCATCAGGCGTTGGCCGCTGCCGTCGGGACTCTGCCACGTGTCGCAGTCGAGGGTGAGCTCGCCGACCGTGGGATGTTGGTAGTGCTTCGTCCCGTAGGTCGCCGAGTTGACGTGCCGTTCGGCCCACCAGGTGCGGAAGTCGGCGTCGCGGAGCGACAGCTCCCCGACCAGCGCGGCGAGTTCCGGGTCGTCGGGATCTGTCGCGGCCTCCATCCGCAGGGCGGCGACCGCATCGCGGGCGTCGTGGTCCCAGTCGAGGTGCATGGCGCGGACACCGGGATGCAGGAAGAGCAGCCGCAGGTAGTTGCGCTGGGGCGCGGGTACGGCGCCGAAGTCCGTGAACAGCGCTGCGGCCGCACGGTTCCACTGCAGCACGTCGAGGCGGCGTCCGAGCACGAGTGCGGGGGTGTCGGTCAGCTGCTCGAGCAGTCGCCGCATCGCCGGTCGCACTGTCTGGCGGCTCCTTCGCCGCCGAGGGGCTGCATCGGCCTTGTGCGCGACCTCGTAGAGGTAGGCGCGCTGGTCGTCATCCATTCGGAGCGCGCGTGCCAGCACGCCGAGCACCGCCGCGGAGGCTTGGACGCGTCCCTGCTCCAGTCGCGTGTAGTAATCGACGCTGATCGACGCGAGCGCAGCCGCCTCCTCCCGCCGGAGTCCCGCGACGCGTCGATGACCTCCCGTCTCCGGAAGGCCGACGTCCTCGGGCCGCAGCCGCGCGCGGCACGCCTTCAAGAACGCCCCGAGCTCGTGGAGCTCCGCCGAATCACTCATGGATTCAGTCTCCCGTCCGGAGCGATCGTGTGGGAGGGAAGGATTCTTCCCCGGCAGATTCCTGCTGCTTACCCCTGACTCGGCGGCGCAACAGCATGGGATCCGTCGCGGCAGCCGCCGCACGGAACCCCATCGAGAACGGACCCACCATGACCACACGAACCGACGTCACCTTCGAGAGCGCAGGCATCCCCCTCGCCGCCCACCTCTATGTTCCGGACGGAGCCGTCGCCGGTTCGCCGGCTCTCGTCGTCGGGCATCCCGGTTCCGGGGTGAAGGAGCAGGCCTCGGGCCTGTACGCATCGCGGCTGGCGGATGCAGGCTTCGTGACGATCGCCTACGACGCGGCCTACCAGGGGGCGAGCGGCGGAACCCCGCGCGGTCTGGAGGATCCCGGCCAGCGCATCGAGGACATGAAGGCGGCGGTGTCCTACCTGACGACCCTCGACCTCGTCGATCCCCAACGCATCGGTCTGCTCGGCATCTGCGCTTCAGGCGGATACTCGCTCGCGGCGACCGCCAGCGACCACCGCATCCGGGCGCTCGCCACCGTCTCGCCCGCCGACGTCGCCCGTCAGTTCCGGTACGGCGCCGACGGCGCCCAGGATCCGGCGGTGTTCCAGGGCATGCTGGATGCGGCGGCCGCCGCACGCACGGCGCAGGCCGCGGGGGAGGATGTCGCCGGCATCCCGCTGTTCCCGGAGACGATCGAGCAGGCGCGCGCCGCTGGAGGCGAGCACGGCGCCGAGGGCTTCGACTACTACTGCACTCCGCGCGCCGCACACGACCGCGCCGCCCGGACGTTCGACTGGTCGAGCGTCGACAAGCTCGCCACCTTCGACGCGTTCACCCAGGTGCCGCTGATCGGCGACCGTCCCCTCCTCATGGTCATGGGCTCGCGGGCGGTCACCGCCTGGATGGGGATCGACGCCTTCCAGCGCGCGGTCGGCCCGAAGGAGCTCGTCTGGGTGGACGGAGCGAGCCACGTCGACCTGTACGACCGCGACCCGTATGTGGCGACCGCCGTGGAGCGCCTGGCCGTCTTCTACGGTCGGACGCTGGCACCGGCGGTCTGAGGAACTGGAGCGAGTGACGGGAATCGAACCCGCGCTATCAGCTTGGGAAGCTGAGGTTCTACCATTGAACTACACTCGCGCGGCCCGCGAATCCCAGTAAATCACTGGGATGTGAGGCTGCCGCCCAGACTACCCGGTCGACGGTTTTTGGCCAAACCCGGCCAAGCCCCGGCCGCGTCTCCTCACCCCTTGCGCGCCTCGATGAGGTGCCGGCTCGAGTACGTGACGAACACGCCGTCGCGCCGGATCACCTCATCGAGTTCGCGCAGTCGGTCCCGGTAGGCGTCGACGGTGAAGCCGGGGACCCACCAGATGACCTTGCGGAGCAGGTAGACGACCGCGGCGATGTCGAAGATCTCTATCCGCGTGCGCGCCGTTTGCAGGTCGACGATCTCGAGACCGGCTCGCCGCGCGGCCGCCGTCTCGTCGTCCGGGTGCCGACCGCGGCGCGCGTCGGGCAATGGGCCGAGGAAGAACTCGATGAGTTCGAAGGCGCTGGCCGGCCCGACGTGCTGCGCGAAGTAGGTGCCGCCCGGCGCCAGCACTCGAGCGATCTCCTCCCACCAGATCGTCGCGGGGTGGCGGCTGGTGACCAGGTCGAACGCGTCGTCGGCGAAGGGAAGCGGCGGCTCATCGGGGTCGTGCACGACGACGACGCCGAGGGGATGCAGGAGGCGCGTCGCCTTGACGACGTTGGGTGGCCACGACTCGGTGGCGACGGCCGTCGGGGGGAAAGAACCAGCCTGCGCCAGCACCTCGCCACCCCCGGTCTGGATGTCGAGCGACGCCCGCGCGTGCGCCATCCGTTCGGCAAGACGACGCGCATAGCCCCACGGTGGGCGCTCCTCGGCGGCACGCCCGTCGAGCCACGAGAAGTCCCATCCCGTGACATCGGCGCTCTCGCCGAGGGCGATCAGCTCCTCGAAGGTGGATCCGGCCATGCCACGATCATGCCAGGCGCCCGATTCGCGGCCCAGCGGCCAGGCCGCCCCCCACAGATGCCCGAGGCAAGGGTGATTACGGGGTGAAAAACGGCCAACCGTCCCCTCTGCTCCGCCAGGCTGTGCAATTGCCGGGGACGTTTCGACACCCGGCAGACACACGTTCATCGAGTGCCCCTCCGACCGGGAGCACTCGATGTGAGCAGCTAGGGGATGGGCTTGAGACTGCAACCGTTCAATCGACGTCGGCGTGCACGGACGGATGGCCGTGCCGGTACCGCAATCGGGGGACTGCGGTCCCGGAGGATCCGATCCGTCGCCGCCCTGGTCGTGTCCGGGCTCACGCTGGCGATCGCCGCGGGCGGGATGCTGATCGCGGCGCCCTCCGCATCGGCCGCTCCCGGTTCGCCGGGCACCCCCGGAGCCCCGACGACGCTCTGGAGTGAGGGTTTCAGCAACTCTCCCGTCGGACAGCCGTCGCGTCTCAACAACTACGTCGGGACCGGCGGGATGCGGTACACCGCCTCCCCGTACTGGCTGTCCCAGGCGGCCTGCAACGGCACGATCACCGCATTCAATGACGCCAACGACCCGGTCTGCGGTGCAACCGGCGCCCCGCAGTCGCAGGCCCAGATCCGGCAGGTCTCCTACGCCCTCGGTCAGCTGGCCGGCGCGGCGAACCCGGCGGCGAACAAGGCCGTGTCGACCTTCACCGGCACATTCCTGACTCCCGATGACACCTCTCACCCGAACGAGATCGAGCTCGCGACCACGAGCCAGATCGCACTTCCCTCGGCCAGCGGACGCTTCCTGACGTTCTCCGTCGACGCGGCCGCGCAGTGCAGCAATAGCCCGCCGCTGCTGCGCTTCTACTACCGCACCGATGCGGGGGCCGAGGTTCCGGTCAGCCAGAGCGCGATCAACCCCTGCACCGCACCCGGCGGCCAGAACTTCACGACGCCCGCCAGCACCGACGCCTCGGGTGCCGCGGTCGGCGGCGGCGTCTACCGTGCCGGGTCCTTCGCGGCCAACGGCTCGTACCTGGCCACCGGCCAGGGCATCGGGATCGTCATGCGGAATGAGCAGACCGTTCCGGGCAGCCGCGGCAACGACGGCGGTTTCGACAACATCCGGATCCTGGATGTGACCCCGCAGCTCGACAAGTCGTTCAGCCCGGCGATCGCGCCGACCGGCGGTGTCTCGACCCTGACGTTCACCGTCACGAACACGAGCGACCTGGCGGCCAAGAACGGCTGGTCGTTCACCGACGCGCTGCCCAGCGGGCTCACCGTCGCCTCCCCCTCCAGCGCCGCCACCACCTGCCCGAGCGGCAGCGTGACCGCGGCTCCGGGCAGCGGGACGGTCGGCGTCACCGGCAACCTGGCGGCGGGCATGGCGTCGTGCACGGTCACGGTCAACGTGACGTCCGCATCCATCGGCTCCTTCACCAACGGCCCCGACAACGTGACGACCACCGGACTCGACAAGCCGGGCAACGCGACCGTCACCTTCGAGGCGCCTGCGCTGTCGCTGATGAAGCACGCGGCGACGCCGGTGGATGTGAACGGCAACGGCATCACGGACACCGGTGACACCATCCAGTACACCTTCACCGTCACCAACACCGGCGACGTGCCGGTCAGCGGCATCGTCGTGAACGACTCGAAGGTTCCGGCCATCGATTGCCCGTCGAGCACCCTCGCTCCGGGTGCGTCGCAGCTGTGCACCGCCGCGGACCCGTACACCGTCACGGCGGCGGACGCGCAGGCGGGATCCGTCGACAACACCGCGACCGTCACGGGGACCTCGCCCGCGGGCGAGACCGTCACGTCCAGCCCGTCGTCGACCTCCACCCCGGCCGAGGTTGCGGCGCCGGCTCTGTCGCTCGTCAAGTCGGCCGACCCGTCCGATGCCGGCTCCTACCAGCCGGGTCAGGTGATCGCCTACAACTTCGTGGTGACGAACACCGGCAACATCACGATGAACGGCATCGCGATCGACGAGACGGCCTTCTCAGGCACGGGATCTCTTCCGGCAGCGACCTGCCCGGTGGCGACGCTCGCACCGGGAGAACAGGAGATCTGCACGACCAGCTACACGCTGACGCAGGCGGACGTCGACGCGGGCTCCCTGCAGAACACCGCCACGGCCACGGGAACCCCGCAGGGGTCCACCGTCGAGGTGCCCTCGGAGCCGTCCACGGTGACCATTCCGCAGGTGCCGGCTCCCGGGCTCAGCATCGTCAAGTCGGCGACCCCCGGCACCGTCACCGCCGCGGGCCAGCAGATCACCTACTCGTTCGTCGTGAAGAACACCGGCAACGTCACCCTGCACGGCGTCGTGGTCGACGACTCGGACTTCTCCGGAACGGGGACGCTCGGGGCGATCGACTGCCCCACGACCACCCTGGTGGCCGGCCAGGTCGAGACCTGCACCGCGGACTACACGGTCACCCAGGCCGACGTCGACACCGGCACGCTGACCAACAGCGCGACGGTGACGGGCACTCCGCCCACCGGCGACCCGGTGCCGCCGGTGCCGTCGAACCCGGTGGACATCACCATCCCCCGTGCGCCCACCCTCTCCATCGTGAAGACGGCGAACGTGCAGGCCGCGGCGGTCGGTCAGACCATCACGTACACGTTCGTGGTGAAGAACACCGGCAACGTGACCATCACGGATCCGCAGGTGTCGGAGGGCTCCTTCTCCGGTACGGGGACGCTCTCAGCGATCGACTGCCCGCAGGGATCGGCCAGTCTCGCCCCCGGTGACACCTTCACCTGCACGGCGGACTACACGCTGACCCAGGCGGATGTGGATGCCGGCAAGCTGACGAACACCGCCACCGCGATCGGCACCCCGCCTCCGGGCACCGACCTGCCGCCGGTGCCGCCGTCGACCTCGACCGTGACGACCGATCCGCACCCGGCTCTCGCCCTCGTGAAGACGGCCGACACGAACAAGGCCACTGCGGTCGGTCAGATCGTGACCTACACCTTCACGGTGACCAACATCGGGAACATCACCATCACGCAGCCCAGCGTGAAGGAGGGTGCCTTCACCGGTCACGGGACCCTGTCGAAGGTCACGTGCCCGAGCGGCTCGACGCTCCGGCCCGGTGACTCGCTCACCTGCACGGCGACGTACACGGTGGTGGCCGCCGACCTCACCGGCGGCACACTGAGCAACACCGCCACCGCGACGGGCACGCTGCCCAACGGCGACCCGCTGAGCTCGGACCCGTCGACCGCGACGGTGCAGGAAGTGGCCGTCGTGGCGGCCGGACTGGCGTCGACCGGCAGCAGCATCGCCGGGTGGACCGGGGGAATCGCCCTGATGCTCATCGTGGGCGGGGCCGCGTTCCTTCTGATCCGCCGCCTGAACAGGTCGGAAGCCGCCTAGCGGCAGGGTGAGGCCGGCTCCCCCGGCCGGCCTCACCTGCCCGAGCCCCCACCCGGCGGCCCGCGGGTGAAGCCGGGGTGAAAACTCTACGACGCCGTTGCGCTCCGTTCGGGGCATCCGGGAGACTCGCCGAGGACCGGCACGTCGATTCGCATCCGCAGAGACGTCGCGGCTCCGTGGCGGAGGGGAAGAGCGTGCGCTCTCGCAAGATGGATGGTCGGGCTGTGTCTGCGCGCTGGGGTGCCGCTGTGGCCGTGGTCGTCGGCGCCGTGACGTTGAGCGTCGGCGTGCCGATCGCAGCGGCGGCGGACTCGGTGGTGAGCACGATCCCGGTCGCCTCCACGACGGCCTCGGCGACGCCGACCGTGGTGGTGTCGCCCGACGGCTCGCGGCTGTACGTGTCCGACACGAACGCCGGGACGGTGTCCGTCGTCGACACCGCCACCCTGACGGTGCTCGGGACGATTCCGGTCGCGGGTCCCATCGGGCTCGCGATCTCGGCGGATGGATCACGCCTGTACGTCGTGTCGACGAACCCCGCGAACGTCCTCGTCGTCGTCGACACCGCGACGCGGGCGGCCGTCGCGTCCGTCCCGGTCGGGTCGTCGCCTGCGGGAATCGCGATCTCGCCGGACGGCTCCCGCGTGTATGTGAGCAACTCCAGCGGAAACGGGTCGACCGCTGTGTCGGTCGTCGACACCGCCACCAACACGCTCGTCACCAGCATCGTGGATGCGCCGGGGCCGCGGTCGATGATCGTGTCGCCCGACGGGAGCCGGCTCTACGTCTCGCACACCGCTCCTTCGTCTCACGACATCTCCATCGTCAGCACGGCGACGAACACGGTGACCGGAACCGTCGCGATCGGCGCGTTCGCGGATGCCGCGACCGGCTTCGCGATCTCGGCCGACGGCAGCACCCTCTACGTGGCGAGCGCCAACGTGGGCCTCGTGCGAGTGGTCGACACCGCCACGGGGACCGTCACGGCCGCCATCCCCGCCGGTCCCGGCGCGTACGATGTCGCCCTCACTCCCGACGGCACACGGCTCTACGTGACCGACTCGACCGCGAACGCGGTCTCGGTGATCGACACGGCGACGAACGCGGTCGTCTCCACGATCGCGGTCGGCGTGACGCCGCGCAGTTTCACCATCTCGCCGGACGGCGCCTTCGCCTACGTCGCGAACACCACGTCGGACACCGTCTCCGTGATCGGGATCGACACGTTCCCCGCGATCACCACGGCGACCGTCCCGGGCGGCGCGATCGGTTCGTCTTACTCGACCGCCATCGCGACCACCGGATCCCCGGCGCCGACGCTCTCCGTGAGCGCGGGAGCGCTGCCTCCCGGACTCTCGCTGGCCGGCGGCATCCTCAGCGGCACGCCGACAGCCGTCGGCTCGTACACGTTCACGCTCGCCGCGAGCAGCACCGTCAGCGGCATCCCGGCGACGGCCACGCAGTCGTACACGCTCGTCGTCGCCGCCCTTCCAGCCGACGCTCCTCTGAACCTGATCGCGACAGCCGCCGGCGTGACCGCCGAGCTCAGCTGGACCGCACCCACCTCCGACGGCGGGGATGCGGTCACCGGTTACCGCATCGAGCGCAGCACGGACGGCGCCGCGTTCACCACGCTCGTCGGCGACACCCAGTCCACCGCTGTCACTTTCACGGATACCGGCGTCACCGCCGGCCACACCTACCGCTATCGTGTGTTCGCGCTCAGCAGCGCCGGGGCGAGCGCGCCGTCCAACGTCGCTGCGGTCACGTTCCCTGCCGTCGCCACGCCGGTCGGCAGTACCCCGATCGGCAGCGCCCCGCCCACCCCGACCGACGGCTCCGCCGCAACGGATGCGCAGAGCACGCTGGCGGATGCGGGCAGTGACGTCACCGCCGGTAACGTCACCGGCCCGCTGTCCCTCGCGCTCGGTCTGATCGCGGCGGGCGTGTTCGCCGGCGTCGCGCGTCGCCGCAGCCGGAAGGCCTGATCCCGCGGCCGACCGTCAGTCCGCCGCGTCCTGCACCTCGTTCTCCAGCTTCTCCTCGTCGACGGCGATCTCCCTCTTGGTGATCCCGGTCGCGTTGGTCAGCAGCCGTTCGATCTCGCCCGCCTCGCTCGGGTCGACGACGACCACGATCCCGGAACTCCCCGCGTGCAGGGTCTCGCTGATCGCCTTGAGGTCTTGCGCGGACGACTTCTTGGAGATGTGGCCGGCGAGCGCGCCGATGCCCGCACCCGAGCCGCCGCCCACGAGGAGCGCGCCGCCGAGCGCGACGGCTGGGAACAGCGCGACGACCAGGCCGCCGGCGAGCCCGATGGCCAGGCCCTTCCGACCACCGTGGTGCTTGCCGCCGTCGTCCCGCTTCGGGATGGAGACCTTGCCCTCCTTGTCGCGCACCACCACTGCCGCATCGAACGAGGCGTGATGTCCGCGCTCCTTGTAGTGGGCGTGGAGGCGGTCGAAGTCCGCCACCGCCTCGTCCTCGCTCGCGTACTGGGCGGCGATCGCCACATACGGTTGATCGGTCATTTTTCCTTCACCTTTCTTGACGTACTCGGTCGTCTTGACGAGCTCAGTCGTCCGGTGTCTCGACCTGCTCGAGCAGCTCGCCGTCCGGCACCGTGCCCGGGATGGTCTTCTCATAGAGGAATGCGGCCGCCTCCGGCCACGCGCTCGCCTCCGCCAGCCGGTAGACCGCGACCGCCTGGGCGCCCGCGAAGGTCGTCGCAGCCCGGATCAGCGCGGGCGGAGCGGCGCTCACCACGGGGAGCTGAGCGCTGAAATCGTCCTCATCCTCATCCGGGTGCAGGAAGAGGGCTCGGTACGTCTCAGCGCTCACGCGACACCTCCGGGCGGCTAACGGCGCAGTTCTCGGCCGTGCACCGTGACCGCGTAGATCACGAGCACGTCCAGGGCGATCGCGATGATCGACCACCACGGCTGCGCCGGCAGCGACATCACATGAGACACGGCGCTGATCGCGGCGATGATCACGACGACGACGCGCGCCCACGTGGCCCCCTGGAGCAGGAAGAGGCCGGCGAGCAGCATCAGAACGCCGACGATGAGCGACCACCACCCCCACGCCGCCACATTGAACGAAGCCACGCCGCCCCCGGACCCGACGAAGTAGGCCGTGTTGGGGCCGATGATCGCCATGATCCCGTAGAACAAGTCGATCGCCGCCCCGATGAAGAGCATGACCGCCGCGAAATAAGCCCAGCCGATCCAGCCGGTGGTTCTGACGTCCGACATCTCGCACCTCCCAGTGATCCTGTTGGGCGAATGGTGCGCCTCCGACAGCACTTCTGGCTATGCACCACTTGTCCCGGCCGCGGAGGGTCGGCGGCAGGTGCTGTCTAGCCGCGGCGCGTCAGGAGGTTCACACTTCGGCCATGAGTGAAGCCGACATCACGGCACCCACCACGCTCGGTCCCGGTTATGTTCCGGGTGGGATGCCGTTGAAGATCCATCTCGGCGAACCGGAGTACGCCGCCCTGGTCCGCATCGCCCAGCACCGGCACACGACCGCCGCGAAGATGGTGGAGGAGCTCGTCCTCCACGCCCTCGCGCGTGCCGACGTCCCTCCGCCGGTGCAGGGGCCCATCAAGCGCCCGCACACCACCTACGACGACGCGACCCAGGGGTTCCGCCGAGACTGAGCACACACGAAGGGACAGCCGAGAACGACGGGTGCGCGACCACGCCCACCCGATAGGCTGGCCACGTGCTTCTCTCCGATCGCGACATCAAGGCCGAGCTGGGTGCCGGGCGGATCTCTCTGGAGCCGTTCGAGGCGGAGATGGTCCAGCCGTCGAGCATCGACGTGCGGCTCGACCGGTTCTTCCGGCTGTTCGACAACCACAAGTACCCCTTCATCGACCCGGCGGAAGACCAGCCCGAGCTGACGCGGTTCGTCGAGGTGGATGCGGACCAGCCGTTCATCCTGCACCCCGGCGAGTTCGTGCTCGGGTCGACGTTCGAGCTGGTGAGCCTGCCCGACGACGTCGCGGCGCGCCTGGAGGGCAAGAGCTCGCTCGGCCGGCTGGGACTGCTGACCCACTCCACCGCCGGATTCATCGACCCGGGGTTCTCGGGTCACGTGACGCTGGAACTCAGCAATGTCGCTACGCTTCCGATCAAGCTGTGGCCGGGCATGAAGATCGGCCAGATGTGCTTCTTCCGGCTGTCGTCCGCCGCCGAGCGGCCGTACGGATCGGCGGAGTACTCGTCCCGCTACCAGGGGCAGCGCGGGCCGACGGCATCCCGGTCGTACCTCAACTTCCACCGCACCGACGTCTCCACCACCGAGGCGGGTCGTCCCGCCTGACCCGCACGCCGACCGAGAGGGGCACCATGAGCGAGACCACCGACGCGGCCTTCGCACGGGCCCTGATCAGTTCGGGTCCGATGCCGGAGAACCCGCAGCGGATGCACCTGTTCGGCCGGCTGGTCGGCAGCTGGACCGCCGATGTCCGGCTGCTCGACGAGCAGACCGGCGTGTGGGGCGAGTCCACCAACGAGTGGATCTTCGCCTACACGCTCGGCGGCCGGGCGGTGCAGGACGTCCTCGTCATCCGCGACGAGACCGACCCGGACGGCACCCGCGGCCGCGGCTCGACGGTCCGCGTGTACGACACGGCCCTCGGCGCCTGGCGGGTCAGCTGGTTCGGAGCGGCGGCCGGCGACTTCTGCACCCTGGTCGCGACGCCCTACCGCCGTGACGGCATCCGGCAGGACGGCACACAGACCGATGGCCGCCCCATCCGCTGGAACTTCTCCAACATCACCGACGACTCGTTCGAGTGGGACGGCTGGGTCTCCGACGACGAGGGCCGCACCTGGTGGCTCGAGCAGCACATCGACGCCACCCGCACGGGATGAGGCCGGCGTGGTGTTCGACGACTTCGACGCGCCGCAGCTCGACCGCTCGGTCTGGCTTCCGCACTACCTGCCCGCGTGGAGCTCGCTCGCCGAGACGCGTGCGAGCTACCTGATCCACGACTCCCGCCTGGAGTTGAGCATCCCGCCGGATCAGGGCCTGTGGTGCCCGGACGAGCACCAGCCCCCGCTTCGGGTCTCCGGGATGCAGACCGGCAACTTCTCCGGACCGGTCGGTTCGACCATCGGGCAGCAGCCATTCCGCGACGGACTGCGCGTCCGGGAGGCGCAGGAGGAGTTCCGCGGCTGCCTGGTCGACCGCGGCACGGTCGGCATGCGCGCCTCCCTCTACCTCAGCCCGCGGTCGATGGCCTCGCTCTGGCTGGTCGGCTTCGAGGACGAGCCGGAGCGCAGCGGGGAGCTGTGCGTGATGGAAGTGTTCGGCCGCGACGTCGAGGAGGACGAAGCGCTGGTCGGGATGGGTTTCCACGCGTTCCGCGACCCGCGCCTCGCCGAGGACTTCGAGCGCATCCGGCTGCCGATCGACGTGACCGAGCCGCACGCCTACGAAGCGCACTGGGACGGCGACGAGGCGACGTTCCGGGTGGACGGCCGGGTGGTGCGAATACTGGATGCGCCCCCGCAGTACCCGCTGCAGCTCATGCTCGCCGTGTTCGACTTCCCGGAGTGGCCGGATGACCGCGCGGGCGGAGTGTTCGTGCCGACGCTCTCGGTCGACCGGGTCTGGGCGAACTGATTCGTGCCATCAGGGATGCCCGCGCGGGCATACGCCGCGCTAGTTATCCACAGTCAATTTCACAGGTGGAAAATATGAGCAGGACTCACAGCTGGCCCGAAGCTTCGAGGCTCTGGTCGGCGTACAGCGCGGGCAGCTGCAGGGTCAGCCAGGGGCTGAACGCCCACGGCGTCTCGCCGACGGCCGAGAGCAGAGAGCGCGGGTCGGCCCACGCCCACTCGGCGACCTCGCTCGCGGCGGGCGACAGCTCGCCGACGACGGTCGCGGTATAGACCGGGCACACTTCGTACTCGACGATTCCCGCCGCATCCACCGCGCGGTAGCGGAAATCCGGGAGCGCGATCGTCAGGTTGTCGATGCGGGCGCCGAGCTCGTGCTCCGCGCGCCGGACGACCGCATCCTCGATCGCCTCACCGGGGCCGGGGTGCCCGCAGAACGAGTTGGTCCAGACCCCGGGCCACGTCTTCTTCGTCAGAGCGCGGCGGGTGACCAGGATGCGACCCTCCCCATCGAAGAGGTGGCACGAGAAGGCGAGGTGCAGCGGAGTGGATTCCGTGTGCACCGTCGCCTTGTCCGCCGTGCCGATGGGCGTGCCGTCCTCGGCGAGCAGCACGACCTCTTCGCGGGGTGGCGTCATGCGTCCATACTAGGCGCGCCATCCTGCGACCCGGCCGGGCGTCCCGGCTGCCAGCCGAGGTTGCGCGCCATGGTCTCCAGCGTGCTCATCGTGGTGGCGTAGTCCTGCTCCGAGATGCCGTTCGCGAGCTCGGTGCGCACAGCCTGGACGCGGGTGAAGGCCTCGTCGTGAGCGGCGCGTCCCTCGTCGGTCAGCGTCGCGCGGTCGCCGTCGAACCAGACCCAGCCGCGCTCGACGAACTCGGCGAGGACGCGGTGGATGCGGTGGGCGCCCCGACGTCCGTCGCGGCGATCGCGGTCGAACGGGTGGTGGCGGTGGCCCCACGGTCCGCCGAAGTCGCGAGCGGGGCCCGGGAACGGGTATCCGCCGGGGAAGGGGCCGCCGACGTGCGGCGGGTAGGCGGCGAAGGGGTGGCCGGCGCGCACGGTGCCGAAGGCGAACCCGCGGTCGAAGCCGCGCTCGTACCCGCGTTCGAAGGCGTTCGGGTGGTCGTGGCCGTGGTGGTCGCCGTGGTGCCCGCGCTGGTCGCCGCGGGGGTCGTCGCCGTGGTGCTCATGTGCGCCGCCATGCTCGGGGGAGGGACCGGCCGGTCGCTCGTCCCGCGGCTCCTGGCCGCGCCATCCCGGGCGGAACCCATGGCCGTGGCCGTAGCCGCGCCCGAATTCACGGCCGCCGGACTTCTCCGGCCGGTCGCCTCGGTCGCCTCGGTTGCCATGGTCGCCTCGGCCGCCGTGCGGCATCCGGGCGGCGAGCTCGTCGGGAGTCGCGGGTCCGTCGACGAGCGTGTGGAGGATGCGCCAGCTTCCGCGGCGCAGTCCCTGGTCGGCCAGCGCGTCGCGCATGCGGTCGTGCAGCCGGCCTTCGATCACGCCGAACCAGTATCCGGGCGGCGTCTGTGCGGGTGGTGTCTGTGCGGAGTCGTCGATGTTCGTCATCGTGGACTCTCCTTTCGATGTATGTACTGTTACAAGTCAATGTATAGTTACATGCATGAGCGATGGACGTCAAGAGGATCCGCCGATTCCGCCAGAGGCGGACATCGTCGCCATGGTCGAGAACGCACTGCTCGCGGTGCGCCGCGACCAGTCGCGGAGGCGCCCGCCGTGGGCCGATGGAATGCCCCACGGCCATGGGCACCACGGGGGTCGTGGCGGCCACTGGGGCAGCGGTCCCTTCGGTGCAGGACCGTTCGGGGCCGGTCCCTTCGCCCCCGGGTCGGGCGGGTCCGGGGCCGCGCCGGGCGGTCCCGGTGCACCGGCCGGCGCGCCCTTCGGCGACTCCGCGCGCCCCGGTCCCGGACGCCGGGGCCGCGACGGCTCCCTCGGCCGCATCGCCCGGGTGCGGATGCTCGAGGCGCTGGAGGGGGCAGAGGCCGACGGTCGCAGCCTGTCGGTGGGCGGCGTGGCCGAGGCCATCGGCGTCGACCAGCCACGCGCGAGCCGCCTGGTGCAGGAGGGAGTGGAGCGGGGACTCGTGCGTCGGGTGCCGGACCCGTCCGACGCGCGGCGTGCGCTCATCCAGCTCACCACCTCCGGAAAGGCTCAGCTGACCGAGCTGCGGTCGCACCGCCGCTCCGCGGTCGAGGCGGCGCTGTCGGCCTTCACGCCGGAGGAGGCACGCACCTTCGCCGAGCTCTTCGACCGCTTCGTGCGGGCGTGGCCGCGCCCCGGCGAGAGGGACGCTGAGAGCTGACCGCATCCTCTTGCCGCCGCCCCGGCCGCTCCCTATCCTGGGGCCCTCCCGGCTCGCGGGCGACGGCGCACCCGGTCGCATGAACCGCCTCACCTCGCTTCGCTGACGATGGTCGTCGAGCGGCCGGCGAGTTCAGAGACGAGACCCGCGATGACCGATAACGCCGCTTCCTCTCCCACCGTCGTGCTCGTGCACGGCGCCTTCGCCGACGCCGGCAGCTGGGCGGGGGTGGTCGAACTGCTGCTCGCCGAGGGCGTGAAGGTGCAGGCGCCCGCGAACCCGCTGCGCGGCCTGGCCGCCGACGCCGCCTACGTCCGCAGCGTGATCGAGCAGATCGAGGGTCCGGTGCTGGCCGTCGGCCACTCCTACGGCGGTGCCGTGATCACGAACGCCACGACCGGTCTCGCCAACGTGCGCGGCCTCGTCTACGTCGCCGCGTTCGCGCCGGACGAGGGGGAGGCGCTCGGGGATGTGGAGGCCGGCTCGACGGACAGCGTGCTGAACGCGGCGCTCAAGCCGGCGACGTATCCGACCGACGGCGAGCCCGCTCCAGAGCTCTACGTCGACCCGGCACGGTTCCATGAGGCGTTCGCCAGTGACCTGCCGCCGGACCAGTCGGCCGTGCTCGGGGCGTCGCAGCGGCCCGTCGCCGCGGCCGCTTTCGCCGAGAAGACGGGGTCGCCCGCGTGGAAGAACCTCCCGTCGTGGGCGGTCGTCGCCGCGGGCGACAAGGCGGCCGGTGCCGATGTGATCCGCTCGATGGCCGAGCGGGCGGGCGCCGATGCGATCGAGCTGGAGGGCTCGCACGTGATCATGATCTCGCAGCCGCGCGCCGTGACCGACCACATCCTCCGCGCGCTCAAAGCGGTCTCCTGATGTCGGATGCGCTGGCGGGCAAGCTGCGGCGCACGGAGGTGCAGCATCAGCCGTCGTCGATCCCTGGGCGCGAGATCGTCCAGGTGCTGACCGAGATCCCGGTGGGGGTGGAGTCGGGCTGGCACATCCACCCCGGTGAGGAGGTCGGATACATCCTCGCCGGGTCGGTGGAGATGCGCATCCACGACCGGCCGACGCTGCACCTGAACGCGGGCGACGGGTTCCTCATCCCGCCCGGCACGCCGCACAACGCGCTGGATGTGGGGCCGGGCACCGGCGAGATGCTCTCGACGTACATCGTGGAGGTGGGGGAGCCGCTCGCCGTCTTCGTCGACGAGGGCGACCCCGTCGTGGAATGAGCCGAGCCCCGCCCGTCAGGCGGCGGACCGGCGCGGCGCCCGCACCGGCAGGAGCAGCGCGAGGCCCGCCGCCAGCACGAGCACGATCGCGAGGATGCCCCAGTACTGCGCTCCGCCGACCGCCACGAACACCGCGAACAGCGTCGGCGCCAGGAACGACACCGCGCGACCGGTCGTCGCGTAGAGCCCGAACACCTCGCCCTCGCGCCCGGCCGGCGTCACCCGCGCGAGGAACGTGCGGCTGGCCGACTGCGCCGGCCCGACGAAGAGGCAGAGCACGAGGCCGCCGACCCAGAATGCGGCGGCGCCGAGGTCGTGCGTGAAGAACACCGCCAGGCCGGCGACGATCAGTCCGATGAGCGAGGTCACGATGACCGACTTGGGGCCGAAGCGGTCGTCCAGCCGGCCGGACAGCAGCGTGCTGACGCCGGCGACGACGTTGGCCGCGATGGCGAAGATGATGACCTGTCCGCTGGTGAACCCGAAGGTGCCCTGGGCGAGGATGCCGCCGAACGTGAACACGCCGACCAGGCCGTCCCGGAACAGGGCGGACGCGATCAGGAAGAGGACGGTGTTCCGGCTCTCCTTCCAGAGCTTGCCGATGTCGCGCACGAGCACCGCGTACGACCGGAAGAAGCCCACGCGTGGGGTGCGCGCGTTCGGCGGGATCTCGGGCACGACGAACAGGACGGGGAGCGAGAAGATCAGCGTCCACGCCGCCGCGATCAGCGCGATGATGCGGATGTTGAGGCCGTCCTCGGTCGGAACATGCAGCAGACCGCCCGAGCCCGTCACCATCCCGAAGTACACGATGAGGAGCAGGACGATGCCGCCCAGATACCCGGCGCCCCAGCCGAACCCGCTCACGCGCCCGACCGTCTTCGGCGTCGACACCTGCACCAGCATCGCGTTGTAGTTGACGGTCGCGATCTCGTAGAACACCGTCCCGATCGCCACAAGCGCGACGCCGAGCAGGAAGTACGACGGCTCGCCGACCACGAAGAACATGCATGCGGTGACCAGCACCACGACGCCGGTGTTGACCCCCAGCCACAGCTTGCGACGTCCCGATCCGTCCGTGCGCTGGCCGAGCACGGGAGCAAGCAGGGCCACGACCGCGCCGGCGATGCCGACGCCCCACGCCAGACCACTCGACAGCACGGCGACAGCGGCGTCGTACGCGGCATGCGCCGGTCCTGACGTACTGGCCTCGGCATCCCGAGCCGCCACGATCGACGGCGAGACGAAGAGGCTGCTGGTCAGGTAGACGGTGAACACGAAGGTCGTGATGACCGCGTTGAAGGCGGCTCCGCCCCAGTCCCAGGCCGCCCAGGCGACCACCCACCCGCGGGGGATGCGGCGGTCGGTCGCGCTGTCGGCGAAGAGCGGGCTCGCGGTCGTCACCAGGGCGTCGCCGTCGACGCCGCGGGGTTCGGCACCTGTCATAGCCACAGCGTAGGGCGTGGCGGGGAACGGCCGGTGAACGGCGCGGCTCCGCGACCGCACGGTGGCCTTTTGGGTGGCCGCACGGATTCAGCTCACCGCTGGGCCACCGGTATCGTGACGAGCACCCGACCCGTGGAGGTTCCATCGTGAGCACCGCCTCGTCCGCCCCGAACCCGTACGCGTGGGTGCGGCACCTGCTGCCCCGCGTGGTGATCGGCGCGCTGATCGCCGCCGCCCTCGTCGGCGTCTACGCCGTCATCCTCGGCCGGTTCGACGACACCTGCTGGCGGCTGATCGGCACCATCGCCCTGTTCGTCTTCTTCGCCCTGATCTCCTGGTACGACGCCGACGTCTCGGCGCGGCGGGCCCCGTGGTTCGGCGCGGTCAGCGTCGTCACGTCGGTGTACCTGTTCGGGATCGGGCTGTGGAAGGTGTGGGTCCCGGACGTGCAGCCGGTCGACGGCCTGTACGGGTCCGACGGCTACGACCCGTGGTGGCAGCCGTTCTCCTGGTTCCTGCTCGTGCTGGTGACGCGGATCGGCCTGCTCCACATCCACCTGGTGCTGAACACGCAGCGCCGGTTCACCGGGCCGATCATGAGCAAGGTGACGGTCGCGACCCTCGTGCTCGTCGGGTTGCTGACCGCCGGGCTGTCGCTGCCGCTGATCTGGACGCACGTCGACTTCGGCGAGACGTACTGGCGTGGAGTGGCCGTGGTGGCCATTCTGGATGCGCTCGGCACGGTGCTCATCCCGCTCACGTACTCGCTGTTCGGGCCGAAGGCGGTGCGCCCCGCACCGGCGCCCTATGCCGGTCCGGGCGCGATGCCGTACGCGCCGCCGCCCGTGCAGGCTCCCGCCCAGGGTCCGACGTTCGCGCCGCCCGCGGCGCCGGCTGCTGCTCCCGGCTGGACGCCGACCGCTCCGCCCACGCCCGTTGCGGCACCGGCACCCGCCGCCGCGCCCGCCTCCGCCGCGGCGCCCGTCTCCGCCGCCGCGGCGCCCACCTCCGCCTACCCGCGCCTCGACGCCTCCGCGGGACTCCGGCTCGAATGGCCGCGCTACATCAACGGCCAGCCGCTCCCCGCGCGTCCCGACGGCACGCCGGACTTCACCGGGGTGGTCGGCTACTGACCGCTCAGCGCGACGCGGGGAGGCTGTAGACCGTTCCCCGGTCGTCGCCGCGCACCTGCCGGTGCAGGTCCTCCATCGTGAGGTCGAGCTGGCTGGCCGTGCCTGCCGCTGCGGTCAGATCGCGCAGCAGACCGGCCGGCACCTCGCCGTCGTACTTGTAGTAGATCTTGTGCTCGAGGCTGGCCCAGAAGTCCATCGCGACCGTCCGCAGCTGGATCTCGACCGGCACCAGCACCGGCCCGTCGCTGAGGAAGACGGGAACCTCGACGATCACGTGCAGGCTCTTGTACCCGTTCGACTTCGGATGCGCGATGTAGTCCTTCACGCGCAGCACCCGGACGTCGTCCTGCGCGGTCAGCAGGTCGAACACCCGGTACACGTCGGAGACGAAGCTGCACACGATCCGGATGCCGGCGATGTCGGTGATCGCCTCGCGGATCGCATCGAAGCTCGGCTCGCAGTTCTTGCGGATGACCTTCTGCTCGATGCTCTCGGGCGACTTGAGGCGGCTCGAGAGGTGCTCGATCGGGTTGTAGTCGTGGAGCTCGGCGAACTCCTCGCGGAGGATGCTCACCTTGGTCGAGATCTCGTCGATGCCGAACTTGTACGGCATGATGAACCGCGCGAAATCGTCCCGGAACGCCTGCACCTCGCTGAGCGTCGCGGGGTCGATGTTCTGCAGCGCCTCGATGGCGCGCGTGGAGAGGAGCGGGGCTGCGGCGGGATCCGTTTCCATGATCCCGACGCTATCGACGGTGCTTGTGCGGCCGGTGTGAATCGCACCGGGCCGCGCGGTGCCGGGCCTATGGTGACGCTATGGCCCACACGCTCACCGGAGACGCCGACTTGTTCCTGCCGGAGTTCGACGACCCGCCTGCGGAGCCGGGCGGACTTCTCGAGGAGTGGGTCCGCCGGGCGAAGGAGCGCGGAGTGCGCGAGGCGCTCGCGGCGACGCTCGCGACCACCGACGAGGACGGCGCGCCGGATGCGCGCACCGTCGCTCTGAGGCGCCTCACGGCCGACGGCGTCGAGTTCGGCACGTCGTCGGACAGCCGGAAGGGACGGCAGCTCGCGGCCGATCCGCGCGCCGCCGTCGTGCTCTACTGGCGAGAGCTCCTGCAGCAGGTGCGGGTGACCGGCCGGGTGGAGCGGCTCGGCGACGACGAGTCCGACGACCTGTTCGCGCGCAGGACGCGTGAGGCGCAGGCCGCGACGATGGTGAGCGAGCAGGACGCGCCCCTCGACGACCTCGACCTGCTGCGCGCCGCCGCCCGCGACATCCTGGCCGCGGAGGGTCCTATCGGTCGGCCGGAGAACTGGTACGCGTACCGCGTGGTGCCCGACCTCATCGAGTTCTGGCACGGCAGCCCGGACCGCCTGCATCGTCGGCTGCGCTACCTGCGGGTCGACGGCGGCGCGTGGACGGTCTCGCGCGTCCAGCCGTAGTGGTCGGGGACGAAGCGGTGGTCGGGGAGGAAACCGTGGATGCGACGGCCCGGCCGGTCCTCATCCTGTATTGCGGGCTGCCGGGCGCGGGCAAGACGACGGCGGCGCGCGAGCGGGCGCGCGAGACCGGCGCCATCGGGTTCAGCCCCATCCGTTTCAGCCCCATCCGTTTCAGCCCTATCCGTTTCAGCACCGACGAGTGGATGGCCGACCTGGGACTCGACTACTTCGACCCGCTGCGCGACCGGGTGCAGGCGCGGCTCGACCGGCTGTGGCGGGAGCTGCTCGAACACGGGCAGAGCGTGATCCTCGAGGACGGGTCGTGGACGCGGGCGGAGCGAGACGAGCTCCGGCGGGTCGCGCGGGGTTTCGGGGCGATCACCGAGCTGCACGTCTTCGACATCCCCGTCGAGGAGCTGTGGCGACGACTCGAAGGGCGCAACGAGCGTCCGGGTCACGGAGAGGTTCCGATCACGCGAGAGGTGCTCGACGAGTCGCTCCAGAGGTTCGAGGCTCCCGATGCCGCGGAACTCGCGCTGTTCGACCGTTGGATCGTGCACACGAGTGGATCGTGATCACCGTGCCAGATAAGGTAAGGCTTACCTAATCTGGCGACGGGAGCTCCGATGGCACGAACCAACATGCAGGCGACGCGCGTGAAGCCGGAGCGCTCCGAGTTGCTCGTCCTGCACGTTCTGCGCCGCGAACGGATCTCGTCCGGGTTCGTCCGCGTGACGCTCGGCGGCGGGGACATCGAGCGGTTCGTGCCGCTGGGATACGACCAGTGGTTCCGGCTGTTCATCCCGGTGGGCGACGACTCGACCCTCGACCGGCTGCCCACGAAGCTCGACACCCTGGCCTACGCCCGCTACCTCGCCATCTCGAAGGCCGTGCGCCCGGTGCTGCGCAACTACACCGTCCGGGCCTTCCGGCCGGACGGTCCCGAAGGCCCGGAGCTCGACGTGGACTTCGTCCTGCATCGGGCGGCCGACGGCTCCAGCGGTCCGGCCGCATCCTGGGCGGAGGGATGCGCGCGCGGCGACGCGGTCGCCATCATCGACGAGGGCCGCACCTTCGCTCCGGCCGCGGAGATCGCGCACCTGCGGATCGTCGCCGACGAGACCGGGCTTCCCGCTGTGGCCGGAATCCTGGCCTCTCTCGCCGAGCGCTCCAGCGTCTCGCCGGGGCTGGAGGGCACCGCGGTCATCGAGGTGCCGAACCCGGACGACGTGCAGGAGCTCATCGCGCCGGCCGGGATGGATGTGCGCTGGGCTGTCCGGGGCGAGCGCGGTGGCGTTCCGGGCGCGCTCGCCGCCGATGCCGCGCGATCGCTCGCCGTCCCCGCGGTGCGCTCGTACGGCTGGGCTGTAGGCGAGTCGGAGCTGGCGGTCGGGATGCGCAGGCACTGGCTCTCCACCGGCTCGGCGAAGGCCGACATCGTGTTCTGCGGATACTGGAAATCGCGGCACTGACGGGGAATACGTATCCCCTCTCCAAAGTTGAGTCTGGTGTACTCAAGTTTTGGGCTTGACGTCTTGACACCATCCCTTGTGGATGACAGTCTTGAGCCGTCGAGGCTCAAGTCTTGACCACAGACTTTCACGGCCACAAGCCAGCAACAAAGGAGAGAAGCACACATGTCACGTGCAGTAGGAATCGACCTCGGAACCACCAACTCCGTCGTCGCGGTGCTCGAGGGCGGCGAGCCCACGGTCATCGCGAACGCGGAAGGTTTCCGCACCACCCCGTCGGTGGTCGCCTTCACCAAGGACGGCGAGGTCCTCGTCGGCGAGACCGCCAAGCGCCAGGCGGTGACCAACGTCGACCGCACCATCTCGTCCGTCAAGCGCCACATGGGCACGAACTGGACCCAGGAGATCGATGGCAAGAAGTACACGCCGCAGGAGATCTCGGCCCGCATCCTGCAGAAGCTGAAGCGCGACGCCGAGCAGTACCTCGGCGACACGGTGACCGACGCGGTCATCACCGTCCCGGCGTACTTCAACGACGCCGAGCGTCAGGCCACCAAGGAGGCCGGTGAGATCGCGGGCCTCAACGTGCTCCGCATCATCAACGAGCCCACCGCTGCCGCGCTCGCGTACGGCCTCGACAAGGGCAAGGAGGACGAGCTCATCCTCGTCTTCGACCTCGGTGGCGGCACCTTCGACGTCTCCCTGCTCGAGGTGGGCAAGGACGACGACTTCTCGACCATCCAGGTGCGTGCGACCGCGGGTGACAACCGCCTCGGCGGCGACGACTGGGACCAGCGGATCGTGGAGTGGCTGATCAAGCGCTTCAAGGACTCCACCGGCGTCGACGTCTCCAAGGACAAGATCGCGCTGCAGCGCCTGAAGGAGGCGGCGGAGCAGGCCAAGAAGGAGCTGTCGTCGAGCATGTCGACCAGCATCCAGCTGCCTTACCTGTCGCTCACCGAGAACGGCCCGGCCAACCTCGACGAGACGCTCACCCGCGCCCAGTTCGAGCAGATGACCAGCGACCTCCTCGACCGCACCAAGAAGCCGTTCCAGGACGTCATCCGTGAGGCCGGCATCAAGGTCTCCGACATCGCGCACGTCGTGCTCGTCGGTGGATCGACCCGTATGCCCGCCGTCTCCGAGCTCGTGAAGCAGGAGACCGGCAAGGAGCCCAACAAGGGCGTGAACCCGGACGAGGTCGTCGCCGTCGGCGCCGCACTCCAGGCCGGTGTCCTGAAGGGCGAGCGCAAGGACGTCCTCCTCATCGACGTCACCCCGCTGTCCCTCGGCATCGAGACCAAGGGCGGGATCATGACCAAGCTCATCGAGCGCAACACGGCCATCCCGACCAAGCGCAGCGAGACCTTCACCACGGCCGACGACAACCAGCCGTCCGTCGCGATCCAGGTCTTCCAGGGCGAGCGCGAGTTCACCCGCGACAACAAGCCGCTCGGCACCTTCGAGCTGACCGGCATCGCCCCGGCCCCCCGCGGCATCCCGCAGATCGAGGTCACCTTCGACATCGACGCCAACGGCATCGTGCACGTGTCCGCCAAGGACAAGGGCACCGGCAAGGAGCAGTCGATGACCATCACCGGCGGGTCCAGCCTGCCGAAGGAGGACATCGACCGCATGGTGCGCGAGGCCGAGGAGCACGCGGCCGAGGACAAGAAGCGCCGCGAGTCCGCCGAGACCCGCAACCAGGCCGAGCAGCTCGTCTACTCGATCGAGAAGCTGATCAAGGACAACGAGGACAAGCTCCCCGAGGACGTCAAGAACGAGGTCCAGGGCGACGTGGACGGCCTCAAGACCGCCCTCGCCGGCGACGACGACGAGGCGGTGAAGACCGCGTACGAGAAGCTCAGCTCCAGCCAGCAGAAGCTCGGCGAGGCGATCTACTCCTCGGCACAGCCGACCGAGACCCCGGCCGGTGAGGCGGGCGACGGCCAGCAGGCCGGCGAGTCCTCCTCCGACGATGAGGACGTCATCGACGCCGAGGTCGTCGAGGACGAGGAGAAGAAGTAATCATGTCGGACCAGAACGGCGGCTCCCCGGAGCCAGAACACGAGGAGCCGATCATCCGCGACAAGCGGAGGATCGACCCCGAGACCGGGAAGGTCCGGCAGCCCGAGGGTGAGCAGAAGGCGGACGACGCCGGCGAGCACGACCTCGCGCACGAGGAGCTCGTCGACGTCGGACCGGCCGAGAACCAGGAGGAGGGTCCCATCCTGAGCGATGACGACCTCGACATCCTGTCCGGCCAGACGACCGCCGAGCAGCTCGCGGCCGAGCGTCTCGCCGACCTCCAGCGGGTGACCGCGGAGTACGCGAACTACCGCAAGCGCACCGAGGCCAACCGTGAGATCGAGCGCGAGCGTGCGGTCGGCGATGCGGTGAAGGGGCTCATCCCCGTGCTCGACGACCTCGAGCGCGCGGAGAAGCACGGCGATCTGGGGGAGGGCAGCGCGTTCTTCACCATCGCCGCCAAGCTCCGGACCGCGGTCGAGCGTCTCGGCCTCACCCCGTACGGCGAGAAGGGCGAGCCCTTCGACCCGCAGATCCACGAGGCGATCTTCCAGCAGCCCACCCCCGGCGTGACGGCGGACACCGTCGCCGAGGTGGTCGAGACCGGCTACCGGCTGGGCTCCACCACCGTCCGGGTGGCGAAGGTCGTCGTCGCGGTGCCGGCCTGACCCGGCGACACGGCGCACGGCATGGCGGAGCGGCGGGGAACGGTTCCCGCCGCTCCGCTCGGCCTGTGCGCGCAGGATTTTTCATGCAGACTTCATCCACGAACACCGACAACGACTTGAGAGGAGGCGCCCGTGGCTAGCCAAGACTGGTTCGACAAGGACTTCTACAAGGTCCTTGGCGTCTCCAAGGACGTCAGCGAGGCGGACCTCAAGAAGACCTACCGCAAGCTCGCCCGCAAGTACCACCCCGACTCCAACCCCGGCGATGCCGCCGCGGAGGCGAAGTTCAAGGAGATCAGCGAGGCCTACTCGGTGCTCAGCGATCCGGAAGAGCGCAAGGAGTACGACCAGATCCGCGCCATGGGGACCGGTGCCCGGTTCACGGCTCCGGGATCCGGCGCCCAGGGCGGCTTCGACGACGTCTTCGGCGGGATGTTCGGCCAGGGCGGAGCGGGCGGCCAGCGCTACACCTTCCAGCAGGGCGGCGGCGACTTCGACGACGTCTTCGGCGGGCTCTTCGGCAACGGCCGGTTCGGCACGACGACCGGCGGGTTCCGCGGCTACGGCGGCCCGACGCGCGGCCGTGACGTGACCGCACACACCACCATCGACTTCGTGACCGCGACCCGCGGCGAGACCATCACCCTGCAGGCGTCCGACGGCAAGCCCATCAAGGTCAAGATCCCCGCCGGCGTCGCGGACGGACAGAAGATCAAGCTGCGCGGCAAGGGCCAGCCGAGCCCGGACGGCGGGGAGGCGGGCGACATCGTGCTCACCGTCTCTGTGCGCAAGCACCCCGTCTTCGAGCGCGACGGCCTGAACCTCCGCGTCAACGTCCCGGTCACCTTCGCGGAGGCCGCGCTCGGCGCGACCATCGAGGTGCCGACGCTCGGCGGCGACCCCGTCAAGCTGCGCGTCGCCCCAGGAACACCGAGCGGCCGCGTGCTGCGCGTGAAGGGCCGCGGCGTCGAGACCAGCAAGGGCACCGGCGACCTGCTCGCCGTGGTCCAGGTCGCCGTCCCGTCGCACCTGTCCGCCGACGCCAAGGAGGCGCTCGAGGCGTTCGCCGCGAAGCTTCCCGACGAGAACCCGCGCGACGACATCCTGGCCAAGGCCCGGAGCTGACGATGGACGAGCACAGCCAGGTCTTCGTGATCTCGATCGCGGCGGAGCTCGCGGGCATGCACCCGCAGACGCTCCGCCAGTACGACCGGCTCGGACTCGTCAGCCCCAGCCGCACGGCCGGAAAGTCGCGCCGCTATTCGATGCGCGACATCGAGAAGCTGCAGGAGATCGCCCGCCTCGGCTCGGAGGGCGTGAGCCTGGAGGGCATCCGCCGCATCCTCGAACTGGAGGATCAGGTGGGCGAACTCCGCGGCCGCGTCCGGGAGCTGGAGAGCGCCCTCGCGGACGAGCTCCTGAACCGTCCCGGCCGCCGCGTGTTCGCGGCGGGCTCGGAGGGCGAGGTCGTCTCGATGCGCGCAGGCACCCGCGTGCGCCGCAGCAACCAGCTCGTCGTCTGGCGCCCCCTCGAGCGCTGACGCCCTCCGCCCTCCCTCCATCTTCCGTCGAAGTGCACGTCGTGGCCGCTAAATCCCCGAAATAGCCGCCACAACGTGCGCTTCGGCGCCGGGTCAGAGCGACGAGACGCCCTGGCCGACGTAGAGGGTGTTCTGGATGTTGTGCGCCTCGGTCGCGGCGATGTCGTCGTCGATCCCGGCCCGCACCTCGCGCATGAGCTTGTGCAGTTCGGCGTGCTTCTCCGGGAGCCGTGCGTGGCCGGTGCTGTCCCACAGGTTCGACACCGGCAGCGTGTCACCGGCCTCGACCGCGAGCGTCCACTCCTCCGTCGTCGCGACGGCGGCGAACTCCGACTGCATCGTCACCAGCACGCTGCGGTGGAGGGCGTCCGCCGAGATCGCGCCTGCCTCGTTGACGAGGTCGAGCGTGCCCGTGGCATCCGACAGGAACTCGACGGTGAACCCGAGCTCGGACGCATCCCGAGCCGTCCCCGCGCAGCAGTGCTGCGTCATGTAACCGGCGATGGTGACCGTGTCGACGTCGTTGGCCCGCAGCCAGCTCTCGAGATCGGTGCCGGGGAACGCCGAGACGCTCCCCTTGGTCACCACGTGCGCGGGCGTGCGGTCGATGATCGTCTCGTGCAGCGCGGCGCCGTCCGAGCCGCGCGCGAAGACCGGCGACCCCTCGTCCTCGATGTGCTGCACCACGACGACCGGCACGCCGTGGTCGTCGGCCGCGTCCCACGCGACCTCGATGTTGGGGATGGACTCCATCAGATCCGGGTAGCAGATCTTCAGGTTCCCGGTCACGTACTCGTTCTGCAGGTCGATCACGATCAGCGCGCGCTTCATGGCTGAACTCTAAAGGTCTCGCCGTCGTGTCGACAGCGGATCTCGACAATATGCTCCTGGTCGAACGTCGGAGGTCCATGACAGGCTGGGCTCTACCACCTCACATTGGAGCCCAGAGTGCGAAATGTCTCTCGTCAGTACCGAACGATCGCGGCGGCGGCGATCATGGCCATCACCGGGGCCGGCTTGGTCATGCCGGCCGAGCCGGCAGCAGCATCAGCCGTCGACCCGTCCAGCCGGGTCAGCGCGCAGGCGCAGGAGGTCGGGCATGTGACCGCACGAGCAGAGCTGGTGGATCCCGGATGGACCACCTCGAACCCGGCGCGCGTGGGCGACGCCGTCGCCATCCGCACGACGATCGCCAACACCGGAAGTGTCGCGCTCAACGGCACGCGCTGGAACAGAGCCGACGACCCCGGCTCTCCGTGGGGCGTCCGAGAAGACCCGCTTCAGCCCGGGGAGCAGTTCGTCGCGACGCTGAAGCACGTCGTCACGCCCCTCGATCTCCGAGTCGGCTACATCGACTACACCGTGGAAGTGAGCGCCTATTGGGAGGCGTCCCAGGGTGGCTACCGGGTGCTGTCGGCCCGCTCGCAGGCCGTGACAGTGCTGCCCGCGGCGGTGGTCGGCGATGTCCAGCTGGTCGCGCAGGTCAACGGACTGTACGTGACGGCGGAAGACGAGGGCGAGCGGCCGCTGATGGCGAACCGGTCGCAGGCCGGGCTGTGGGAGCAGTTCACCGTGCTCAACAACGGCGACGGAACCGTCAGCCTCCGCGCCGGCGCCAACGGCAAGTACGTCGTCGCAGAAGATGAGGGCGCCAGCGCGCTCATCGCGAATCGCACCGCGATCGGTCCCTGGGAGAAGTTCACGGTCGTCCCCAACAGGGACGGCACGATCAGCCTGCTGGCGGTCGCCAACGGAAAGTACGTGAGTGCCGACAACGCGGGTACGGGCGCGCTCATCGCCAACCGGACGACCATCGGCGCGGCGGAGAAGTTCCTGATGCAGTGACAACTCGAGGTGGTCGGCGCCATCGTCGTCATCGACGACTCACCCGATGCTGCGAGGACTAGGCTTTTGCTCGGCCGCCCGCGCCCACAAGGCGCACCGGCGGCCGAGCGATGAAGCACACCGACTCCCACGAGGAAGCGACGATGAGAGCCCTGTTCAAGAGCGAGGCCGGGCCCGGCCTCGAACTGGTGGATGTCCCCGAGCCCGAGATGGGTCCGGAAGATGTCCGGATCCGCGTTCTGCGCACCGGCATCTGCGGCACCGACCTGCACATCCAGCGCTGGGACGATTGGGCGGCGTCGGCCGTGAAGGCCCCGCTCATCCCCGGCCACGAGTTCTTCGGCGAGGTCGTCGAGGTCGGACCGCTGGTCCGCGATGTCGAGGTCGGCGACCTGGTGTCCGGCGAAGGGCACATCGTCTGCGGCACCTGCCGCAACTGCCGAGCCGGCCGCCGCCAGATGTGCATCCGTACCCAGGGTGTCGGGGTGCAGCGCGACGGCGCCTTCGCCGAGCAGCTCGTCCTCCCCGCGACGAACGTCTGGGTGCACCACAGCGCCATCGAGCCGGAGGTCGGCGCCCTGTTCGACCCGCTCGGCAACGCCGTCCACACCGCGCTCGCCTTCCCGGTCGTCGGCGAGGACGTCCTGGTCACGGGATGCGGTCCCATCGGCCTGATGGCCATCGCGGTCGCCCGCCACGTCGGCGCCCGCTTCATCGTCGGCACCGACATCAGCGCACAGCGGCTCGAACTCGCGCGCGGGATGGGCGCCGACTTCACCGTGGACGTGTCGCAGCACGACATCCATGAGGCCCAGAAGGCGCTCGGCATGCGCGAGGGCTTCGACGTCGGCTTCGAGATGAGCGGCGCCCCCACTGCGCTGCCGTCGATGATCGAGAACATGAACCACGGCGGCCGCATCGCCATGCTCGGGCTGCCGTCGAAACAGATCGCCGTCGACTGGGGCATCGTGGTCACCCACATGCTGACCCTCAAGGGCATCTACGGCCGCGAGATGTTCGAGACCTGGAACGCCATGGGCGCGATGCTGCAGACCTCTGTCGAGCTGCACGACGCGATCGCATCGATCGTCTCCGACCGCTTCCCCGCCCGCGACTGGGAGAAGGGGTTCGCCGCCGCCGCGTCCGCAGGCGGGGGCAAGGTCATCCTCGACTGGACGGAGGTCTGAATATGTACGGGAGCTTCCGGGAGCACATCGCGACACAGCTGCAGGAGATCGAGGAGGCCGGCCTCACCAAGCGCGAGCGCAGCATCCACGGCCCCCAGTCGGCGCTGATCACCGCCGACGGCCAGGAGGTGCTCAACTTCTGCGCCAACAACTACCTCGGACTCGCCGATCATCCGGCCCTCCGGGACGCCGCCAAGACAGCGCTCGACGACTGGGGCTACGGGATGGCGAGCGTGCGCTTCATCTGCGGCACCCAGGAGCAGCACCTCGAGCTGGAGCGGCGGGTGTCGCGGTTCCTCGGCACGGAGGCGACCATCCTGTTCTCCTCCTGCTTCGACGCCAACGGCGGCGTGTTCGAGACGCTGTTCGGCCCGGAGGACGCCATCGTCTCCGACGAGCTGAACCACGCATCCATCATCGACGGCATCCGCCTGTCGAAGGCCCAGCGGTACCGCTACAAGAACCGCGACCTGGCCGACCTGCGGGCGCAACTGGAGGCGGCGCGTGACGCAGGAGCGCGCTTCATCGTCATCGTCACCGACGGCGTCTTCTCAATGGACGGATACATCGCCCCGCTCGCGGAGATCTGCGACCTGGCGGACGAGTTCGGAGCCCTGGTCTTCGTCGACGACTCGCACGCGGTCGGTTTCGTCGGGAAGCACGGCCGCGGCACGCCCGAGTTCTGCGGGGTGTCCGACCGCGTCGACATCTACACGGGCACCTTCGGCAAGGCGCTCGGCGGCGCGTCCGGCGGCTACGTCTCGAGCCGCCGCGAGATCGTCGACCTGCTGCGGCAGTGCTCGCGGCCGTACCTGTTCTCGAACACCCTCGCGCCGTCGATCGTCGCGGGAACCCTCGCTGCGCTCGACCTGCTGGAGCAGTCCGACCATCTGCGGGCGCAGCTCGTCACCAACGCGGAACTGTTCCGGCGGCTGATGACCGAGGCGGGATTCGAACTGCTGCCTGGGGCGCATCCCATCGTCCCTGTCATGTTCGGGGATGCCGCGCTCACCGCGCGCATGGCCGACGAGATGCAGCGCCAGGGCGTCTACGTGACGGCGTTCTCCTACCCCGTGGTGCCGAAGGGCCGCGCGCGCATCCGCGTGCAGCTGTCGGCCGCGCACACGGAGGAGGAGATCCGCCGCTGCGTGGATGCGTTCGTCGCGTCGCGGGAGGCCGTCGCCGCGTAGGACGAGATTTGCGCCAAATCTCCGTTATGAGCGACGGATAACCGAGATTTGGCGCAAATCGTGAGGGGGTGGGCTCAGTCGTCGAGCGACGCGCGCGGCCGGCGCAGCGTCACACCGCGGCGGGCGAAGAACAGGCCGAGCGTGATGATCAGGAACACCGCGAGCACCGACAGGTCGACCATCGCGACCGTCCCGCCGACCGCCGCCGCCTGCGTCAGGCCGCACGCCCGGCCGGTCTGGTCCGCGGCACACAGGAACCGGTCTCCCTGGCCTGTCGCGCCGGTCTTCACCCACGATCCGATCAGCTGGTTGTAGCCGGTGGCCAGGCCTTTCACGAGGGTCGGACCGGAGTGGCCTTCGCCGGGCACGGCCCAGTAGGTGACCTTCCAGCCGGCGTTCTCGGCGGCGGTCGCGGTGTCTTCGACCTGCTGGCGGAAGTGCCGGTCCTCCGCGCCGGCCACGAAGATCCCGACCGTCGGCCGGGGGTAGTCGTTGGCGGCGAGGACGTTCGCCGGCCAGGTCTTCTCGTACGCCACCTGGTCGCCGCCGAAGTAGCGGTCGCGGGTGACGGTCGGCCGGTACTCGCCCGGCTTGTCGGGCCCGGAGACGTCGATGACCGCACCCCACGTGTCCGGGTACTTCGCGCCCAGGTACGCAGCGCACTCGCCGCCGTGCGAGAAGCCGGCGATCACGCGGTCGGCGCGGTCCGGCGACGCGGGGAGGTTCGCGTCGATCCACGCGGGGACATCCTGCGACAGGTACGTGTCGAGCTTGCCCGCGGAGGTGTCGGCGCACGGCGGGTTCTTGTCGACGGCGCCGAGCTGGTCGACGACGAGCACGAACGGCGCCTGGTCGAGCCGCTGCTGCCCGAGGCTGTGCAGGGCGTCGAGAGTGGCTCCGAGCGTCGGGTTGCCGGGCTGCCCCATCATCATCTCGACGACCGGACGCGTGCCCGACGGGTCGCGCAGCCACCCGGGCGGCACGAACAGGTGCGCGGCCCGCGCCTCGAAGCCGGAGCGGGTGGCCGGGATGCGCACCGCCAGCTGGTAGCCCTCGGCGAGGGTCTTCGCCGTGACGGGGATGCTGCGGCCGGCGACGATGGGCCGGGCCAACGCCGGCTGCACGGTGACACCGACCACTCCGACCGTCAGTACGGCTGCGACCGCGGCGACAGCGATGCGCGCACCCCGCTGCCCGGCCGACTGCAGCACATCCCCGATCGCCAGCGGCAGCACGGTCGCGGCGAGCAGCACGGCGAACCAGCCGGCACCGGTCAGATCCGGGCGGGGCAGCAGTACGACGCCGAGCACGACGAGGGCGAGTCCGACGAGCTGCCCGGCGATCACCGCGATGACCGTCGCGGTCGCACGGAACCGCCAGGCCCGGCGGGCGAACCGGTACGTCGGGTACGCGCCCACCACGACGAGGGCGGCGGCGAGCCAGGCGAGCGCGGACATCCTTGTCAGTCTAGGTGCGCCCGTGTCCGTGGTCCGGGAGGAGCCTGCGTCGGGCGTACGGTTGCTCAAGAAGGAGGCGCGATGATCGTCGACAACGCCGTGTACGTGGACGGCGTCCGCACCGAACCGCCGTCGCTCGAGGAGACCAGCGAGACGGTGCGCGACCGCGGAGGCTTCGCCTGGATCGGGCTGTACCGGCCCAGCGAAAGCGAGCTGTCCGCCGTGGCGAAGGAGTTCGACCTGCCGGCGCTCGCCGTCGAGGACGCCCTCTCCGGTCACCAGCGCGCCAAGATCGAGAAGTACAGCGACATGCTCTTCGTCGTCCTGCGGCCGGCGAGCTACGTGGACGAGACGGAGAAGGTCGAGTTCGGCGAGGTGCACGTCTTCCTCGGCGACGACTTCGTCATCACCGTCCGGCACTTTGAGACCCCCGATCTGGCGCGGGTACGCAAACGGCTCGAGGGGGACGCCGCGCTGCTGGCGCACGGTCCGATCGCGGCGCTGTACGGCATCCTCGACGAGATCGTGGACGAGTACGCGCCCGTCGTCGCGGGCCTCGAGGACGACATCGACGAGATCGAGGACCAGCTGTTCTCGGGCGACCGCGGTGTGACACGGCGCATCTACGAGCTGTCGACCGAGGTGATGCATTTCCAGCGCGCGGTCGACCCGCTGAAGGATGTGCTGCGCAGCCTGCGCGAGGGCCTGATCGCCCACGAGGCGGACGAGGGCCTGCGGGATAGGTTCCGCGACGTCGAGGACCACGTGATCCGCGTCACCGAACGCGCGGACGGCTTCCGTCAGATCCTGCAGAACGCGCTCACCGTGCACACGGCGCTCGTGGGCCGACAGCAGAACGACGAGGTGAAGAAGATCTCCGGCTGGGCGGCGATCCTGTTCGCCCCGACCCTCGTCGGCACGATCTACGGCATGAACTTCCGCGTCATGCCGGAACTGCACTGGGCCTTCGGCTACCCGTTCGCGCTCCTGCTGATGCTCGGGATGGGCGTCGGCCTGTACGTCGTCTTCAAGCGGAAGGGCTGGATCTAGCCCCGCGTCATCCCACCGGCATGCGCACGCGTTCGTAGCGCACACGCAGGCCGTCGAGCAGGGCGGTGAGCCCGATCTCGAACGCCGCGTCCGCGGGCGCCGTCGCGCCGAGCGCCCGGTCGCGCGCCGCGTAGGCCGAGCCGAACGACGGAACCTGGTCCTCCGCTCCGGACGGGTCGAACATGTCGGCGGGTGCGATCGCGTCGAGCGCCGAGCCCAGGATGAACGATTCGACCGCGACGATCGTCGGCAGCACCTCGGGTTCCGGCCACCCGGCGCGCACCATCGCCTGGACGACCGTGTCGTACATGTGCATCGTGCGCAGCGCGCCGGTCAGCGGCAGGGTGGCGAGGAGGGCGATCGTCGGGGGATGCGTCGCGAAGGCGAGGCGATACGAGTGCGCCCAGTCGAGCATCGCGGCATCCCACGGCAGGGTCGCGAACGCGCTGACGTCGATGCGGTCGGAGATGAGCTCCCGGACGCCGGCGATGACGTCCTCCTTACCGTCGACGTGGTTGTACAGGGCGCTGGGCCGCACGCGGAGGGCCTGCGCGAGCCGCGCCATCGTGAAGCCCTCAGCGCCCGATTCGTCGAGCAGGCGGAGGGCGGCCTCGGCGATGAGATCGCGGGTCAGCACCGTCGTCTTCGGGCGCCCCACCCGACGCGCCGGGCGATCGATCTCGGCCATGCTCTTCCCCTCCGGCTCGATCACACCCTAGTATCTGACGAAATAAAAGAACGCCGTTCATTTTTCTGTAACACGGAGGCTGTATGAGCACGACCGTCTTCACCGGTGGCACCATCCTGAGCAGCTATCGCTCCGACGCCGTCGAGCACGCCACGGTCGCGGTGGAGGACGGTCGGATCATCGCCATCGACGCGGAGGCCCGCGGCCTGAGCGCCACGGCGGACGAGACGGTCGACCTGCTCGGCGGTGTGCTCGCTCCCGCCTTCGGCGACGGTCACGCGCATCCCCTGCAAGGTGGGCTGGAGAAGCTCGGCCCCCAGGTGCGGAGCTGCACATCGGTCGAGGAGATCGTCGCGTGCGTCAAAGCGTGGGCGGACGCGCATCCCGAGCAGGAGTGGATCTACGGCGGAAGCTACGACGCGACCCTGGCGCCCGACGGGATGTTCGACGCGCGCTGGCTGGACGCCGCCATCCCCGACCGCCCGGTCGTGCTGCGGGCGTGGGACTACCACACGGTGTGGGTGAACTCGGAGGCGCTTCGGCGGGCCGGGATCGACGCGAGCACGCCCGAGCCGGCGCTGGGCCGCATCCCGCGCCGGTCCGATGGATCTCCGCTCGGCATCCTGCAGGAGCCCGGAGCGGTCGACCTCCTGATCCCGGCCGAGCCCGGGCGGACGCACGACGAGCGTGTCGAGGCCCTGCGACTGGCGACCGCCGAGTACGCGGAGCTCGGGATCGCGTGGGTGCAGGATGCCTGGGTCGAGCCGGCCGAGGTGGAGGCGTACCTCGAGGCGTCCACGCGAGGTCTGCTGTCGACGCGGGTGAATCTGGCCCTCCGCGCCGACCCCGTGCGCTGGCGCGACCAGGTACCCGAGTTCGTCGAGTCGCGCCGCCGCGTCGAGGAGCTCGGCGATCCGCTGCTGACCGCAGCCACCGTGAAAGTGTTCGTGGACGGCGTCATCGAGAACCACACGGCGGCCATGCTCGCCGACTACACCGATACCCCGGGCGACCGCGGACTCCCCAACTGGGATGCGGCCGAGCTCACCGCGGCGGCCGTCACCTTCGACAAGCTCGGCTTCCAGCTGCACCTGCACGCGATCGGCGACGCCGCGACGCGCACCGCCCTCGACGTCTTCGAGGCGGTCGAGAGCACCAACGGCGCGCGCGACCGCCGTCCGGTGATCGCGCACGTCCAGGTCGTCGACCCGGTCGACCTGCCCCGCTTCGAGCGCCTCGGCGTCATCGCCAACTTCGAGCCGCTCTGGGCGCAGCTCGATCCGATGATGCTCGACCTGACCATCCCGCGCCTCGGCCCCGAGCGCGAACGACTGCAGTACCCCATCCGCACCCTGCTCGAGTCGGCGAGCGTCTCCTTCGGGAGCGACTGGCCGGTCAGCAGCGCCGACTGGCGCCCCGGCGTCGCGACGGCGGTGACCCGCCAGACCGAGCAGCGGGTTCCGGAGGCCGGATGGACCCCTGCCGAGCGCATCCCGCTCACCGACGCGCTGGAGGCCTACTCCTCCGGCGTCGCCCGCCAGGCCTTCGCGCAGCGTGCGCGCAGCGAGCTGCGTCCGGGGTCGTCCCCGGACCTGGTCTGGCTCGACACCGACCCGCGCCACGTGGACCCGCACGACCTGCGATCCGTCCGCGTACTCGGAACCTGGGTCGCCGGCGTCCGCCGCGCGACCACCGTACGGAGCTGATACCCACCCCCGATTGCACCACTCCATCCCAGAGAGGCAGCACCACATGACCACGACCGACCTGCCGCCGCAGCCGCGGCTCAAGAGGGCGCTCGGCCCGACAGCCCTCGTGCTGTTCGGCCTCACCTACCTCGCCCCTGTCACCGTCTTCACGACCTACGGCATCGTGACCCAGTCGACCGACAACCACCTGCCGTCCGCCTACGTCGTCGCGCTGGTCGCGATGCTGTTCACGGCACTCAGCTACGGCGCGATGGCGCGTGCGTTCCCGGTGTCCGGTTCGGCGTACACGTACACCCAGCAGACATTCGGCGGCCACATCGGCTTCCTGACCGGGTGGACGCTGATGCTCGACTACCTCTTCCTGCCGATGATCAACTTCCTGCTGATCGGGCTGTACCTCAACACCCAGTTCCCGGACATCCCGGGCTGGGTGTTCGCCCTGGCGTCGCTGCTGCTCGTGCTGCTCTTCAACGTGCTCGGAATCACCCTGGTCAACCGGCTCAACGTGGCGATCGTGGCCCTGTCGGTGCTTCTCGTCGTCGTGTTCGCGGTGCTCGCCATCAAGGAGCTGCTCACCAACCCGTCGTCCGAGACGCCGAGCCTGATCGAGCCGTTCCTGCCCGGGAAGGGCGGCCTGGGGCCGATCTTCGCGGGCGCCGCCGTGCTCGCCCTGTCGTTCCTCGGCTTCGACGCGGTCTCGACCCTGTCGGAGGAGGCGAAGAACCCGAAGCGCGACATCCCGCGCGCCATCCTTCTGACCACTCTCATCGGCGGCGCGATCTTCATCGTCGTCTCCTGGCTCGGCGCCCTGGTGTACCCGGACTGGCGCGACTTCGCCCAGGTCGACTCGGCCGGCGTCGACCTGATGGCCAAGGTGGGCGGCACGTTCCTGACGTCGTTCTTCGTCGCCGTCTATGTGGTCGGCGCGTTCGGATCGGGGATGACGACCCAGGTCAGCGTCTCGCGCATCATCTACTCGATGGGCCGGGATGGCGTGCTCCCGCGCATCTTCGGCACCCTCCATTCACGGTTCCGCACCCCGTGGGTGGCGGCGCTCGCGGTCTCCGTCGTGTCGCTGCTGGCCCTCGTGCTGACGCTCGATCAAGCCGCGACGATGATCTCGTTCGGTGCGCTGGCGGCCTTCTCGATGGTCAACCTCTCGGTGATCAAGCACCACCTCTTCCCGAAGGGCGGCCGCACCGCGCCCTCGGCCGGGGAGTGGGTGCGCTACGGCGTGCTGCCCGCGATCGGTTTCGTCCTCACCGTCTGGCTGTGGACGTCGCTCACGGCCACCACGTTCATCGTCGGGCTCTCGTGGATGCTCGTCGGCGTCGTCTATCTCGCCGTGTTGACCCGCGGGTTCCGTCGCAAGCCTCCGATGATGGACTTCTCGGAGAAGGAGGAACTGGAGGAGGAGGCCGCGCGGGCCTCCTGAGCTCCCGGCCACCGCATCCCTGCGGATGTCACCCCCTCCGGTCGCCTCTGATTGACTGGAGGGCGTGACCTCCGCAGCCTCCGACTTCCCATACGACCGCCTCCGGCGGCGTCCGGACGTCGAGGCGCCGAACCTGTTCGCCGCGGACGCCGCCGACCGCCTCCTGGCCGACATCGCCGGCGATGCGCTGCAGCAACCGGGTCTGGTGGTGATCGGCGACGGCTACGGAGCGCTGACCCTCGCGGCCGCCGCCCGTGGTGCGCGCGACATCCGCGTGCACCAGGACGCCCTGACCGGCGAGCGCGCCCTCGACGCGAACGCCGCCGAGCTGGGACTCACCGGCACGTACGAGCACCGGCCGCTCGACGAGACGCTCGTGCGCGGTGCGCGCACCGTCCTGCTCCGACTGCCCCGCAGCCTGGACGCCCTGCAGGAGATCGCGACACTGATCGCGGAGCACGCGAGGGCCGATGTCGTCGTCTACGCGGGCGGGATGCTGAAGCACATGACGACGGCGATGAACGACGTGGTCGGCGAGGTCTTCGGCTCGGTGGAGGCGTCCCTCGCACGGCAGAAGGCGCGCGTGCTGACCGTGCGCGCCCCCCATCCCGCCGCCGCCACCGTGCTCGACCGCTGGCCGGAGCGCGCCCGCGACACCGCCACCGGGCTGTGGGTGTGCGCGCACGGCGCGGCGTTCGCGGGGACGTCCATCGACATCGGAACGCGCTTCCTGCTCGGCGTTCTCGATGCGGCCGTCCCGGAGGCGCGCACGGCGATCGACCTCGGCTGCGGGACGGGCGTGATCGCGTCGGCGCTCGCCGTGGCGCGTCCCGGCCTCCGCGTCATCGCCACCGACCAGTCGGCGGCCGCGGTCGCGTCGGCCGCTGCGACCGCGACGGCCAACGGCGTCGCGGAGCGGGTCACCGTCGTCCGGGATGACGGGCTGTCGTCGCAGCCCGACGCGTCCGCGGACCTCGTGGTGCTGAATCCGCCGTTCCACATCGGGGGAGCCGTCCACACGGGGATCGCGCAGCGGCTCTTCGCCGACGCCGGCCGGGTGCTGTCCCCGGGCGGGGAGTTATGGACGGTGTGGAACTCGCACCTCGGCTACCGCGCGGCGATCGAGCGTGCGGTCGGCCCGACGCGGCAGATCGCCCGCAACCCGAAGTTCACGGTCACCGCGTCGCGCAAGCCGGCCTGACGGAACGACTCAGCTGCGCAGGACCTCGCGCACGCCGGAGACGACCATCCCGCCGGCGCCCAACCCGAGAGCTTTGTCGGCGGCCGCACGCGACGGGACGATGTGCGCGAGCACCGGCTTGCCGCTCCCGATGAAGGTCCGCCAGGCATCCTCGCCGCCGTTGTAGTCGAGCCCGAGCCAGCTCCAGCGCTCGGCGGTGGAGGCGAACAGCTGCGGGTCGGAGGCGAGTTCCGCCCCGTAGTAATACCCCCAGGTGCGGAAACCGCGGCCGCGCGCATCCACGGGCCACTCGCGTGCGGTGCAGTAGCCCTTGGCGACGAACGTGTTGGTCGGGTGGTCGACCGTCGCCATGAGCGCGAACAGCTCGCCGAAGTGCTCGACGGGGACCACCTTCGGGTCGACGAAGATCGTGTGCGTCGCGGCGTAAGCGGCGATGAGCTCCTCGAATCGGAGATACGGCTGGGCAGGCTGGCGTGGATCGTTCGTCTCGGCGGCCGAGATGCGGTGCTGCCGGACCTCCTTCCAGGTGTGCTCCGCCGCGACGAATCCCGAGGTGCCGGAGGTGCGGTCGAGCGTCTCGTCGTGCAGCCCGAACCAGACGCCGTCCGACGTGCGGGCCAGCGAGATCTCCAGGGCGTTGACTCCGGCCGCCACCGAGTTCCGGTACGCCTCCATCGACATCTCCGGCCAGTCGAGGGAGCCGCCGCGGTGGGCGACGGTGAAGCCCTTCCGGTCGGTGAGGCGGTCGACCAGGAGGCCGTCCTCCGCTCCGCGGAAGATCCGCGGCACGACATACGCACCGCCCGCGACGGCCGCCGCGCCGAGGATGCCGCCGGCGACCCCGCCGATGAGGGCTCGCCGCGAGATGCGTCGGGCAGGCGGGGCGGCGGTCTCCTCGTCGTCGGGCATGCGCAACCCTAGGCATCCCGGTCGTCCCCGATCAAGCGACCCGCTCGGGGGTGGAGCGTGGCGTCCGGCATGCGTGGCAACCCGTTCCGTTGCGGATATGGATATTCACAACGTTTTCAGGGCGCAATCAGCAAATCGGCAACCGAATCCGTCGTCATTCGCTTGTCCTTCGGGCCGGATGTTGCTAACGTCCCCCTGTCGCACACCGACGTCGCGCCCCCGCCCGTCGACCCGCGACCCTCGAAGCCAGGGAGAGCAATGACGCAGACCAGTTCCCGGCCGGATGCCTCGCACGAAGGCGGCGCCGACCAGCACCGGGGAGACCACCACGGCCTAGCGGCCGATGGCGTGAGCGCCGCCGGGTCCATCGTGATGGCCGTCGCGGGCAGCGCACCCGCCTACTCGATCGCGGCCACCACCGCGACGCTCGTGGGAGCAGCCGCGCTCGGCGCGCCCGCCGCGCTCCTGTGGTGCGGCATCCCGATGCTCGGCATCGCCTGGGCGTTCCTGTACCTCGGACGGCTCGACGTGAACGCCGGCGCCGCCTACTCGTGGGTCGCGCGGGCGCTCCACCCCATCCTCGGCTTCCTCTCGGGCTGGGCGCTGGTCATCTCGGCGACGATCTTCATGGTCGCAGGCGCCCTGCCCGCCGGGGCCATGACGGTCACGCTGTTCGCTCCGGAGCAGGCCGAGAACGTTCCGCTCATCACCGGTGTCGGCGCGCTCTGGTTCCTCGTCATGGCGGCGTGCGTGCTGTTCGGCGTGCACGTCACCGCGCGGGCGCAGTGGATCATGTCGGTCATCGAGGTCGGCATCCTCGTGCTCTTCGCCGTGCTGATGATCGTGCGGGCGGCGACGTCCGCCCACGCCGGGCCGTCGTTCTCGTGGGATTGGCTGGGCTTCCAGCACCTCACCGGCCAGGGCGTCTTCGTGTCGGCCGCGCTGGTCGCGGCGTTCTACTTCTGGGGCTGGGATGTGTCCGCCAACCTCAACGAGGAGACGAAGGACGGCCACAAGAACGCCGGGTCGGCGGGCATCATCGGCGTCATCATCGTCTTCCTGCTGTTCGAGATCTTCACGATCGCGACGCTGGTGATCCTGCCGCAGAAGACGATCGAGGAGCACAGCGCCAACGTGCTGTCCGTGCTCGGCGACGCCGTGTGGCCCGGCATCGGCGGAAAGGTGCTGGTGATCGCCGTCGCGCTGTCGACCATCGCGACGCTGGAGACCACGCTCATCCAGGTCACCCGGACGCTGTTCTCGATGGGACGCGACAACACCATCCCGAAGGTCTTCGGCCGCATCCACCCGAAGTGGCGCACGCCGGCCTTCGCGACGCTCGTCGTCGTCGGAGTGTCGATCGTGCTGTTCGTCGGATCGAACTTCGTCGGCAATGTCGGCGAGATCATGAACAACGCCATCCTGTCCATCGGCATCCAGATCGCGTTCTACTACACGCTCGCCGGGGTGGCCGTGGTGGTCGCCTACCGGAAGGTGCTGCTGAAGTCGGTGAAGAACTTCCTCCTCATCGGGCTCTGGCCGGCGGCCGGTGCGGTGTTCATGGGGGTGATGTTCGTGATGGGGATCATGCAGAACTTCCAGGACGACGCGATCGTCGTCAACATCCTCGGGCTCGGGCTGATCGTCCTCGGCGTCGTGCCGATCGCGCTCTTCTACCGCAAGGCGCGCGGCTACTACACGCGCCGCCCGCTCGAGCTCCCCGACGAGCTCGACGCCGCCGCCCCCGCGAACGTCGACGACCGCGACCCCGCCGCTCGCTGACCCGTCCCGCCCCCCGTCGAGTACGCACAAATTGCACGTCCCCGGAGCCGGGAGCGTGCAATTTGTGCGTACTCGACGGTGGGGGTTAGGCGGGGGCGACGGTGGGGGACGGGAGGGGACGCGGGCGGAAGGTGAGGATGGCGGCGGCGGCCAGAAGTGCCGCGAGGGTGATCGTCCAGCCGGCGGCGAGGAAGACGCCGTCGGGGCGGACGATCGACTGGCCCGCGAGCGCTTGCACGGTGACGAGCGCGAGCACGGCCCCGTAGGCCGCGGTCGCCACGACGACGAGGCGCGTGCGCACCCGGTCGTCGGCCAGCGGGCGCCAGCGCCGGCCCAGCCAGCCGAGCAGCACCGCGAGCAGCGGCAGCAGCTGCAGGGCGTGCATCCCGATGAAGTGCGGGATGCGGAGGTCGCCGCCGACGGTGCTCCACCCCAGCACCGGGAGACCCGGTCCGCCGTCGGCGAGACCGACCGTGTGGGCGCCGGCGATGCCGCGGAAGTCGGCCAGCTGCGCCGCCGTCGGCCCGGTCATCAGGTAGGCGAGCCCCATCCCGGCCAGCGCGATCACGGCGCCCGCGCGCACGGCGAGGGTCGTCGACCGGGTGCTCAGCCGCAGGAAGAACACGGCGATCGTCGTGAGGAAGGTGCACACGTAGAGCGTGGTGATCGAGATCGCCATGACGCCCCAGACCGCGCTCGCGAGCGGGGACGAGACGTTGAAGTGGCTGGTCGTCCCCGCGGCCGCGGCACCGATGATCAGCACCTGCTCGACGATGAGGGCGACGGCGACGACGGTCCCCGCGGCGTGGGCGATCCGGTGCCATTTCGGCAGGTGGGCGATGAGCCACGCCCAGGTCACGCTGTACAGCAGGATGGACAGGGAGAACTTGAGCGGCTTGGCCCACGCCTCCATCCCGGTGATCTGACGCGGGTCGACCAGCAGCCCGACCAGGCAGACGATCGTGCTGACGATCATCAGGGCGGCGACCGTCATCAACGGACGATGCCAGGCGAAGACGGTCTTCATGAGCTTCTTCTTCTTTCTTCGGTGACGACGGCCTGAGCCATGCGTCGCAGTCCGAGCGAGAGGGTGTCGCCGAGCACGGTGCCGATCACCATGAGCTCGGTCATGCGCGACGGGTCGGGCAGGGTGGCGACCGCGCCCAGGTCGGCTTCGGCGTGGATGCGCGCGGCGGCGGCGTAGCGGTCGAGATAGTCGTCCGGGAGGGGGAACCCCGAACCGGCGAACGCGTCGATCACGCGCGCGGCGATCTCGCGGCCGATGTTGTCGTCGCAGTCCGTCCATCCAGCGCGGGCGGCCGCTGCATCCACTCGCGCCAGTGCCTCGGGTGTCGGTTCGGCGACGTCCGAGACGGCGGAGCGCGAGAGCGCCTGCTGGGCGACGTCGAACGTGTGGGCGATGGGGGCGCCCGGCTCATCCAGTGCGTTCAGGATGGTCTTGACGGAGGCGATGGACAGCTTGCCCACCTCGAGCATGGCGCGGATCAGCCGCAGCCGACGCTCGTGCTCCTCGCTGTAGATGGTGCGGTTGCCGCCCACGCGTTCGCCCGCGGGCAGCAGCCCTTCCCGCACGTAGTACTTGATCGTGGCGGCGGGAGTCGAGGAGCGTTCGGCGAGTTCGGTGATCAGCACGCGCTGATAGTAACACTACCGGTAGCATCACTACCAGTGCTTTATCTGCTCGACCGCTAGCGTAAGGGCAGCGAAAGAGGAGGGGCATCGTGGGCAAGACCGTGCTGTACGCATCCGTGTCGGTTGACGGCTTCATCGCCGACGACGGCGACCAGCCCGGTCCGCTGTTCGACTGGCTGCTCGGCGGCGACGTGCCGCTGGACGACAGCGGCGTGCTGAAGGTGTCGCAGGCCTCGTACGACTACGTCCGGCCCTACTGGGATGAGATCGGGGTGACGATCGTCGGCCGCCACGTCTTCGACATGACCGACGGGTGGGACGGGACGCCCCGGGCGGCGTCGAGCACGTCGTCGTCGTGACCCACCGGGGCAGGCCGGAGGGCTGGTTCCCCGACGCTCCGTTCACGTTCGTCGACGGCATCGAGGCCGCGATGCGCACTGCTCAGGAGCTCGCGGGCGACCGCGTGGTCGAGGTCGCAGCGGGAGATGTCGGCGGCCAGGCGCTCGCCGCGGGTCTGATCGACGAGGTCCGGATGGATGTGGCACCTGTCGTGCTCGGCGCCGGGAAGCGCTTCTTCGGGTCCGTCGCAGCGCAGCACCTCCTCGAGGGGCCGGAGGAGATCGTCCAGGGGGACGGCGTGCTCCACCTGCGCTACCGCGTACGCCAGTGACGCTGCGCTGACCCGGAGCCGGACGCCCCCGTCACGCCTCGTCGTGCTTGCGGCGCGACGGCGAGTCGAGCAGGGACAGGACGAAGAGCAGCGCCAGCAGGGCGAAGATGCTGAGTGCCGCGATGAGGTCGCTCCAGGTGAAGGGGATGAGCGCCCCGTCGATCGAGAGGACGAACACCGTCTCGACGACCCCGAACGCGACGAAGAACAGCCCGAGCAGCACGCGGGTCGTCCGGACGTTGTGGCCGCGGCGGTGCACCTCCACGCGCCGCAGTTCCACCATCAGGGTCAGCAGCAGGAGCGGCAGCACCTGGGCCAGGGTCGCGGCCGTCTGGCTGTCCATCAGCACCACGCGCAGGTCGGCCGGATCCACCATGGCGACAGGCTACCGCTCCGTGGGTGTCGCGGCGCCGGGCTGAGGCACCATCACGGGCGCGCATCCCGCCAGGATGCGGTCGATCGCGTCGTGCTCGGCGGGCGCGACCCACAGGTGGTACCGCGCCTTGACGGCGACCTGCGCCGCCACGTACTCGCATCGGTACGGCTTCACCGGCGGCAGCCAGGTGGCGGCATCCCCGTCGGATTTCTTCGCGTTCGTCGGGCCGTCGACGGCGACGAGGTTCAGCGGGTCGTTCGCGAACTGCCGGCGTTGCTCGAACGTGAGCTGCTGCGCGCCGGTCTGCCAGGCGTTCGCGAGCGGGACGCGGTGGTCGATCTGCACCTCGGCCGAGGTCGCGACGCCGCGGCGGAAGCTGATCGTCTTCCCGGTGTACGGGTCGTGGAGGGTGCCGGAGGTGACCTTGCAGGGGCCGTCCCGGACGATGTCGGTCAGGTCGCGGGCGAGGATGAGGTCCCGCGTCGAGCAGGCCTGCCCGGGCAGATCCCACGCCGGCCCGAAGTCGCCGACCCGGTCGTAGCCCGTCTTCGGCGCCTTTCCCTTGACCGGGAGCGTGGCCAGCAGGGTTCGGGCGTCGATCGAGCCGGCCGGTGCCGCCGACGCTGGCACGGTCGCCGGCGAAGACGCAGGCGGAGTCGCGACCGTGCTCGCCGGCTCCGCGGCGCTCACGACGACCGAGCATCCGGCCAGGAGCAACGCGGCGACCACAAGCGCGGCGGCGGACAGCCTCCGCCTCGTCCGTTCCTGATCCGTCTGGCGCACGAGATGCGATCCTATGCGCCGCCTCCGACACCGGACGGAGGCACGCCAGGGGCGGACGCGAAGCCTTTGCCGTGCCAGAATGCGCGGCATGGATGCCGAACCAGCAGAGGACCGCGCGGTCATCGAGGAGCGCTACCGGCACTACCTCGACCGCTGCAACGAGCACCGCTTCGGCGAGTTGGATGCGTTCGTCGCGCCGGACGTTCACGTCAACGGCGTGCGCGTCGGCATCCACGTGTACGGCGGGGGGCTGGCCGGCGGACTCATCGCGGAGGCCTGGGGAGACCTCGACCGGTGGCGCCTGGACGCGGCCCCGGATGCCGGTGAACCGACGAAAACAGCCTCCTGAACCGGAATATCCCCTCGCCAATCAAAGTTGAGCCTAGTAGACTCAAGTTTGCCCACAGAGAAATGGGAAAGGAACCACATGGCGAACATGCAGGGTGCGCCCTCCACGCAGGAGGAGGCGAAGAGCGCTCTCGAACAGTACGGCGTGAACCTCACGGAGATCGCCAAGAGCGGCAAGCTCGACCCGGTCATCGGGCGGGATGCCGAGATCCGTCGTGTCAGCCAGGTGCTGACCCGGCGCACCAAGAACAACCCCGTGCTCATCGGCGAGCCCGGCGTCGGAAAGACCGCGGTCGTCGAAGGCCTCGCCCAGCGCATCGTCGCGGGGGACGTGGCCGACTCCCTGAAGGGGAAGCAGCTGGTCGCGCTCGACCTGTCCGCGCTCGTCGCCGGCGCGATGTACCGCGGCCAGTTCGAGGAGCGGCTGAAGGCCGTCCTCAAGGAGATCAACGACGCCGAGGGCCAGATCATCACCTTCGTCGACGAGCTGCACATCCTGATGGGTGCCGGCGGTGGCGAGGGGTCGGTCGCGGCCTCCAACATGCTGAAGCCGATGCTCGCCCGCGGTGAGCTGCGCCTGATCGGCGCGACCACGCTCAACGAGTACCGCGAGTTCATCGAGAAGGATGCGGCCCTCGAGCGCCGTTTCCAGCAGGTCTACGTCGGCGAGCCGTCCGTGGAGGACACGGTCGCGATCCTCCGCGGTCTGAAGGGCCGCTACGAAGCCCACCATGGGGTGACCATCGAGGACTCCGCGCTCGTCGCCGCGGCATCCCTCTCGAACCGGTACATCACCGCCCGGCAGCTGCCGGACAAGGCGATCGACCTGATCGACGAGGCCGCTTCCCGGCTGAAGATGGAGATCGACTCGGCCCCGGTCGAGATCGACACCCTGCAGCGCCAGGTCGAGCGCATGAAGCTGGAGGAGTTCGCCCTCAAGAAGGAGAAGGACGACGCCAGCAAGGAGCGCCTCGCGCAGCTCCGTGAGCGCCTCCACCAGCAGGAGGACCAGCTGGAGGAGCTGCAGGCGCGGTGGCGCGCCGAGAAGGCGTCGCTCAACCGCGTCGGCGAGCTGCGGTCGCAGCTGGAGGAGGCCAAGACCCGGCGTGACGTCGCGCTACGCGACGGCCGGTACCAGGAGGCGTCGCGGATCGAGTACGAGACCATCCCGGGCATCGAGCGAGAGCTGGCGGAGGCCGAGCAGGCCGAGCACGAGCACCCGCGCATGGTGAACGAGCAGGTCACGGCCGACGACATCGCCGCCGTGGTGGCGGCGTGGACCGGCATCCCCGTCGACCGCCTCACCCAGGGCGAGACCGAGAAGCTGCTCAACCTTGAGCACGAGCTGGGCCGCCGCATCATCGGCCAGAAGAAGGCCGTCCAGGCGGTGGCGGATGCGGTCCGCCGCACCCGGGCCGGCATCTCCGACCCGGGTCGCCCGACCGGCTCCTTCCTGTTCTTCGGGCCGACCGGCGTCGGCAAGACGGAGCTCGCGAAGGCCCTCGCGGCGTTCCTGTTCGACGACGAGAAGGCCATGGTCCGCATCGACATGAGCGAGTACGGCGAGAAGTTCTCCGTCTCGCGCCTCGTCGGTGCGCCTCCCGGGTACGTCGGCTACGAGCAGGGGGGTCAGCTGACCGAGGCTGTTCGTCGCCGTCCGTATTCGGTGATCCTGCTCGACGAGGTCGAGAAGGCGCACCCGGAGGTCTTCGACGTGCTCCTGCAGGTGCTCGACGACGGCCGGCTGACCGACGGCCAGGGCCGCACGGTCGACTTCCGCAACACCATCCTGGTGCTCACCTCGAACCTCGGCAGCCAATTCCTCGTCGACCCGACGCTGACCCCGACCGAGCGCGAGGAGGCGGTGCTGCAGATGGTGAGGCAGGCGTTCAAGCCGGAGTTCGTCAACCGTCTCGACGACATCGTTGTCTTCTCCGCGCTCACGCAGGAGGAGCTGGGCGAGATCGTCGAGCTGGGCATCGACCACTTGATGCAGCGCCTCACGGAGCGACGGCTGGAGCTGGCGGTCACCCCGGATGCGCGGGCGTGGCTGGCCGAGCGCGGGTACGACCCGATCTACGGTGCCCGCCCGCTCCGCCGGCTGATGCAGCGCGAGATCGAGGACCGTCTCGCCACCGCTCTGCTCGCCGGCGAGATCCGTGACGGCGACCTGGTCCGGGTCGACCTGGACCGCGAGGCCGACCACCTGACGGTCGCCGCCGTCCGCGAGTAGTCCGCACGACGAAGGGCCCCCACCCGATCCGACGATCGGGTGGGGGCCCTTCGCGTAGGCTCGAAGCATGCGTGCTGCTGTCATCCACGGAGAGCGCGATGTGCGCCTCGAAGACGTCCCCACTCCCACCCTCTACACAGGCTCCGGGTCCGACGGCCTCGACGCCGTGGTCCGCGTCGTCGCCGCGTGCGTCTGCGGCAGCGACCTGTGGCCGTACCGGGGCGTGACCCCGACCGACGAGCCGCGGCGGATCGGCCACGAGTTCGTCGGTGTGGTGGAGCAGGTGGGCGAGAACGTCCGCACCATCCGGCCCGGCGACTTCGTCATCGCCCCGTTCTACGACTGCGACATGACGTGCGTGAACTGCCGCAACGGCGTCAGCACGTCGTGCCTGCACGGCGGCTGGTGGGGTTCGCAGGACCGCATCGGCGGCTTCGCCGACGGCGGCCAGGGCGAGTACGTGCGCGTTCCGCACGCCGACGGCTCCCTCGTCGCGACCCCGGAGTACCCGCGCGCCGAGCTCATCCCGAGCCTGCTGACGCTGTCGGATGTGATGGGCACCGGCCACCACGCCGCGGTCTCCGCCGCGGTCACCGAGGGGAGCACGGTCGTCGTGGTCGGCGACGGCGCAGTCGGACTGTGCGCTGTGCTGGCCTCTGCCCGGCTGGGGGCGTCGCGGATCGTGGCCATGTCGCGGCACGAGACGCGCCAGGCGCTCGCCCGCGAGTTCGGCGCGACGGACATCGTCGCCGAGCGCGGCGACGCCGGTGTCGCCGCCGTGAAGGAGCTGTTCGACGGGATCGGGGCGGACTGCGTGCTCGAGGCCGTCGGAACCAAGGAGTCGATGGATCAGGCCATCCGCTCGGCCCGCCCCGGCGGCATGGTCGGCTACGTCGGCGTGCCCAACGGCGGCCCAGAGCTGCCGGTCCGCCCGCTGTTCCAGAGCAACATCGGCGTCAACGGCGGGGTCGCGCCCGTGCGGAACTACGTGGAGGACCTGCTGCAGGACGTCTGGTCGGGCGCCATCGAGCCGGGTCGCGTGTTCGACCTCGAGGTGCCGCTGACCGACATCGCCGAGGCGTATGCGGCGATGGACGAGCGCCGCGCCATCAAGACGCTCGTGCGGCCGTAAGGGTCGACGCAGACAGAACGGCGCCCGCCGGGGGATGAACACATCCCGGCGGGCGCCGTGTCGTTCGCGGTCCGGAGCGGATCAGCCGTGCACTTCGGCGATCTCGTCGAGCGGCCGGCGGGTGCGCGGCGCGGCCTCGCGCGTCCGCAGCGGCTCAGGCAGCGTCTCGGCGTCGCCGAGCACTCCCAGTGCGGTGACGGAGACCGGCACGAAGCGCTCGCCGAGCTGGAAGGCCTCACGCAGTGCGTCGGCGTCGAATCCGCCCATCTGGTGCGCGTGGAGCCCGTCGTGGTGCGCCTGGATCGTCAGGTGCGCGACGGCCTGACCGAGGTCGTAGGTCGCCCACCGGCGCTCCTTGCCCTCCTCGTCGACGACCTCGGCGGCCGCGACGATCAGGACGGAAGCGGATCCGGCCCACACGGTGTTGAAGCCGGCCAGGTTGGCGACGATCGTGTCGAAGGCCTCGGTGCCGCGCCGGGCGACGATGAAGCGCCACGGCTGCGTGTTCGCGGCCGACGGCGACCAGCGCGCCGCCTCGAGGGCGGAGCGCAGCGTGATGTCGTCGATCCCGATCGACGGGTCGAAGGCACGAGGGCTCCAGCGCTCGGCGAGCGCGGGCAGCAGCGGGGCGGACGTCTCGGCGACGCGCGCAGTGGCTTCGGCGATGGACATGGAACTCCTCCGGGGTGTAGGTACGGGGTCTACCGGCTCCATTGCCTGGCTATACGCATGTAAACGCATCGGATTCGAGGAAATTCCCGCTGTCTATCCGCGACGACGCAGCGCACGCGATGCTGTGCTCGACCGCAGGTTGGGTGGTCCAGATCGAGAGGTGGATGCGATGTCCGAGGTGCAAGTCCGTTCCGGATGGGTGGGTTGGGCGCTGTTCGCAGCGGTGCTCCTGCTCATCGCCGCGATCCTCGATGTGTTCTACGGGATCGTCGCGCTGCTCGGCCCCTCGACCGGCTATTTCGTGTCGTCGTCGGGCATCCAGACGTTCAGTCTCACGGCGTGGGGCTGGTGGTCGATCGTGCTCGGTCTGCTGATGCTGATCGCCGGCCTGTCCCTGATGCGCGGTGCCCTGTGGGCCCGCATCTTCGCGGTGTTCGTCGCGGCGCTGCACGCCATCGGGCAGCTGATCGCGTTCCCGGCCCAGCCGTGGTGGTCGATCGCGATGGTGACCGTCGACCTCCTCATCATCTACGCGGTGACGGTCCACGGCAGGGAGCTGCGGCGCGACTGACCCGGGGGAGACAGGGGGGGAACGCCCGTCGGCACACAGGTGCCGACGGGCGTTCCGTGTGAACGGCACATGTCGCACGTGTAAAAGTTCGTAACATTCAGAGTGCCCCCCAACGCCCCTCCTCCGGGGTACAAGATTCGAGCATCCCGGGCGTGCCGCGCTTCACCCTGGGGTGAAGTCGAGTTGCATGCATTTCTGTCCTCTGATCGGCCTCTCTGCCTCGCGCCTCCCGTCGAGACGCGCTCATCCCGCATGCCATTCCGGCTGTCCGCGTGTCTGCGGACACCACCCCGAGGGGGACGGCGCGACACGCTGAGGATGCCCGTTCCACCCCCACTTGCGGGGGCGCTCCCACGCCCCGTAGAACTGACCTCACCCGAACCCGACCAGATCCCCAGTGCTGTGGATGCCACCCCCACCCCACCGTGAGAGGTCCCGTCCGTGTTCATCTTCCTGTTGCAGCTCCGCCACATGCTGGGCGGGCATCCCGAGTTCTACCTCTTCGCGATCTACTCGGCACTGATCTGGGTCATCTGGATCGTCAAAGTGCTCATGTCCCGCCGCTACCGCGCCTACACCGGCGAGTTCCACGGGACGACCAGCGTGGTCGTCCCGGTCGTGGACGAGCCGCTCGACCTGTTCCGCGACGTCCTCGGCCGCATGGTCGAGCAGAAGCCCGGCGAGATCATCGTCGTCATCAACGGCGCCCCCAACCCCGAGCTCGCCGAGGTGTGCGAGGAGTTCGCGCCGCTGGTGCGCTGGGTCCACACGCCCATCCCGGGCAAGCGCAACGCCGTCATGATCGGCACCAAGATGTCGACCGGCGAGATCACGGTCCTCGTCGACTCCGACACGATCTGGACCGAGGGAACGCTGGCGGAGCTGGTCAAGCCGTTCGCGGACGACCGCGTCGGCGGCGTGACCACGAAGCAGCGCATCCTGGAGCCCACCCGCAGCTGGATCACCCGCTGGGCGGACTGGCTGGAGAACTCGCGGGCCCTCTACTCGATGCCCGCGCAGAGCGTCGTCGGCCAGATCGGCTGCCTCCCCGGCCGGACCATCGCCTTCCGCCGCTCGATCCTGATGCGGGTCATGGACAAGTTCATGACCGAGAAGTTCCTCGGCGTCTTCCTCGAGGTCTCCGACGACCGGACGCTGACGAACCTCACGCTGAAGGAGGGCTACCGCACCGTCTACCAGCACACCAGCCTCGTCTACACGGACGCCCCGCTGAAGGTGAAGAAGCTCTTCAAGCAGCAGCTCCGTTGGGCGCGAGGCAGCCAGTACAACACCCTCCGCATGCTGCCGTGGATGCTCGGGCACGCCCCCGTGCTGGCGTTCTTCTTCGTGATGGACATCATCCTTCCGTTCATGCTGGCCGGCGTCATCGGCGGCTGGATCTACCGCTCGATCACCGGCGGCGGCTACAACTTCTACGAGGGCTTCCTGAAGTCCTACGGGATCGAGGGCGGCATCCTCACCGTCGTGGCCCTGATGGTCGCTTCCTCGGTGATCAGCATGTCCATCCGGCAGATCCGCCACCTCTCCGAGAAGCCCAGCGACTTCTTCCGCCTGCCGGTGTTCATCATCGTGTCGACGTTCTTCCTCATGCCGATCCGCCTGATCGGGTTCTTCCGGATGGCGCACGCCAGTGGATGGGGCACCCGCGCCGGTGCTTACGCCGGCGGTCCGGGCGAGATCAGCTCCGAGGAGGAGATCGCGGCGCACGCCACCGCGGGCGCTCCGTCGGGTCATACGCCCGCCGTACTGCCGGACTCCGTCGGCGGCATGACCACCGCGACCGCGCTGGCCACCCGCACGCAGCTCGCGACGCGGGCCGAGGTCAAGGCGGCAGCCACCGCTCCCGCCCCCAAGGCCAAGAAGGCCAGCCGCCGCAAGCTCAACCCGCTCGCCGCCATCCCGTATCTGATCGGAATCGCGATCCTGACCCTGGAGGCTCTCTTCCTTGTCTGACCAGACCGCCCCCGCACGGGCCGCCGCCTGGTGGTCCCAGTCCAAGTCCCGCTCGCAGGCGACCGCCGTGGCCGCCCTCGTGCTCACGGCCGTCCTCGTCGGCATCTCCGCCTACGTCTGGGTCTCGCCGACCGGTGCTCCGCTCCGCAAGGCCGTCGACCAGGCGGCAACGGCCGTGACGCCCTTCGCGGCCCAGAACGCCGAGCTCAAGCGCAACCTCGACAAGGCCACCGAGACGATCGCCTCGCAGAAGGGCAAGCTGACCGCGCTGCAGAAGGCGACGCTGGCGGCCCAGGCCGCTGCAGCCAAGCAGCTCGCCACCGCCCAGCAGAAGGCCGCCGCAGCCGAGAGCCAGCTCGCGAGCGTGAAGGCGCAGCTGTCCGCCGCCCAGGCGAAGGGCACCTCGGGCTCGACGGCGTCGGGCTCCACCGCCTCCGGCCACAGCGGCTCCGGCTCGTCCGGGTCGTCCGGCGGGGACGCCGCCGCGCCGATCACCGCGCCGGCCCGCGCCGACCTGCTCAATCCCGCCAAGCGCTACTACGGCATGTACACCGAGCAGGCTCCGTTCAACTGGGCCACCTTCGACGCCACCAGCTCGAAGGTCGGCGTCTCGCCCAACATGGTCGGCTACTTCAGCGGCTGGGATGAGACCTTCCGTGCCAACGCGGTCACCCGTTCCTGGCAGCAGGGCCGGATGCCGATGATGACGTGGGAGTCGCGTCCCATCGACGCGGGCAACGACACCGTGGATGCGCCGGCGTACTCGCTGCCGAACATCATCCGCGGCGACTTCGACTCGTACCTGCACCAGTACGCCAAGGACATCGTGGCCACCGGACTGCCGCTGGCGATCCGCCTCGACCACGAGATGAACGGCGTCTGGTATCCCTGGTCCGAGACCGACGGCCAGGGCAACTCGATCAACGGCAACAGCGCGGGCGACTACGTGAAGATGTGGCGTCACGTCCACGACGTCTTCCAGCAGGAGGGCGCCAACAATCTGGTCGTCTGGGTCTGGGCGCCGAACATCGTCAACAATCTGCCCGCCACGCACAAGGCGCCCGGCTACCTCGAGTCGCTGTATCCGGGCGACGCGTACGTCGACTGGGTCGGACTCTCCGGCTACCTGCGCCCGCCGTACAAGCCCGACAACGACTTCAGCTTCGACTACACGTTCAAAGCGAGCCTGAACGAGCTGCGCTCCATCACGAGCAAGCCGATCATCCTCGCCGAGGTCGGGGCGTCGGAGACGGAAGGCCACAAGGCCGCCTGGATCACGTCCTTCTTCCAGGCGCTCGCGAAACCGGAGAACGACGACATCATCGGCTTCTCCTGGTTCAACCTCGCTGTGACCAGTTACGTCGAAGGCGTCCGCGCCACCAACGACTGGCGCATCGACTCCCGGGCGGACTCGCTCTCCGCCTTCATCACCGGCCTGACCAGACCTGAGGGCGACTTCGCCCTCACTCCCGCTCCCTGACCACCAGAAAGGACGATCGCCATGACCGCTCCCAAGAAGTCCAAGGACCAGCCCGCTCCCCGCATCAGCGTGATCGGCACCGGCTACCTCGGCGCCACCCACGCGGCCGCCATGGCCGAGCTCGGCTTCGACGTCGTCGGCGTCGACACCGACCCGCGGAAGGTCGAGGAACTGAAGGAGGGACGCGCTCCGTTCTTCGAGCCCGGCCTGCCTGAGCTCATCCGCCGGAACGTCGCCGCAGGGCGCCTCACGTTCACGACCGACCTCGCCGAGGCCGTCGCCGTCTCCGATGTGCACTTCATCTGCGTCGGAACGCCTCAGCAGTCGGGCTCGTTCGCGGCCAACCTCTCCTACGTGGAGGCTGCGGCCCGCGGCATCGCCGAGAACCTCACGCACGATGGGCTCATCGTGGGCAAGTCGACGGTGCCGGTCGGGACGGGCGCGCGGCTCCGCGCGATCATCGCGGACGCCGTGCCCGCAGGGATCGACGTCGAGCTCGTCTGGAATCCCGAGTTCCTGCGCGAAGGCAAGGCGGTGGACGACACCCTCTCGCCCGACCGTCTCGTGTTCGGAGGGACCTCCGCGAAGGCCGAGGCCACCCTCCGCCGCATCTACGAGAAGCCGATCTCCGAGGGCTGCCCGGTCCTCGTGGCCGACCTGCCGACGGCGGAGCTGGTGAAGGTGAGCGCCAACGCGTTCCTCGCCACGAAGATCTCGTTCATCAACGCGATCGCCGAGGTCTGCGACGCAGCCGGGGCGGACGTCTCGCTGCTCGCGGACGCCCTCGGTCATGATGTGCGGATCGGCCGCCAGTTCCTCAACGCCGGCCTCGGCTTCGGCGGCGGGTGCCTGCCGAAGGACATCCGCGCTCTCATGTACCGCTCCAACGAGCTGGGAGCGCACGCCGCGGTCGGCCTGCTGCAGCAGGTGGACGAGATCAACATGGGTCGCCGTCAGCGGGTCATCGACCTGGCGCTGAAGGCGCTCGGGGGTTCGGTGCTCAACCGTCGTATCGGCGTGCTGGGTGCGGCCTTCAAGCCGCACACGGACGACGTGCGCGATTCGCCCGCCCTCAACGTCGCCGCCGCCCTGCACCTCCGCGGTGCGCAGGTCGTCGTCTACGACCCGCAGGCCCGCGAGACCGCCCAGCGGCTCTATCCGACCCTCGGGTATGCCGACTCGATGGACGAGGCGCTCACCGGAGCCGACCTGACGGTCGTGCTGACCGAGTGGGACGAGTTCACGACTGCCGACCCGGCCGCCCTGCGCGAGCTGGTCCGGGGCCGGACGGTCATCGACGGCCGCAACTGCCTCGACGCCGCCGCCTGGAACCGCGCCGGCTGGAGCGTGCTCGCGATGGGCACCGTGCCCGAGCTCGCCCCGCTGGCCGACGACCTCGCCGCCCTCGCCCCCGTCCGCTGACCCGACCTCGCCCCCACCTTTCGTCGAGGTGCACGTTGTTGCGCAGTCGCACGGCGTGTCGGCCACAACAACGTGCACCTCGGCGAGGAAGACAAGGAGAACGACCAATGACCAGTTACGTGACGAAGGCGGTTATTCCGGCGGCGGGATTGGGAACGCGCTTCCTGCCCGCGACCAAGGCCATGCCGAAGGAGATGCTCCCGGTGGTCGACAAGCCGGCCATCCAGTACGTCGTCGAGGAGGCCGTCACCTCGGGCCTCAACGACGTGCTCCTCATCACCGGCCGCAACAAGAACGCGCTCGAGAACCACTTCGACCGCAACGCGGAGCTGGAGGACGCCCTCGAGAAGAAGGGCGACCGCGACAAGCTCCTCAAGGTCAGCTACTCGACCTCCCTCGCCGACATGCACTACGTACGGCAGGGCGACCCGAAGGGCCTCGGTCACGCGGTGCTCCGCGCCAAGATGCACATCGGGCACGAGCCGTTCGCCGTGCTCCTCGGCGACGACATCATCGACGCGCGCGACCCGCTGCTCGCGCGGATGCTCGAAGTGCAGCACGCGCTCAACACGACCGTCGTCGCCCTGATGGAGGTGCCGCCGGAGTCCATCCACCTCTACGGCGCCGCCGCGGTGGTCGAGACGGACGATGACGACGTGGTGCGGATCACCGGCCTCGTCGAGAAACCCAGTCGCGAGAACGCGCCGTCGAACTACGCGGTCATCGGGCGGTACGTCCTGCGGCCCGAGATCTTCGACATCCTGGAGAAGACGGAGCCGGGCAAGGGCGGCGAGATCCAGCTGACGGATGCGCTCGAAGGGCTCGCGACCGCTCCGGCCTGGACGGGCGGCGTGCACGGCGTCATCTTCCGCGGGCGCCGTTACGACACCGGCGACCGGCTCGACTACCTGAAGGCGATCGTGCAGATGGCCGTCGCCCGCGAGGATCTCGGGCCCGAGCTGCTGCCATGGCTCAAGGAGTTCGCCACGAACGCGGGGCCGGCCGAGACCGCGCCGATCCCGACGTTCCCCGCGCTCCCGGTCGCCGTCCCGGCACCCGCGGCCGCCGCAGCCGCGACGCCCAAGCCGCGGGTGAAGACCGCGGCCGCCAAGGTCGCGCCGACGCGCGAACTGGTCCCCGCCCCCGTCGCCTGACGGCCGAGGGCGCCTTCGTACCGGCCCGAGTCGTGACCAGCTGTCACGACTCGGGCCGAGTCGCGACGGGGTGTCGCACTTCGGCTAGTCGAGGCCGAGCCGCTTGAGCGTGTGCTTCTCGCTATGCCCCGGGTCGGTCTCGATCTCGTCGATCGCGATCGGGATGCTGGGCCCGACGGCCAACCAGACGAATCCGTCGCGGTGCAGCAGCGGGACGAGATCCGTCGTCCCGTCGCGAAGCAGGGTGCGGACGCGCTTAAGCAGCGCATAGCCTTCGGACGGCTTGGTCACGTAGGTCTTGCGCCGGTAGTGGATGACGTGGGCGACGGTCTTCGCGCTCAGCCCGGCGATCTCGCTCTCGGTGAGTGGTTCCGCGGCCGGGCTGTCGGCCGGGGTCTCGGTTCGGGTGTCGGTCATGCCGCGCACGGTACGCCGCCTGCGCTAGCGTCGACAGGTGCTCCTGCCTGACGCCGCCTCCCTCGACCGCCTCGCCGACCACGGCTGGCCGGCGCTCGAGCGCGAGCAGGTGGACGGGTGGACGCTGCGCGCCTCCTCCGGCGTCACCAACCGAGCGAACTCGGTGCTGACCTCCGGTCCCGTCGACGACCTCGACTCCGCGGTGGATGCCGCTGAGCGCTGGTACGCGGCGCGCGCTCTCCCTCCGGTGTTCCAGGTGAGCCCGGCCTCGCATCCTTCGCTGACCGATGCACTCGGTCGACGCGGGTATCGCGACCACTCGCCGACCGACATCCTCGTCGCCGACCGTGCCGCCGCCGCGGTGGCCGCGGTCGATCCCGCGGTGCGGATCACCGGTCGTCCGGACGACGCGTGGCTCGGCACCTGGTGGTCCGTCGACGGCCGGGGCGGAGCCGCCGAGCGCGATGTCGCCGCGCGCATCCTCCGCGGCGGACCGGCGCTGTACGCCGCCCACGGCGAACCGGCCGCGCCGGATGCCGTCGCGCGGCTCGCGCTCGTGGGCGAGTGGGGAGGGCTCTACGCAGTCGCGACGCGCCCGGAGGCCCGCCGCCGCGGGCTCGCCCGCGCGCTCGTCCAGACGCTCGCCGTCGCATCCGCCGAGCACGGCGTCAGTGGCCTGTGGCTGCAGGTGCTCGCGGGCAACGCCGCGGCCCACGGCCTGTACGCGTCGCTCGGCTTCCGGCCGGCATCGCACTACTCCTACTGGTCCTGACCCGAAGATTCGGCACGAATGTGCGGTATGGCCGCGGCTACCCGCACATTCGGCACGAATCTGCAGGGGCAGGGAGGCGCTACACCTCCGCCGCGCGCTCCGGGCGGTAGGAGGCCAGGAAGGTCCCGGCGTACAGCGCGGCCGCGACGAGGAAGCCGACGGCCATCACGTACGAAGCCCAGTCGCTGCCGATCGCCATCGTGAGGACACCGGCGAGGAACGTGATCACCATCACGATCAAGCCCCACAGAGCGAGACGTTCGCCGACGCCGGCCGCCCGGGCCGCGAGCAGGACGCGGATGCTCACGACGACGAGCCCGATCGCGATCAGGATGTGCAGGATGACGATGATCGTGTCGACCACACGGACGAAGGTGCTGTCCGGCTCGCCGATCAGGTTGGCCGCCATGCCGAGCAGGTACTGAACGGCGAGGGCCGTCAGTGCCTCGCGGGAGCGGCGGCGGAGGTGCGCGGCGGGAGTCACCGCTGCGGCGGATTCGGACATGAGCGCTCCTCGAGGAGAGACGGTTACGGCGTCGGCGTCATTCTGCTCTTCCCCGGCCCCGCGGCACCAGGGGCGGTCACGCGCCGAAGATCGCCCGCAGCTCCTCGATCGGCGCCTTCGGCCGGCGGTCCTCGAAGACCAGTCCGTTCGTCTCCTGACCGGTGTCGGCCAGCTGCGTGTAGCAGTAGCCCGCGAGGGGAGCGGACGACCGCACCGCGCCGACGAGGGCGCGCAGCCGCTCCACCAGGTCCGCCGCGCTGGTCGCCGTCGAGTAGCCCCAGGCGTCCTCCGGCCCGTTCTCGGTGTACGAGATGCCGCCGAACTCCGTCAGCATGATGGGGGCGTCGAGCCGCTGCTCAGCGTCGACCACCAGGCGACGGCCCGGGAGGGTGAACGGCGCGCCGAGGATGCCCTCGCGCGTCGCATACCGCTCGCGGACCCGCTCCGGATCGTGGTCGTAGTCGTGGATGGACAGGATGTCGGACGCCGCGTGCTCCCAGCCGTCGTTGGAGATGACCGGCCGGCTCGGGTCGACCGTCTTCGTGAGGTGCACGAGCGCCTTCGCGTACGACACCATCCGGGGGTCGTGGGCGAGGTGCTGCACGCCCCAGCTCTCGTTGAGCGGCACCCAGGTGACGATCGAAGGATGCGACCGGTCGCGGTCGAGGATTGCCGACCATTCGGCGAAACTGCGCCGCACGGCCTCCGGGCTGAACGCGTACGCCGCCGGCGCCTCGCCCCAGACGAGCAGACCGAGCTTGTCGGCCCAGAACAGGAAGCGGGGGTCCTCGTACTTCTGGTGCAGGCGCGCCGCGTTGAAGCCGAGGTCGAGGATGAGCTGGGCCTCTGCCCGCAGGGCGTCCGCGCTCGGCGCGGCCGAGTGCGACTCCGGCCAGTAGCCCTGGTTCAGTACGGAGCGCAGATAGAGGGGACGGTCGTTGAGCAGGAACCGGCCGCCCTCGACGGCGGTCGAGCGCAGACCGAAGTACGACGCGACGACGTCGCCCGCGCCCTCCGCGTCGTTCAGCGCGACGGTCGCATCCAGCAGCGTGGGATGCGCCGGCGACCACAGCAGCTCCTCGTAGGCCTGCCCGTTGGTCTGGCGGTGGATGCGGAACGGGATCTCCACCTCCCGCCCCGCGATCGCGGTCTCGACGCTCGCGAGCGGTTCGCCGCCGAGCTGCACGGTGATCCGCGCGGTCGTGCCCGCAGGCGCCGACCGGCTCAGGCGGAGCTGCGCCGTGACCTCGCCGGCCGGCACGTCGGTCAGCCAGTGCAGCTGCTCGACCCGTAGCGCGGGCGCGGCTTCCAGCCACACCGGCTGCCAGATCCCGGTGGTGCGGTGGTACCAGATGGAATGCGGGTGATGCCGCCAATCCTGCTTGCCGCGCGGCTGCGCCACGTCGGCGGGGTCGTCCTGCGCGCGGACGGTGATGGAGAAGTCGCCGTCGCCGATGAGGTCGGTGATGTCGAGGGCGAAGGGGGTCGAGCCGCCTTCGTGCCGTCCGGCCGAGCGTCCGTCGATCCAGACCTCGCAGGCGTGGTCGACCGCGCCGAAGTTCAGCAGCAGACGCTCGCCGGCCGGGACCTCGTCGCGCAGGACGGTGCGCTGGTACCAGACGACCGGATGGAAGCCGGTGTCGCCGACGCCCGAAGCGTCCGACTCGAACGGGAACGGCACCTGGATGACACCGGCCAGCGACCGGGACGACTCCCAGTGCTCCCGCAACCCGCGGTCGTCGTCGTCGAACGCGAACGTCCACGGACCGGAGAGGTCGAGCCAGTCGGCCCGGACGAGCTGCGGCCGCGGGTAGCGGCCGTCCTGGGCGGTGGCCGCATCCGTGCGGCGTTCCTCGGTGAGCATCCCATTAGCATGCACGATTCGTGCAGCGCTGTAAAGTCGGAAATCCGCTGCTTCAGGGGAGGGCGGGCGCGCTCTCCCGGGTGACCAGCGAAAAGGGCGCCAGCTCGTGGCGACCCATGCCGTCGAAGCCGCCGACGCGCTCCAGGAGCATCTCCACCGCCCGCGACGCGAGCCCGCGCATGTCCGGCGCGACCGAGGTGATCGACGGGTAGGTGACCGCCGTCATCGGCGTGTTGTCCCATCCCGTCACCGCGACGTCGTCTGGCACGTGGATGCCGCGCTCCTGCAGGGCGCGCAGGGCGCCGATGGCGGCGAGGTCGTCGCGGCAGACCAGGCCGTCGAACCGCAGTCCGGCGTCGAGGGCGGCGCCGACCGCGCGCACCGCGTTGCCCGCCGAAACGGCGATGCTCGAGATCAGCAGCTCCGGCTCCGGCGTGATGCCCGCATCCTCGAGCGCCTGCTGGTAGCCGGCGATGCGGAGCTTCGACGTCCGCGTCGGGCGCGCGCTCTCGTGGCCGGCGAACGCGATCCGCTTCCGGCCGAGCGACAGCAGGTGCTCCGTCGCCGTCCTGGCGGCCTCCACGTTGTCGATCATGATGCGGTCGACGGTCAGCGGGGCGGCGTTCTCGCCCAGGACGACCAGGGGGATGTCGGTGCGCGACTGCGCCAACTCGGCGGAGTTCATGACGCTCGGCTGGAAGATCATTCCGTCGACCAGGCCGGACTCGCCCGCGGAGACGACCGCACGCTCGCCCTCGATCGTCCCCTCGGTCTGCTCCAGCAGCACGCGGTAGCCGCGGCGCTCCGCCTCGTCGGCGACCACACGCGCGAGCTCGGCGAAGTAGGGCAGCGTCACGTCGGCGAACGCCAGGGCCAGAAGCCCGGTCCGGCCGGTCGCGAGGCGGCGTCCCATGATGTTGGGGCGGTAGCCGAGCTCGTCGATCGCGCGCTGCACACGCTCCCGCATCGCCGGGCTGACGTGCGCGTAGTTGCGGACCACGTTCGAGACGGTCTTCATCGACACGCCCGCGTGCTCCGCCACATCCTGAAGCCTCACGGCCATGGCGCCTCCTTCCGCATCATCGATCGGGTGCCTGCGGGGTCACTCTACAGGGAGCCAACCAATGCAGACATTGTGAGGTTGACACGCTCTGTTCAGCGCTGTAAATTCGCCAAGCATGCCGAGTGTATCCGGCTCCAGCACCACCGATCACGCCGCCGGCCCGATGGAAGGGCTGCGTGAAAGGCTCACTCAAGGGAGAGATCACATGAAGAAGCGATTCGCCGCACGTGCGATCGCAGTGGCGGTCACCGCGGGCCTCGGGCTCGCGCTGACGGCCTGCGGAAGCAGCAGCTCCGGAGGTGGCGGAGACGTCTCCTCCGCCGACTACACCGGACCGAAGGTCACCATCAGCTTCTGGAACGGCTGGACCGGCGGCGCCGCTCCCGTGCTCGTGCCGAAGCTGATCGACAAGTTCAACTCCGAGCACAAGAACATCGTCGTCAAGGATGTTCCGATGGAGTGGGCGGACATCGCCCGCAAGATGCCCCTGGCCGTGAAGGCGGGCAAGGGCCCGGACGTCGCGGTCGGCCACGGCGACGACATCGCCACCTACGCAGCGCAGGGTCTCGTGCTCAAGGCGGACAGCATCGTGAAGTCCCTCGGCTACAAGGCCGACGACTTCCCGGAGGGGCTGCTCGACGCCGGCAAGTACAACGGCAGCCAGTACGCCGTGCCGTGGAGCATCACTCCGCTCGGCCTGTACGTCAACAAGGACGTGCTGCAGGCGGCCGGGGTCGACCCGAACAGCATCCCGCAGGACAAGGACTCCTACCTGGCGGCGCTCGAGAAGCTGAAGGCCGCGGGCGTCCAGGGCGAGTGGGTCGACGGTTACGTCTTCACCGGGACCTTCGAGTTCGAGAGCCTCCTCTGGCAGTACGGCGGAGACCTCTTCAACAAGGACGTCTCGAAGGCGACCTTCAACTCGGACGCGGGCGTCAAGGCGCTCACCTGGATGACCGACCTGATCAAGAAGGGCTACAGCCCGGCCGACGTGGCGCAGGACGGCAACATCAACGCCCTCATCGCCGGCAAAACCGCCTTCAACTGGAACGGTGTCTGGCAGACCACCAACACCGCGTTCGACAAGCTGAAGTGGCAGGCGGTCGCCGTGCCGCAGATCGGTGACGAGAAGGCCGTCTGGTCGAGCTCCACCCACTGGATGTTCATGAACAACAAGGGCCAGGACAAGAACAAGACCGCCGCCGCGGCGACGTTCGTCAAGTGGATGAACGACAACTCGGCCGACTGGCCGAAGACCGGTGAGCTGCCCGCCAAGAACTCGGTTCGCGACGACCCGAAGCTGGTGCAGACCTACCCGAACCTGAAGCCGTTCCTCGACGAGCTGCCCTACGCGCACTACGAGCCCATCGCACCGGGCATCACCACGGTGGAGGCGACGATCACCGTCGCGGTGAACGAGGCCATCACCGGCAAGAAGGACCCGAAGCAGGCTCTGGATGACGCGGCTGCCAAGGCCGACACCCTGCTGAAGCAGAACAAAGAGAAGTACGGTGACTGACACCGCTTCGATCGTGGCGCCCCGGGAGACCGGGGCGCCACGCCCGTCCCGCTCCGGCAGGAAGGCCGGCCGACGGCCCGGCGCACCCCGGCGCACCGGCGTCGCCTACATCTTCCTGGCGCCGTTCCTCATCCTCTTCATCGTGTTCGTGCTGGCGCCCGCGGTGTTCGGCCTGTGGATCAGCCTCACGAACTGGAGCCCGTTCCGGGCCACCCAGAAGTTCATCGGGCTGCAGAACTACATCGATCTGTTCACCCCCGGCAGTGCGACGTCGGGCGACTTCTGGCAGTCGATGGCCGCCACCGGCATCTTCACGCTCGCGAGCGTCCCCTTCCTCCTGATCATCCCGCTGCTGATCGCAGTGCTGCTCAACCAGAGGATCCGCGCCGGCTCGTTCTTCCGCGGTGTCTTCTTCGCCCCCTACGTGCTGGGTGTCGCCGTCATCAGCGTCATCTGGAAGTACCTCCTCGACACCCAGTCCGGCATCATCAACCACCTGCTGGGGATGATCGGCCTGCCCGACAACCTGCCCTGGACGGTCGACGTACCGTGGGTGTGGGTCACGCTGGCCGGCGTCACCGTGTGGTGGACCATGGGCTTCAACACGGTCATCATCCTGGCCGGCTTGAAGGGCATCAGCCCGGACCTCTACGAAGCCGCCGCGCTCGACGGAGCAGGAGCCTGGCGCCAGTTCATCAGCGTGACGCTGCCGGGTCTCCGCCAGGTCATGACCTTCGTCATCACGATCACCATCCTCGCGAGCGCGAACATGTTCGGGCAGGCGTTCCTCATCACGAAGGGCGGTCCGGGCAACACGACACGCACGGCGATCATGTACATCGCCGACCAGGGCCTGTCGCAGAACAACCTGGCCGCCGCGGCGGCGATGAGCTACGTGCTGTTCGCCTTCCTCGCGATCATCAGCATCATCAACTTCCGCCGGCAGCGGGAGCGGGCAGAGAAGAGCGCCTCATGACGACGACGGCCCCCGAAAAGACCGAGACGCCCCGGACTATCCGCGCGCGGCGCAAGCAGACGCCGCAGGCGGCAGCCCGCAAGACCCTGCTCTACGCCGTGCTGATCGTGCTGGCGCTGGTGGTCATCCTGCCGCTGGCGTGGATCCTGCTGACCTCGTTCAAGACGGACGGCGACGCCATCCGCAACCCGTACTCGGCGTTCCCGAACCCGTTCTCGACCGAGGCGTACACGACGCTGTCGAGCGGTCAGCAGCCGGTGTTCCGCTGGTTCCTGAACAGTCTCGCGGCCGCCGCGCTGCAGACGGTGCTCATCCTGGTCACGGCGAGCATGGCCGCCTATGCGCTCGCCCGCCTGGAGTTCTGGGGCAAGCGGATCGTCTTCGGCCTGATCATCTCCACCCTGCTCGTCCCGCCGGTCATCTTCCTCATCCCGAACTACCTGATCGTGCAGAACCTCGGCTGGCTCGACACGATCTGGGCGATCACCATCCCGGGTGCGGCGAGCGCGTTCGGCGTGTTCTTCCTCCGGCAGTTCTTCGTGGGCCTTCCGGCGGAGATCGAGGAGGCGGCGCGGATCGACGGCGCCGGCGACTTCCGGATCTTCCTCCAGATCGTGCTGCCGCTGGCCCGCCCCGCGCTCGCGACGCTCGCGGTGCTGAGCTTCCTCGCCAACTGGAACGACTTCCTGTGGCCGGTCTACGTGCTGCTCAGCCCGGAGAACCTGACGCTCCAGCCCGGTCTGTCGCAGCTGCAGGGCGCATACTCCACGCACTACGCCATCGTGATGGCGGGCGCCGTGATCGCGTCGGTGCCGGTGCTCATCCTGTTCTTCTTCGCCCAGAAGCAGATCGTCGAGAGCGTCGCCACCAGCGGGGTCAAGGGGTGAGGATGCGCCGCGCGGCCGCTGTCACGGCGACGGCCATCGCTCTGGCGGCGGCGCTCGCGGGATGCTCGGCCGGCTCGGAGCCCGGCGCGTCGCCGTCGAGCGAGGTCGCGCCCTTCCAGATCGACAGCGACTTCCCCGATCCCGGCGCGCTGGTGGTCGGCGACCGGGTGTACGCGTACGCGACCAACACCGCCGCCGTGAACGTCCAGGTCGCCACCTCCGACGACATGAAGACGTGGACGCTGAGCGACGAGGATGCGATGCCCGAGTTGCCGTCGTGGGCCGTGAAGGGCAAGACCTGGGCCCCCGGCCCGGCGGAGCTCGCCGACGGCCGGTTCGCCCTGTACTTCACCGCGTCGGACGCGGCCAGTAAGTTCCAGTGCATCGGCGTCGCGTTCGCCGACCGGCCGGAGGGGCCGTTCACCTCGACGGCGGACAAGCCCCTGGTCTGCCCGGAAGATGAAGGTGGCGCGATCGACGCCAGCGTGACCGCCGACGAGAACGGCCAGCGTTACCTGGTCTGGAAGAACGATGGCAACTGCTGCGGCTACGACACCTGGATCTCCGCTCAGCCGCTGTCGGCCGACGGCGCCTCGCTGACCGGGCAGCCGACCCGGCTGATCAAGCAGACCGAGTCGTGGGAGGGCACGCTCGTCGAGGCGCCGGTGATCGTGCGCCACGACGACGAGTACGTGCTGCTCTATTCGGCCAACGACTACGCCAACTCCTCCTACGTGACCGGTGTCGCGACGGCGAAGAGCCTGCTCGGGCCGTACACCAAGGAGAAGGAGCCGCTGCTCTCGACCCCCGGCTCGAAGGGACGGTACCTCGGGCCCGGCGGCGAGGACCTCGTGACCTTCCATGGCAAGGACTGGATGCTCTTCCACTCGTGGGACGAGGCGTTCGCCTACCGTGGCATGCACGCCGTCCCGGTGACGTGGAAGAGCGGCCTGCCGGAGCTCGCGCCGTGACCGGTGCCCTCCTCCACGTGGACCGGCATTGGGGTCCGGTCTGGGAGGGGTACTTCGCCGACCCGTTCGTGCTGCGTCTGCCCGACGGCGGGTACGTCGCCTACGGCACCCACCCGGGCAGCGGTGGCGACCGCGTGTTCGAGGCGCTGCGCTCGCCCGACCTGGTGCAGTGGGAGAGCGCCGGGGCCGTGCTGGAACGCGTCGACGACACTCTCGGGGCGGACTACTGGGCGCCCGAGGTGGCCTACGCGCACGGCGCCTACTGGATGTACTACTCGGTCGGCCGCGGCATCGAGGGCCACCATCTGCGGGTGGCGCGCTCCGACTCCCCGGTCGGACCCTTCCGCGACCTCGGCGTCGACCTGACCCCGGGCGAGGTCTTCGCGATCGACGCGCACCCGTTCCAGGACGTCGATGGCCGCTGGTACCTCTACTTCGCGCACGACGTACTCGACCACGAGCGCCCGGGCACCCACCTCGCCGTCGCCCCGCTCGACGAGGGGATGACGACCCTGGACGGACCGCCGGTCCCGGTGCTCGCCCCCGACGCCGACTGGCAACTGTATGAACGCGACCGGCTCATCCACGGTCGACGGTTCGACTGGCACACGCTCGAAGGGCCCGCCGTGCTGCATCGCGGCGGGCGGTACTGGTTGACGTACTCCGGCGGCGCCTGGACGGGGCCCGGGTACGCCGTCGGCGTCGCCGCTGCCGAGCATCCACTCGGACCGTGGAGCCATGTGGACCAGCCGGCGCTGCTGAAGAGCGGAGGCGACCTGCGCGGTCCCGGCCACAACTCGCTCACCGTCGCGCCGGACGGGACGGACGTGATCGCGTTCCACTCCTGGAACGCGGACGCGACCGCACGTCAGCTGCACCTGGGCGCCCTGCGCATCCGCCGTGCTGTGCTTCCGCCGTTAAACCACGATGCCGGGCTGTGGGAAGACTAGGGTTTCTTCACACGGCCCGGCATACGTTTCGGGGTTACGCCGGATGGATATTCGGGTTCCTCCGCCGCTCTTCGAGACTACAGGAAAAGTCCCCATTGTGTAGGTTGAATGGAGGACAATTTTGTACCCCGGTCTGGCCCCAGTGCGAGGGGTAAGCGTCGCTCAGGCCTTCAGTTCCTGCGCGAGTGCGGCCACGAAGGCGTCGATGTCCTCTTCCGTGGTGTCGAATGCGCACATCCAGCGCACCTCGTTGTTGGCCGCATCCCAGTCGTAGAACCGGAAGTGCTGCCGCAGCCGGTCGGCGACGCCGCTCGGGAGGGTCGCGAAGACTCCGTTCGCCTGTGTCTTCTGGCTGAAGCCGACGCCCTGGATGCTGCCATCGGCGATGCCTGCCTCCAGCGCCGTGCGCAGCCGAGTCGCCATCGCGTTGGCGTGCGAGGCCGAGCGCAGGTACAGGTCGTCGGTGAGCAGCGCGATGAGCTGTGCCGAGATGAACCGCATCTTCGACGCCAGCTGCATGTTCAGCTTGCGGAGATAGATCATCCCCTCCGACGCCTGCGGGTTGAGCACGACGACGGCCTCGCCGTAGAGCATGCCGTTCTTGGTCCCGCCGAAGCTGAGCACATCCACGCCGGCATCCGTCGTGAAGGCCCGCAGCGGGACGCCGAGGGTGGCCGCCGCGTTGGCGATGCGGGAGCCGTCCATGTGCAGCTTCATGCCGAGCGCGTGGACGTGGTCGGCGATCGCGCGGACCTCCTCCACCGTGTACGCGGTACCGAGCTCGGTCGTCTGCGTGATCGACACGACCAGCGGCTGAGCGCGGTGCTCGTCGCCCCAGCCCCACGCCTCGCGGTCGATGAGCTCCGGCGTCAGCTTGCCGTCGGGCGTCTCGACCGGGAGCAGCTTGATGCCCGCCACCTTCTCGGGCGCACCGGCCTCGTCGGTGTTGATGTGCGCGGTCTTCGCGCACACGACGGCGCCCCAGCGCGGCAGCATCGACTGCAGGCCGACCACGTTCGCCCCGGTCCCGTTGAACACCGGATACACCTCGACGCCCTCGCCGAAGTGCTCGGCGAAGACCTCGTGCAGGCGCGCTGTGTAGACGTCCTCGCCGTACGCGATCTGGTGGCCGTTGTTCGCGGCCGCGATGGCGTCGAGGATCTCGGGGTGCACACCCGCATAGTTGTCGGAGGCGAAGCCGCGGAGGGTGAGGTCGTGGAGTTGAAGCGTCACGACTCCATCTTCCCAGGCTCGAGGGGGATGCGTCGGCCGTTGACCGCCGCCGCGTCCTGCTCCCACAGGCGCACGACCTCGTCTCCGAGCTGCGGCTCGAGGCCCTCCAGGGTCTTCACGACGAAGACGGTCGCCGCCGACTGGGGCGCCTGCTTGGCGAAGCCCTGCGCGATGGCGCGCACCCAGGCGTCGGCTGCCGCCTTCGCTGCAGCGTAGTTCGCGCCGCCCGGGTACGGCTTCTCGACCGCGGTCGACGAGACGATCGCCAGCCGGCCGGCGGGCGAGGCGACGAGGTCGTCGAAGAAGATGCGGGTGGTGTTGCGGAGGGTGCGGAAGGCCCGCTCCAGGAACTCCCAGTCCTCGTCGCTCTGGCCCGCGATCCCGCCGCCGCCGCGCCAGCCGCCCACGAGGTGGATGAGGCCGTCGATGTGGCCGAACTTCAGGTGGATGCGCATGGCCAGCTCGGCGACTGCATCCCGGTCGGACAGATCGCAGGGACGCGTCTCGACGCCCGGGACCGCCGCGGCCAGCGCATCCAGCGCCTCCTGCCGGGTTCCGACCGCCAGGACGGTCGCGCCGGCCGCGACCAGCGCGCGGGCGACCGCTTCGCCCGACGCGCTGGTGGCGCCGGCGATCAGGACGAGCCGGCCGCGGACGGTGTCCGCGCCGAGCGGCCCGGCCTCCGAGGAGGGCCGGGCCGCCTGGTCCGCCGAGGGGGCGTCCGTCATGCCGCGTCCGTCGTCCCGGTGATGCCGGCCGTCGACTCGATGACGGTCGCCATCTTCTTGTTCAGCGCCTCGTAGAACATCGAGAGCGGGAACTCGTCGTCCAGCACCTGGTCGGTGTAGCCCTTCGGCGGTCCGGCCAGGACCTCGTCCGACAGCCCGCGCGCCCAGTTGGAGGCGGGGTGCGGGGTGAGGGTCTCGGTGAGCATCTCGTAGGCCGCCAGCCAGTGCGCCACCTTCGGCCGGTCGATCGAACGCCAGTACAGGTCGTTGATCCGGTCGCTGAGGGCGATGACCACGTCGGAGACGTTCTCCCAGTCGATGGTGAGCTGGGTGTCCGTCCAGTGCAGCACGTCGTGCTGGTGCATCCACGCGAACAGCAGCTGGCCGCCGAGTCCGTCGTAGTTGCGCACGCGGCTGCCGGTGATCGCGAACCGGAAGATGCGGTCGAAGATCACCGCGTACTGCACCAGGTGCGCGTGGTCGCGGATAGCGCGCTGCGCCTCCGAGAGCTCGGCGTCGGGCAGGGCGCTGAGCTCGCGCTCCAGCTTCACCGACTCGCGGAAGGCGGTCAGGTCGCACCGCAGCTCCTCCAGCGAGTAGAGGAAGAACGGCATCCGCTGCTTGATCATGAACGGGTCGAACGGCAGGTCGCCGCGCATGTGGCTGCGGTCGTGGATGATGTCCCACATCACGAAGGTCTCCTCCGTGAGGTGCTGGTCGTCCAGCATCGCAGCCGCGTCGTCCGGCAGCTCCAGCTTGGTGATCTCGGCGGCGGCGCGCACCACCCGGCGGTACCGGGCGGCCTCGCGGTCCTGGAAGATGGCACCCCAGGTGAACGCGGGGATCTCGCGCATGGCCACGGTCTCGGGGAACAGCACCGCCGAGTTGGTGTCGTAACCGGGCGTGAAGTCCACGAACCGCAGGGCGACGAACAGCTTGTTGCCGTAGTCGCCGGCCTCCAGCTCCGCCACGAACTCCGGCCAGATCACCTCGACCAGCAGGGCCTCGACGTGACGGTCGGGGCTGCCGTTCTGCGTGTACATGGGGAACACGACCAGGTGGCCGAGCCCATCCACGCGGTGCTGCTGCGGCTGGAACTCGTTCAGCGCGTCGAGGAAGTCGGGGACGCCGAAGCCCTCGTCCGCCCAGCGCGTGAAGTCGCGCTGCAGCGCGGCCAAGTAGGACGCGTCGTGCGGGAACGCCGGTGCGAGTGCGGCGATCGAGTCGACGATGGTGCGGACGTGCTCTGCGGCGGCCGGGCGGTCGGACTCCTGCTCGACCGAGCCGTCCTTCACCTGGAGGGCCTGCAGCGCGACGGCGGCGTCCTTGAGGCGCAACCAGGCGGGGTCGTTCGCGACCTCGCGGACCGGGCGGCCGTCCTCGACGACCTCGGGCTCCCCGACAATGGCGTCTGCGGTGAAGTGCTGGACGAATTGAGACATGACGAACCTCCCGTCGTTGGTCGGCCGCTCGCACGCGGCAGGGTGTGGATGTGACGAGCCTATCCGGGGATCGCGAGCGTTTTGTTGTCTCTTCCGGCGGAAAACTGCGCCGTCCCGCTGCGATGCGCAACAAACCCTTCCGTCGCCCCCACCGTCGAGTCCGCACAATTTGCACACGAAACGCCGCGCGGGCGTGCAAAGTTTGCGGACTCGACGGTGGGCCGAGGCCGGAGGCGACGGGAGGGACGGACGCTGCGATGATGGGGGGATGGCGAGAACGGTTCGCGGGGCGCGTGTACTCATCACCGGCGCGGCCTCGGGCATGGGGCGGTTGTACGCCGAGCGCGCCGTGCTCGAGGGCGCGCGAGCGGTCGTGCTCTGGGACCGGGACGAGGCTGCGCTCACCGAGCTGACGCACCGGTTGCGGCGCGAGGTGCTCGCCGGACGCACCGCCGCTGCCTGGGGAGCGCCGCCACGGTCACCGAGCTCGGCGGCCGGGAAGGCATCCACCAGTGTGCTGCCCTACGTCGTCGACCTCGCGGAGCTCGGCGCGATCGCGCAGAGTGCGCAGGCGGTGCGCAAGGAGCTCGGCGGGATCGACGTGCTCATCAACAACGCGGGCATCGTGCGGGGCAAGTACTTCTGGGAGCACGACAACGGCGACGACACCCGCCCGACCATGCAGGTCAACGCTCTCGCCCCGATGTACGTGACGCGGGAGTTCCTGCCCGGGATGCAGCAGAGCCCCCGCGAGGCCCGCATCGTCAACATCGCCTCGGCTGCCGGGACGATTTCCAACCCGCGCATGAGTGTCTACGCCGCAAGCAAGTGGGCGGTGATCGGCTGGAGCGACAGCGTCCGCCTCGAACTGCAGCAGCAGGGCTACGGCCACGTGAAGGTCACGACGGTCGCGCCGAGCTACATCGACACGGGGATGTTCGAGGGCGCCCGCGGGCCGCTCCTGACCCCGGTGATGAGCCCCGAGTACGTGGTCGACCGGGTCTGGCGGGCGATGCTCGCGGGCCGTCCGATGCTGATGCTCCCCTGGACGGTCGGGCTGGCCCGGACCCTCCGCGGCGTGCTCCCTACCCGTGCGTGGGACGCCGTCGCCGGCCGCGTCTTCGGCGTCTACGACTCGATGGAGGGGTTCACCGGCCGCCAATAGCCCGCGTCGGTACTCCCATTTCTGTGAGAACTCACATACAGTGGCTCCCCGAGCGAACGTCGAAGGGAGCCGACCGTGAGCGATCCGTCGTGGACCCAGGTGGTCAAGACCGTCGAGCCGGAACAGCCGGAGCTGAAACGAGCCCTCGGGCCGGGACTGCTGCTGTTGTTCATCGTCGGCGACATCCTCGGCACGGGCGTGTACGCCCTGACCGGTCAGGTCGCCGCGGAGGTGGGCGGCGCGGCGTGGCTGCCGTTCCTGCTGGCGTTCGCCGTGGCGACCGTGACCGCCTTCTCCTACCTCGAGCTGGTCACCAAGTACCCGCAAGCCGCGGGCGCCGCTCTGTATACGCATAAAGCGTTCGGCATCCACTTCTTCACGTTCATCGTGTGCTTCATCGTCATGACGTCCGGCATCACGTCGGCGTCGACGGCGTCGCGCGCGTTCGCGGTGAACCTCACGGTCGGCTTCGGCATCCCGGATGACAACGTCACGACGCTGCTCATCGCCCTCGCCTTCATCGTGCTCATCATGCTGGTGAACCTGCGCGGCGTTTCCGAGAGCGTGTGGCTCAACGTCGTGCTCACCCTCGTGGAGCTCTCCGGTCTGCTGCTGGTGATCTTCATCGGGCTCTGGGCGATCGGCGGCGGCAACGCGGACTGGTCGCAGGTGGTCGCGTTCGAGACGCCGGAGGACAAGGGCGTTCTGCTGGCCGTGAGCACGGCGACCTCGCTGGCGTTCTTCGCCATGGTCGGCTTCGAGGATTCGGTCAACATGGCCGAGGAGACGAAGGAGCCGAGCCGGATCTTCCCGAAGATGATGCTGAGCGGACTCGGCATCGCGGCGGTCATCTATGTACTGGTGTCGATCACCGTCGTCGCGCTGGTCCCGATCGGCCAGCTGGCCGGCAGCGAGACCCCGCTGGTGCTGGCGGTCGAGGCGGCGGCGCCGGGCTTCCCGATCAACGACCTGCTGCCGTTCATCTCGATGTTCGCCGTGGCCAACACCGCTCTCATCAACATGATGATGGCGAGCCGCCTGCTCTACGGCATGAGCCGCCAGAACGTGCTTCCGCCGTTCCTGGCGAAGGTGTCGCCCAAGCGCCGGACGCCGTGGACGGCCATCCTGTTCACCACGGCGCTCGCCGTGGCCCTGATCATCTACGTGTCGCTCGACCCGAAGGGCTCGATCGTCGCCCTGCTCGGAGGCACGACATCCCTGCTTCTGCTGGCGGTGTTCGCGGTCGTCAACGTGGCCGTGCTGGTGCTGCGCAAGCAGCCGGTGGACCACAAGCACTTCCGGTCGCCGACGGTGCTGCCGATCATCGGTGCGATCACCTGCCTGTATCTGGTGTTCCCGTGGACCTCCGGCCGCCCGGTCGGCCAGTACACGATCGCGCTCGGGCTCCTCGGCATCGGCATCCTGCTGTGGATCGTCGAGCGGATCTACTCCGCGGCCGCCCGCCGGCGCTTGGCATCGGAGAAGGTCGACTCGACCCGCTGACCCGCGTGCGACGCCTGATCGCCCGCGTGGTCAGGCGTCGCCGGCTCGGTGACTCGGGTCGCCGCGCTCGACGATCGCGGCGGGGTCGAGGTCGTCCTCGGGCGGGACGGGGATATCTCCCACGTCGTCGGGGCCGCCGGTTCCCGGGCGCACGGCGGCGCCATCCGACTCCTCCTGCTTGACCTCGGTCTCGCGCACGCTCGCGGGGCTGTACGAGCGGTCCTTCGCGGTCTGGTCGGCGTCGCTCTGGTGCTCGTCGGGGGCGTCCGGTGTCGCGTTCATTGGAGGGACGGTACGCGCAGATCCCGGGACGCCCAAGCCCCGACGCAGAGAACGGCGCCGGTGCAGATCGCACCGGCGCCGTTCTCGTAGCTCTGGGGGAGGAGCGGACGGATCAGACCGTGTCGCCGCGGTCCACCTCGCCGCGCCAGGCACCCGTCTCGGTGCCCTGCGACTCGATGAACTTCTTGAAGTTCTCCAGGTCCTTCTTCACGGCGTGGTCGTCGAGGCCGAACACGGACCCGATCTTCTCGAGCGCGTCCGACGGCGCCCACTCCAGCTGCACCGTCACCTTGGTCTCGGTGTCGGAGAGCCGGTGGAAGGTCACGACGCCCGCGTGCTCCGTGTCACCCGCGACGGACTTCCACGCCACCCGCTCGTCCGGAAGCTGCTCGGTGATGACCGTGTCGAACTGCCGCTCCGCGCCGCCGATCTTCACGCGCCAGTGGTTCGTGGTGTCGTCGACCTGGCGGATCTCCTCGACCTCGTCGAGGAAGTGCGGGAAGGACTCGAACTGGGTCCACTGGTTGTACGCCGTCGAGACCGGCACGTTGACGTCGATGGACTTGGTCACTGCAGCCATTACGGCTCCTTTCGCTGTCATCTGGGTTCCGGGACGACGGTAGGCCCGGCAGCGAATGGGTATAGACCCTGGACTTCACAGGTGGATCGTGCGACGAGGCTCAGCCCCAGCGGCGGGCCGTCCACCGCTCGAACAGACCGAGCAGCGAGTCGGTGATGATGCCCAGGATCGCCAGCAGGATGATCGCCAGGAAGAGGCGGTCGGTCCGACCGTTGTTCTGCGAGTCGATGAGCAGGAAGCCGAGTCCCATCGACGACGCGATCAGCTCTGCGGCGACGAGGAACAGCCACGCCTGCGCCATGGCGAGTCGGAGACCGGAGATCACCGACGGCAGCACGGCGGGGAGTTGGACGGTCGTCAAGAGCCGGACGCCGTTCAGCCCGAACGCGCGTCCCGCCTCCACCAGCTGACGGTCGACGTGCTTCAGCGCAGCGCCGACCGTCGTGTAGACGGGGAAGAACGCGCCGATCGCGATCAGGATGATCTTCGAGTCCTCGCCGATCTTGAACCACAGGATCAGCAGGGGCACCCAGGCGAGCGACGGAACCGCCCGGATGGCGGCGAGCGTCGGGCTGAACAGCACATCCGACCAGCGCGACAGACCCACCAGAGCCCCGAGCAGGAGGCCGAGGCCCGCGCCGAAAGCGAAGCCGATGAGCACCCGCTGGGTCGAGATCGCCACGAACTGCCCCAGCAATCCACGCTGGGCGAGGTCGACCGCGGCCTCCCACACCATCGCGGGCGACGGCAGCTGCGACGACGTGAACGCACCGGAGGTCGACGCCACCTGCCACACGGCGAGCAGCACGACGGGGATGACGAACCCCGCGGCGATCCTCACCCCGCGGCGCGACAGCACGGACGTGCGTGCGGCCGCCGTCGTGACGACCTCCGGTGCGTTCTGGACGGTCATGGGATGCGTCAGCCTCCGATGGCGCTCGGGTCGGCCTTCTTCGCGAAGGTCGGGTCGAGCAGCGAGTCGAGCGCCTTGTCGATGTCGGTCTGGGACTTCACGTCGCCGGACTCGACGAAGATCGGGCCCACCTTCTTCAGCACGGCCAGCTGCGCGTTGCCGGGGATGTTCGAGACGTCCAGGTTGGTGCGCTCGGTGATCACCGTGGTGGCGACGGCGGGGTCGATGCCGGCGACATCCGAGAGGATCTTCGCGGTCTCCTCGGGGTGCTTCTCGGCCCAGGCCCGGGCGTACTCGTAGGTGTTCACGACGGTCTGGGCGACATCCGGCTTCGAGTCGAGGAACGACTCCGTGGCGTTGAGGAAGCCGTAGGTGTTGAACTTCACGTTGCGATAGATGAGCTTCGCGCCCGACTTCTCGGCGTTGGCCATGATCGGGTCGAGGCCGCTCCACGCATCGACGGAGCCGTTCTGCAGGGCGGCCCAGCCGTCGGCGTGCTGGAGGTTCTGGATGGTGACATCCTTGGCCGAGAGACCGTTCGCCTCGAGCGCCTGCAGCAGGAAGAAGTACGGGTCGGTGCCCTTCGTGGCCGCGACCTGCTTGCCCTTGAGGTCCTTCACCGACGTGATGGTCGAGTTCGGGCCGACGACGATGGCCGACCACTCGGGCTGCGAGAAGATGTCGATGGTCTTGATCTGCGATCCGTTCGAGCGGGCCAGGAGCGCGGCCGAGCCGGCGGTCGAGCCGACGTCGATCGCGCCGGAGCGGAGCGCCTCGTTCGCCTTATTGGACCCGGCGGACTGCACCCAGTTGACCGTGATGTCCTGCTTCTTCAGGGCCTTCTCCAGCCAGCCCTCCTTCTTGATGACGAGGCTGAGCGGGTTGTAAGTCGCGAAGTCGATGTTGAGCGTTCCGCCCTTCGTCACTCCGGCGGAGTTGGTGGCGCCGGACGCGGAGCCCTCGCCGGCGACGCAGCCGGTCAGCAGCAGGCTGGCGGCCGCGACGATGCCGGCGGCGGCGGTCAGGATGGTGGGTCTGCGGCGCATGATGCCTCTCTCGGGGGTGTGTGGGGGAGCGGGTGGTGCGGCTGTGGCGGTGCTCTGGTGCGGGTGGTGCGGTTCAGTACGGGAAGACGGGGACGGTCGCCCGCTGCTCGTCGCGGGCGCGGCCGTGGCGGTCGATGCCGAGCCCGTCAAGCAGCTCGGCCCGCAGCTGGGCGAGTTCGGCGGAGCCGCGGTCGCGCGGTCGGGTGCCGGGCACGGTCGTGACGCTGCGGATCGTCGAACCCGGCCGGCCGTCCTCTGCGCCGAGCAGCACGACGCGGTCGGCGAGCTGCAGGGCCTCGTCGACGTCGTGCGTGACCAGCAGGATGGTGGCGGGCGCCGCAGCGTGGATGTCGAGCAGGAGGTCCTGCATCTTCAGGCGGGTGAGGGCGTCGAGAGCGCCGAACGGCTCGTCGAGCAGGAGGACGCCCGGGTTGCGGGCCAGGGCACGGGCGAGCGACGCACGCTGCGCCATGCCTCCGGAGACCTCACGGGGCCGGAGCGTCGCGGAACCGGTCAGTCCGACGAGCTCGAGCAGCTGCGCGACCCGCTGCTGCCCGGCGGCGCGTTCGAGGCCGCGCGGCAGACCGAGCGCGACGTTGTCGGCGAGCGAACGCCACGGCAGCAGCCGCGGCTCCTGGAATCCGACGGCGCAGCGGGCGTCGAACCCGGCGACCGCGGTTCCGTCGATGAGGGCGGCTCCGCCGGTGGGCGCGTCGAGGCCGCCGGCGATGCGCAGGAGGGTCGACTTGCCGCATCCACTCGGGCCGAGGATTGCGACGACCTCGCCCGCGCGGATCCGGAGGGACACATCCCGAAGCACCGTGCGCGTGGTGGGGGCCGACGCCTCGCGCCCGCGATCGCCCTGGGTGCGCTTCCCGGAGCGCCGGTTCGGCGCCGGGAACGAGCGCGCGACGCCGGAGAACTCGACGGGGTAGGCGGAGGACGAGGCGGTCATGGTGCTCTGAAACTACCGACGCGGGCCCGGCGCTCGCTGGCCCGGCGCAACGCTTCGTAACGAAAGTTGGCCCGGCCGGTCCGGATGCGGTGGAGGAACGCGACTAGAGGGATGCGCCAGGCACACCGGAGATGACGAGCGCCGCGCCGCCGACCCACACGCCGACGGCGAGCAGGATGCCCGCGATCGGAACCCAGAAGCTGATCCGCCGGACGATCAGCAGCACCACGGTGACGACCACCGTGATCAGGGTGACCACGCCGGGCCCGAAGAGCGCGATGACGAAGCCGACGCCCATGCGATCGGTGTCGCACACCGTCGACGCCCCACAGGGGTCGCTCGCGAACGCGAGGAAGAACGCGGCGAACGTGAGGATGGCGGCGACGACGACGGCGAACACCAGCAGGATGATCGAGGTCACCAGATCCCAGACGACCACCGGCCGGCGTGCAGGCACGGGCGGCGGGAGACCCGGCTGAACCGGGTATCCGGAGTAAGGCGGAGGCGGCGTGCTCATCGGGTGTCTGTCAGCCGAAGATCATCGGTCGGTCGTCGTCATCGTCGGCCGCGGCGATGGGCGCGAGTTCGACGAGCACGGGCACGTGGTCGCTGGGGGCGTCGCCCTTGCGCTCGTTGCGGTGGATGCTCGCATCCACCACCCGGTCGGCGAACGCGCGGGAGCCGAGGATGAAGTCGATGCGGAGCCCCTCGTTGCGTGGGAACCGCAGCTGCTTGTAGTCCCAGTACGTGTAGCCGTCCGGCACGATCGGCCGGACGACATCGGTCAGCCCGGCCTTCTCGAAGGCCGCAAAGGCGGTGCGCTCCGGCGGCGAGATGTGCGTCGAGATGCCGGGCACCAGGCTCGGGTCGCCGACGTCGGAATCGAGCGGCGCGACGTTCCAGTCGCCCATGAGCGCCAGCTGGAGGGCGGGATCGTCGGCGAGCCAGCGCTGCGTGTCGGCGGCCAGCGCGGCCAGCCAGTCGAGCTTGTAGACGTAGTGCGGGTCGGCGAGCGATCGGCCGTTGGGCACGTACAGGCTCCAGAGGCGGATGCCCTCGACCGTCGCGCCGATCGCGCGCGCCTCCTTCGGGAGGTCGGGCCCGTCATGGTCTTTGAGGAATCCCGGCATGTCGGGGAAGCCGATGGTCACGTCCTCCAGCGGCAGGCGGCTGGCGATGGCGACGCCGTTCCACTGGTTCAGGCCGTGCAGTACGACCTCGTAACCCGCGTCTTCGAACGGCTGGTAGGGGAACTGCTCGGGCTTGCACTTGATCTCTTGCATGGCGAGCACATCCACGTCCTCGCGGACCATCCAGTCGACGACGCGGCCCACGCGGGTGCGGATCGAGTTCACATTCCAGGTCGCGACGCGCATGCTCCGATCGTATCGGCCGCCGCCGACGTCGCCCGAGCCGGGAGGCGTCCGTGGAACAGGGATGCCCTGTGGAGAACTCCCGGGGTCCGGCGGGTTCCCCTCTAGAATCATGGATGTGACCGACGCACGACAGCAGCTCATCGACTACATCGCCGCCGAGGCCGTGTTCCACGGCGACTTCACGCTCACCAGCGGCAAGAAGGCGAGCTACTACGTCGACCTGCGCAAGGTCAGCCTCGACCACCGCGTCGCACCGCTCATCGGCCGCGTCATGATCGACCTCGTCCGCGACATCCCCGACGTCTTCGCCGTCGGCGGCATGACCATGGGCGCCGACCCCGTCGCCGCGGCGATCCTCCACCAGGGCGCCGCTCAGGGCCTCACCTACGACGCGTTCGTCGTGCGCAAGGAGCCGAAGGACCACGGCCGCGGCAAGCAGGTCGAGGGCCCCGACCTCGAGGGCAAGCGCGTGATCGTGCTCGAAGACACCTCGACGACCGGCGGTTCCCCGCTCAAGGCCGCGGAGGCGCTGCGCAAGGTCGGCGCCGAGATCGCCGCCGTCGCCGTCGTGGTCGACCGCGACACCGGCGCCCGTGAGGCCATCGAGGCCGCGGGCTACCCCTACTACGCCGCCATCGGCCTGAAGGACCTGGGGCTGGCATAGTGTCCGACGAGCGCGGGCGGGGCGCTGCGGACGACGAACGTCCGTACGAACGACGGGATGCGCCCGAGGTCCCGGCCGAACAGCCGGAGGCGGAGGAGCCCGAGTTCGGCAGCGCCGACTGGCTGCTGCAGCAGCTGACCGGCGGGCGTCATGTCGATCGTCCCGCCGATGCGCCAGCGGTGGCCGAGATGCCCGAGGTCCCGGCAGACGACGCGGAAGAAGAAGCGGACGCGGGACCGGCCGCCCCCACTCCTCCGATCGAAGTGGATGCGGCGCCCGCGACTCCGTCGGACGAGCCGTCGCCGTTCGACGAACTGCTGGGCAGCGCCATCGAGGAGCCCGAGGTCGTCGAAGAGCAGCCGACGGAGTTCCCGGTCGCGTTCAACTGGAACCTGACGCCGGGAGTCGGCGGCGACCCTCTGGTCGAGCAGGAGGAGGCGTCCCGTCCGGCGGAGGAAGAGACGGCTCCGTTCGCTGCGGCGCCGAGCGAGCCGGTAGCGACGGCGAGCGAGCCGGCGCCGACCGACTCGACGCCGACCGCGCTCTTCGAACCGCTCGGAGTCGAGACGCCGTCCGACGAGCCGGCCGCACCTGCGGAGCCGGTTGCGTCTGCGGAGTCGGCTGCGGCCGCCGAGCCCGAGCCCGAGCCGGAAGCCGATGCCGCGCCTCCACTCGTACCGCCCGTCTTCCGTTCGACGTTCGTGGAGCCGAAGGCACCCAGTTCGGCCGGCATCTTCGCCCCGTTCGCCGCGCCCGAGGAGCCGTCGCCGGCCGAGCCGTCGGCGACCGAGCCGTCGGCGACCGAGCCGTCGGACGAGGAGCCGCCTGCCGTCGTCCGCTCCTGGGTGATCGAACCGGCGCTGCCGACGCCCGCGCCCGAGCCGGAGAAGCCGCGGACCATCTTCGACGCGCCCGAGATCCCCGCCGACGACGAGGATGAGTCGGACGAGCAGGAGGGCCACGGCCTCGCCGCGCTGCTCGGCTTCGGGGCGCCTGAGTCCGATGTTCCGTCCGGCCGATCCATCATCGGTGACACGACGAGCGTCATCCCGATCGACCCGTCCGCGTTCACCCGGCCGCCCGCGCCGACCGAGCCGCCCGCCACGCCCATCGCCGATGCGATCCTCCCCCCGGCCGAGGAGCCGCTCACGGCCTCGTCGTCGTTGCACCAGCCGGTCCTTCCCCCGATCGACGCGGCAGCGCTCTTCGAGCCGCCGGTCGAGACGCCGGAGCAGCAGGAGGATGCGGCGGAGATCGCCGACCTCCTGCGCGCGTCTCACGAGGAGCCGGGACTCGCCGCACCGCCCGCGTCGCCGTCGGCATACGAGCCGCCCGCAGCGTTCGACGCCCCGGACGTCGTCGACACCCCGACGCAGCAGCTCGACACATCCGAGATCGCCGCGCTGCTGCGCGACGAGCCCGTCGAATCCCTTCCGCCTGCTCCGGCCTTCCCCGCCGCCGAGGCCGAACTGGCGATGGGTGGCCTGCCGTCGCCGGCCACCAGTCCGATCGACGCCGAGAGCATCGCGAGCGCGTCAGAGCCGGAGCCGTTCGCCACGGACCCGTTCGCCACGGAGCCGTTCGCCACGGAGCCGTTCGCCACTGAGCCGTCGGCCCCTGAAGCCGCTGACGAAACTGCAGCCGACGACGTCGAGGCGGAGGAGTCCGACGGACTGGCCGAGCTGTTCGGCGAGGTGGATGAGGAACCCGGGACCGGCCCCGCATCGCCGATCGTTGCCGAACCGCTCGCGGAGCCGGGCGACGAGAGCACGGACGAATCGATCGACGAAGCGCCGGAACCCGCGGCCGGAGTCGAGGGTCCGCAGCTCACTGCGACGACACCCTTCGCGTTCACGCAGACCGTCCCTGTCGACACCACCTCCGCCCCGCCCACTGCACCCGAACCGTCCGCTGTCCCGGCGTGGGAGCTTCCCACCGCCGCGGGCGCCTCGGCCGCAGCCGCCTCCGCTGCGGCCGTCGGAACCGGCAGTGCCGCTACCGTTTCCGCGTCCACGGCCGACGGCGCAGCAGGCGCCACCGCCGCACCCGCCTCACCGACCGGTGGCGACTTCTGGAACTCGCGCAACAACCGCATCCTGCTCATGGTCGGGGGCGCCCTGGCCGTCGTGCTGGTGCTCATCGGCCTCTTCGCGATCGGGACGCGCATCCCGTCGTGGCTCGGTGCCGCCAAACCCGCGCCGGTGGCGGCCACCGCGTCGGCCTCCGCGAAGCCCACCCCGACACCGACCCCGACCCCCACCCCGGTGCCCACCGTGACGCCCAAGCCAGCCGCCGCCGTCGGCGCCGGCACGCACCCGTGGGATGCGCTGGGCGGCGGCGAGTGCATCCAGCCGTTCACGACCGTGTGGGCGGAGGAGTTCACCGTCGTCGACTGCGCCGCTCCGCACACCGCGCAGCTCGTCTACACCAACCTGCTCTCCGCCGACCCCGCGGCGCCGTATCCCGGCGCAGACGCCCTCGCGCAGCAGATCCCCGGCCTCTGCACGGCGGGTGGCGTTGTCGATCTGGGTGCCGCAGGCGCATACCCGGACCTCCAGGTCACCGGCTCGTTCCCGGCCACGGAGCAGCAGTGGAAGGACGGCCAACGCTCGTACTACTGCTTCGCCACCCGGTCGAGCGGCCAGCCGCTCACCTCGTCGGTCGCCGGTCCCGGCCCCGCCGCCTGACCCGCACCGGTCAGCCCTCCGCGCCTCCGGGCGCCGCCAGGTCGGCCTCATACCGCACGAGCGCGCCCGGCGGGTTGATCCGTCGCGCCGACGCGAGCAGATCCGCCTCCGTGTCGTGACCGGGGGTCGTCACGTTCAGCACCACCGCATCACGGGAGGCTCCCACACCGAAGAACCCCTCCGCGTCGAGATCCGCGAGCGCTCCGACCATGGCATCCAGCAGGTCCGCGTTGAGCTCGGAAGAACGCTCGTACGGGCCTCCGAGCGCGTCGAAGAGCGGCTCGACCTCGGCGAACAGCCGGTCGCCGAACAGGTCGTAGGGGGAGTCGTTGACCGCCCAGCGCAGCTCGTCCGCATCCACCGCCACGCCCTCCGCGCGACACCGTTCGACCGCGAGCTCCAGACCCTCGAGCGAGCACGCCGTCGGAGCCGGTCGGTGGGCGAGCGGCGTCGTCCAGAGACCGAAGTAGTAGAAGGTCTCCGAGGGGCGTTCGGCACGGAGCGCGGTCCACGCCGAGCGGGCCGCCGCGCGGAGGGCGGAGCGGATGTGCGCGACGTCGTCCACGGTGGAGCTCAGAGTCCGTGCGCCGGGCGGCTCAGAGCTCGGTCTCGATGGGTTCCCGCACGACGAGTTCGTCGACGCCCCGGAGCACCTCGTCCGGCCGGAACGGGTACCGCTCGATCTCGCTGCGGTCGCTGATGCCGGTGAGCACGAGGATGGTGTGCAGCCCGGCCTCGATGCCGGCCACGACGTCCGTGTCCATCCGGTCGCCGATCATGGCCGTGTTCTCGGAGTGCGCGCCGATACGGTTCATCGCCGAGCGGAACATCATCGGGTTCGGCTTGCCGACCACGTACGGGTCGCGGCCGGTCGCCTTGGTGATCATCGCCGTCACCGCGCCTGTGGCGGGCAGCGGACCCTCCGCGCTGGGTCCGGTCGCGTCGGGGTTCGTGGAGATGAACCGCGCGCCCTTGCCGATGAGGCGGATCGCCTTGGTGATCGCGTCGAAGGAGTAGCTGCGTGTCTCGCCGACGACGACGTAGTCCGGGTTCGTGTCGGTCATGATGAACCCCGCCTCGTGCAGGGCCGTGGTGAGCCCGGCCTCGCCGATCACGTAGGCCGTGCCGCCGGGCATCTGCGACTTGAGGAAGTCGGCCGTCGCCAGTGCCGACGTCCAGATGGACTCCTCGGGCACATCGAGGCCGGAGGTGCGCAGCCGTGCCGCCAGGTCGCGCGGCGTGAAGATGGAGTTGTTGGTGAGCACGAGGAACGGGGTGCCCTGATCGCGCCACTGCTGGATGAGGTCGGACGCTCCGGGCAGGGCCTGGTTCTCGTGGACGAGGACGCCGTCCATGTCGGTGAGCCAGCATTCGATCTCGTCGCGACGCGTCACGTGGGACCCCTTTCACCGGGAAGCGGATGCGTCCAGCTTAGGGGCCGCGCCTCTCTCGCGGTGAGGCGGGCGGCCGCGGTGGATACGCTGAACCTGTGGATGAGACGGCGAACCCGACGCACGAGCTGACGACCAACGGTGTCGGTCCGTGGCAGGGCGAATGGCCGGGCGACCCGCGTTACGACGCCGAACTGCTGCGCCACGGCGACACCCGCAATGTGATCGACCGCTACCGGTACTGGACGATGGAGGCGATCGTCGCCGACCTCGACGAGCACCGCCACCCGTTCCATGTGGCCATCGAGAACTGGCAGCACGACATGAACATCGGCTCGATCGTCCGCAGCGCCAACGCGTTCGCGGCGGACACCGTCCACATCATCGGACGGCGTCGCTGGAACAAGCGCGGCGCCATGGTCACCGACCGCTATCAGCACGTCGTGCACCACGACGATGTCGCCGGGTTCGTCGAGTGGGCGCGCGGTGAGGGCCTTCCCGTGATCGCGATCGACAACGTGCCGGGGTCGGTCCGGATCGAGACGTTCGCGTTTCCGCGGGAGTGCGTCCTGTTGTTCGGTCAGGAGGGTCCGGGTCTGTCGCCGGACGCCCTTGCCGCGGCGGATGCGGTGGTCGAGATCTCGCAGTTCGGCTCGACGCGCTCCATCAACGCGTCGGCGGCCGCGGCCGTCGCCATGCACGGGTGGATCCGCCAGCACGTCGCTTTCGACTAGCGGTTGATCCGCCGCCAGACGAGCTTGAGCCCCGACCAGTCCTCGTCCACCGCCGCCACTTTCACGTCGACGAGTCCGCGCTCGAGTGCGGCATCGCGGATGAGGTTCTCCGTGATGTCGCTGACATGCCCGGCCGCTTTGCGCGGCCAGGCCGCCCACACCATCCCGTCGGGACGGATGCGTTCCCCCAGCTCGTCGAGTTCGTTGAGGAACACCGACGCCTCCCGGTAGAACGCGAGGATGAGTCCGCTCGGCGCCTCGTCGGTCCAGTCGACCTCGGGTGCACCGTCGAGCGGGATGCTCCAGCCGGGATCGGCGTGGAGCACGCTCACGCGCATCCCGGCTTTCAACCCGAGCTTCTTCCAGAGCGGTGTGCCCGAGTAGCCGGCGGGCGTCACCGTCGCCATCCGGCGTCGTCGGAGATGCGCTGGATTGCGGCCGCATCCAGGTCGTACACCGTCTCGCCGTCGTCCGGCGCCGGCGCAGACACCAGATGCGCTCGGATCGGACCGTCGTCGGGCAGCTGCACCCACGCGAACCCCGCGCCCCGCACGGCACGCTCCCGCGGCGCCGGCCAGAGCACGTCGGTCGTGTTCGCGACCGCCGGCGCGACGACGACGGGGATGCCCGCCGGCCCCGCCTCCGTGAGGAGGCCGTGGTGGTAGTGCCCCGCAAGGATGAGCCGCACATCCCCCTCGCTGAGCGTGTCCAGCAGCGGCTGGGAGTCGACGAGCCGAAGCGACTCGAACAGCACGGTCGTCGGCGTCACGGGCGGGTGATGGAGGACGACGATGGTCCCGCTCTCGGACGGCGTGGCGAGCAGGTCGCGGAGGCGGTCCAGCTGTGCCTCCTCGACGCGGCCGTACCCCGCGAGCGGCACGCTCGTGTCGACGGTCACCACGCGGAAGCCGCGCACGGTCGTCTCGGTCTCGCGCGCGCCGAGCACCTCCTCGAACCCGTCGGGGAGGTCGTGGTTGCCCATCGCGTAGACGACGGCCGCACCGCGCTCGGCCGCCCACGGCTCGAGCGTCGCCTTCAGCTTCCGGTACGACGCCGCCGAGCCGTCGTCGGACAGGTCTCCCGACGCGACGATGAGGTCGACCGCCTCGAGCGACGACGCACGCGCCAGCACGCGATCGAGCGCGGCCAGTGTGTCCACGATGCCGTAGTGCAGCCGGCCGTCGCCGTACAGATGCGTGTCGGAGAGGTGGAGGATGCGCAGCGTATCGGTCACGCCGCCACCCTAGCGCCGGCCACCGTCGCCGGACGCCGTCGCCTGCGCCGCCGCGCGGGCACCGTCACGTCACTCGGTGTCGAGCGCTTCGATGATGGAGTCGACCGCCGTCACCAGGTTGTGCAGCGCCTGGCGCTCGATCGAGTCCTCCGGCAGCTTCTGGATGTCGTAGCTGGCGGCGCTCGCCGCCTGCCGGGCTTGCGCGATGGCTGCCTGGACTTCGAGATCGGCCATGTCGTCCTCCTCGGTTGCGGGTGCTGTCTGCCGCCACCCTAGTGCGGGCGGCGGCCCGACCACCAGAGGTGCGCTGCCCCTCCGGGTCCGCCTACCCGATGAGCGACGGGCGCAGGTCGCGCAGCGTCCGGAAGTGCGTCATCCTCGTCACGCCGATCGCCGCGATGAGCAGCGCGATCAGCATCCACAGCGCGAGCACTCCCGCGTCCGCCCAGGCCGTCGCCGGGTTGCCGCCGTACATCAGCTGTCGGATGCCGTCGACCGCGTACGACATCGGCAGCACGTGGTGTAGCGACGCCAGCGGGCCGGGGAGGGTCTGCCAGGGGAACGTGCCGCCCGCGGTGACGAGCTGGAGCACCATCAGCACGAGGCCGAGGAACTGCCCGACGCTGCCGAGCCAGACATTGAGCGCGAGGATGATCGCCGCGAACGTGACGGATGCCAGACCCATCAGCCCGTACATCCCGACCGGGTTGTCGATGCGGAACCCGAGCGCGCCGGAGACGATCGCGAACAGCCCGATCATCTGGATCGCCCCGAGGAGCCCAGGGGTGAGCCAGCCCGCGAGGGTGATCTTGACGGGCGAGTGCAGCGCGGTGATCGCCCGTCGCGACACGGGCTTGACGATGAGGAACAGCGCGTAGATGCCGATCCACGCGGCCAGGGCGACGAAGAACGGGGCGAGGCCGGCGCCGTACGTGCCCGCGGAGGTGATCGAGTCGTTCTTCAGGTTCACCGGGTCGGCGATGGTGGACGCCTGCTTCTTCTGCAGGCTCGGAGAGTTGTCCGGGATGCGGTCGACGCCCTGCTTCAGTCCGTCGCGCAGCTGCGTGGTGCCGTCGTGGAGGGTCGTCAGCCCGTCGCGCAGCTGGGCTGCCCCGCTCGCGGCGGTCGAGGCGCCGGAGGCCAGCTGGGAGGCGCCGGACGCGGCCTGCTGCGAGCCGGACGCGACCTGCGAGGCCCCGCCGGCCACCTGGTCGGCGCCCGCGGAGAGCTGGTTGATCTGACCGACGGCGCCCTGGATCTGCGCGTTGCCGGACTGCACCTTCGTGTCGAGGTCGCCGAGCACCGCCTTCACCTCGGCGAGTTGCGCCTCCGTGGCCCCTGCTGCGGTCAGCCGGTTCAGGAGGTCCTGCTGGGCTGCGGGCGCTTCCGCGGCGATCTGGGCTGCCGCGGCACCCGCCTCGTTCGCCTTCGCGGCCAGCTGCTGGTTGCCGGCGGCCACCTGGGCCGCGCCGTCGCTCACCTGCTGGGCGCCGGACGCCAGCTCTCCGAGCTTGCTCGACAGCTCCTGAGAGCCGGAGGCGAGCTGCGACGTGCCGTCGGCGAGCTGCGAGGCTCCCGACTGCGCCGTGGCGCTGCCGTCGACCAGATGGTTCGCGCCGTCGACGGCCGTGACCAGGTTGGATCGGATGTCGGCGAGCCCGACGAGGAACTGCTTGGCAGCCTGCTCGTTCACCTGCTTGACGATCGACGTGCGGATCTTCTCCGCCGCCTGCGTGCCGATCGTGGAGGCGAGGTAGCTGTTGGTGTCGTTGGTCGTCAGCGTGACGACCGCGCGATGCGGGCTGGTGCCGGAGGCGGAGGCCAGCGCGGAGGAGAAGTCCTTCGGGAAGGTGATGCTGAAGTCGTACTTCGAGTCGTCGACCCCGCTCGCGGCGGAGCTCTTCTCGACGCGGTGCCACTGGAACGAGCCGTCCTCGATGAGCTGGTCGGCAACGTCCTCGCCGTAGTTGACGGTCTTGCCGTCGACGGTCGTGCCCGCGTCATCCACAACGATGGCCGCCGGGATGCGGTCCAGGTTCGCGTACGGGTTCTGGTTGGCCCACAGGTAGAGGCCTCCGTACAGGACGGGGACGCACATCAGTGCGATGAGCGCCACGATCGACATCGGGCTGGCGGTGAGACGGCGGAACTCCGCCGCGATCATCTGCGGGATCTTCATGCGCCTTCTTCATTCGGCTGGGTCACGATCAGGTCCGGGAGATCGTCGGTGTCATCCCGGCCGGGGTCTTCGTCAAAGGTGTCGGGGCCGGTCTCGTCCATTCGGGAGACCAGGGAGGCGGCGGCGATGGCCGCGGCGGAGGCGTCGCCGGCGACGATGAGCACGGCGATGTCGCGGCCGGCCAGCTCGCGGGCGAACCGCCACCATTCGACCGGGTCGCCTCCGTGCCGGTCGGGGGAGACGATGACCAGCGCATCCACGCCCTTCCGGAGCAGTGCGAGCTCGGCCATCAGCCGGATGCGCACGGTCGGCGGCACGGTGCCGATCGAGGAGCGCGCCCACTCGGAGGCGCCGAGTTCCTTCAGGCAGCGGGACACCGCGACGGGATGCGACGCCCGCCCGGCGAACATCAGCTCCTCGGCGACGATGCCGGCGACGGTCACGTCGGAGGCCGGCTCGGAGACGTCGGGGGCGTCGATGAGCGCGATCCTCCGGCGCATCGCGGCGTAATCGGTGCTGCCGTCGATCGTGACGCTGCCGGCGTCCGGCCGCATCCGCCCGGAGGCGATCAGCCCCAGGACGGTCGGCCGCTGTTCGGTCTCGGCGCGGGCGAGGGACGCGCGGCCGGTCTCGAACGTCGCGGACGTTGGCGGGAGGGCCGCTCCCTTGGTGACCTGATCGAGCACGACCTTCATCGCTGCGCACCTCCGTCGTTCGTCTCCGCGGGCGTGAACGCCAGCTCGGGGGTGGAGGCGATCAGCTCGCCCGCCTCGCGCCAGCTCATCCCTGCCGCGCCGAGCCCCGCCAGCATGACCAGGCGGTGGCCGGCTTCGGGGCTGAGGCGGGCGCGGGTGGCCTCGTCGAGCACCGACACGGCGGCGTTCTCGATGAGGCGCGTCGTGGTCTCGCGGTCGAGGTCGGTGCGGATGCGGCCCGACTCCATCCCGCGCCGGACGGTGTCGCGGAGGCGCTCGCGCGCGGGGTCGAGGGCGGTGCCGACCATCTCGCGGTGCGGGCCGCGAACGGCCAGCGCCGCGCTGACGCGGACATGTTCGACCTCGGCCCAGAGGGTCGCGCCGAACAGCGCGATCTCGACGAGGGGGTCGGGATGCGACACCGGGTCGAGCAGGGCGGCGAGCCGACGTGCGCCGCGGGTGAACACCTCGACCAGCAGCTCGTCGCGGGTGGCGAAGTGCCCGTAGACGGCGCGGCGGCTGAGGCCGGCGCGTGCGGCGATGTTCTCGAGCGACGCGTCGATGTCCTCATTGAGGGCGATGGCGGCGGCTCCGAGGATGGCCTCGCGGTTCGCCGTGGCGTCGCGTCGCGGTGCGCGGGTGGAGGGGGTGGGCATGCATCCAGTGTACGCCCTTCTTGCACAGTTGTGTGCAACTTTACGGGTCGCGATAGGATCGAGTGCGACGGTCGTCCGCGTGGCGCCGACGTGTTCCAACCACCGAGAGGACGTGAAACGTGCCCGCGATCGTGATCATCGGCGCCCAGTGGGGTGACGAAGGCAAAGGCAAGGCGACCGACGTCCTCGGCAGCCGGATCGACTACGTCGTCAAGTTCAACGGCGGCAACAACGCCGGGCACACGGTCGTCGTCGGCGACGAGAAGTACGCCCTGCACCTCCTCCCCTCCGGCATCCTGACCGAGGGTGTCACGCCCGTCATCGCGAACGGTGTCGTCGTCGACATCGAGGTGCTGTTCGAGGAGCTCGACGCCCTGATCGCTCGCGGCGTCGACGTCTCCCGCCTCAAGGTCAGCTCGAACGCGCACGTGATCACCTCGTACCACCGCACGATCGACAAGGTGACGGAGCGCTTCCTCGGCAAGCGGCAGATCGGCACCACCGGGCGCGGCATCGGCCCGACGTACGCGGACAAGATCAACCGCGTCGGCATCCGCATCCAGGACATCTTCGACGAGAACATCCTGCGGCAGAAGGTCGAGGGCGCCCTCGACCAGAAGAATCACCTGCTGGTGAAGGTCTACAACCGCCGCGCGATCACGGTCGACGAGGTCGTCGAGCAGCTGCTCGAGTACGCCGAGCGCCTGCGCCCGATGGTCGTCGACAGCTCCCTCCTGCTCAACCAGGCGCTGGAGGAGGGCAAGTACGTGCTCTTCGAGGGCGGCCAGGCGACGATGCTGGATGTCGATCACGGCACCTACCCGTTCGTCACCTCCTCCAACTCCACCGCCGGCGGCGCTGCGACCGGCTCGGGCATCGGCCCCAACCGGATCGACCGCGTCATCGGCATCGTCAAGGCGTACACCACGCGCGTCGGCGCCGGTCCGTTCCCGACCGAGCTGTTCGACGAGTGGGGCGAGTTCCTGCGCGAGCGCGGCTTCGAGTTCGGCACCACCACGGGCCGTCCGCGCCGCACCGGCTGGTACGACGCCCCCGTCGCCCGCTACACCGCGCGCGTCAACGGTGTGACCGACTTCGTGCTCACCAAGCTGGACACGCTCACCGGCATCGACCGCATCCCGGTCGCGGTCGCCTACGACGTCGACGGCGTGCGCCACGACGAGGTGCCCGCCTCGCAGAGCGACTTCCACCACGCGAAGCCGATCTACGAGGAGTTCCCCGGCTGGACCGAGGACATCAGCGGCGCCCGCACGTTCGAGGACCTCCCGAAGAACGCGCAGGACTACGTGCTCGCCCTGGAACGCCTCTCGGGCGCCCGCATCTCCGCGATCGGCGTCGGCCCGGCCCGCGACCAGATCGTGGTGCGCCACGACCTGATCGACTGAGTCAGGCGCGGGCCGCGCGGCCCGCGATCCGGCGATCCAAGGCGCTGAGTTCGTCGATGATCGCGGTGACCGCCCAGACCCGATTGCGCTGCCGGTTGGTGATGGGGTGGATGATTCCCGCCTTCTCCAGCCGATCGAGCGCGTCGTAGACCGTCGAAGTCGGGCGGCCGATGCGATCCTCGGCGGCCTCCGCGTCGAACACGGGGTGCTCGAGAAGACCGTCGACGAGCGCCGCGAGCGCGCTTCCGGGTCGGGGCGTCACCATCGTCGACCACTCGCTCGGCAGCTCCCGGATCGCCCGGATGGAGACGAGGGATTCCTCCGCCGCGATCCGGGTCGCGCGCGCGAGTTCGCGGACGATCGGGCCGGCGTGACCGGCGCGGTACTCGGTCAGCAGATCGAAGTAGCGGCTCTGCTCTGCGGCAAGTGCAGAGGCGATGGGGGGTGTGGCGACAGTGGTGAGGCCGCGCCGGCGGAAGATCGCGCCGATGAGCGCGCGGCCGATGCGGCCGTTTCCGTCCGTGAACGGGTGAATGGACTCGAACTGCGCGTGCGCGATGGCGGCCTGAGTTATCACCGGAACGTCGTCGCGGTTGGCGAAGTGTAGAAGGTCGGCCATGAGGGTGTCGAGGCGTTCGGGAGTCGGCGGCACGTGCACGGCGTCGATCGGCGAGAAGTCGCTTCCGCCGATCCAGTTCTGCATATCGCGCATCCGACCGGCGTAGGCGCCCTCTGCCGGGTCGTCGACCATCAGTGCGCGGTGGGCCGTGAGCAGCGACTCCATCGAGATGACACCGGTGCGACCGGCCTCCGCGGTCATCGCGCCGATCGCTCGCGCTGCGGAGACCATCGCGCTGGCGCTGCTGTTCGCGCGGACACCGGCCAGGGCGCGAGCGAAGTCCTCCGTCGACGCGTCGATGTGCTCGATCTTCGAGGAGGCGATCGACTCGGTCCGGATCAGGAAGGTCGAGATCGCCGTCGCACCCGCTCGGGAATCGGCGTCCAGCTCGGCAAGCGCCCTGATGGCGCCCTCCTGGTCGACTTGTGCCGCGGGGTCACTCGTCAGGGCCAGTCCGCCGATGAGCGGTGGGACAGTCGCGTCGACCGAGGCCAGCGTCCGATCGGCGCGCGATCCTCGGCCACTGCGATTCCGCCACGGCACCGTCTCCACGGCGTGAGCGGGCCAGTCGTCATCCATGTTCCGAATATATGGCAGAAACCGGAACAACGAGGGACTTATTCCGGTTTGGCGGCCCTATTTCGGAATAACCAAGGGCTATTCCGGGCTACCCGACCGCGACGCCCGTCAGAACCAGGTGCTCAACCGCGGCGGGACGGCCGTGCGGAAGAGGCGGTCCAGCGCATCCACGTCGCCCTGGATGCGACCCGCCAGGCCGAGCCCGCGTGCCAGGCCGTGCCCGAGGTAGACGCTGCCGAGGGACGCGACCGGCAGGGTGACATCGGCCGCGTCATCGGTCGGGGAGACCTCCGCGCGTCCGTCCGTCACGGTGAGCCGGAAGCGGCCGGCAGCGAGGCCCAGGTCGTCCGTCACGTCGAGCACGAGGGAGCCGTCGCGTTCGTACGTCCGCGCCTGTAGAGCTGCGGGGACGTCGAGGATGCGCACCCAGAGGTGGTCCTCGAGGTCGGTGACCCGCGCGCCGCGGATGTCGGAGACCAGGGTGGGAAGGGGCTCGTCGACCCCGCGGGTCCACACCTTCACCGTGGCGACCAGGTCGAGGTCGAGCAGGTAGCGCCAGAGGGCGGTGAGTGCCTCATCCGTCGCGGCCGCCAGGTGGTTCACCTCGACGGTGTGGCGCGTGAAGTCGTCGTCGCCCTTGACCACGTACGAGACGAAGCCCTCGGGCTCGCCCGACGGGGAGTCGTAGCGCACGAGGCGGTACTTGTCGGCGTCGGGGCTGCCCTTGAGCGGACCGATCAGGCGGTGGGCCAGGTACGGCTCCAGCCCGATCTCGCCGGGCCGGCCGGCCATCACGGCGTCGAGCACGCGCTCGCCGGTCTCGCGATACTCCTCCGGGTCGGTGAACGACAGGCGGCCCGGCGTCTCGCCGCCCGCCCAGCGCACGCGCTTGGTGTCCACGTTCCAGGCGGTCGCGAACGTTGCGGGGCCGAATCCCCATCGCCCGTAGATGACCGACTCGGAGACGGTGAGGATGGCCAGCGGTACGCCGAGAGCATGTGCCGCGCGCAGCTCCCCGCCCAGCAGCGCACGGGCGATGCCGCGCCGGCGGTGGGTGGGCGCGACGGTGACCGAGCTGATCGCCCAGGCGCCGACGCGCTGGCCGCCCGGAACGGTGAGCGGTGCGACCCAGGAGTTCACGGTGCCGACCGGCTCGCGGGAGGGGATGGCGTCGTCGTAGACGCCGGTGGTGCGGCGGCGGCCCAGGTAGCCGCGCGCCTCCTCCAGCACCTCGTCCTTCGGACGTTCGCTGTGGAAACCGCGGAAGTCGGCGCGGATCCAGCCGTCGAACGCGGCGGGGTCGGAGGTGTCGACGAGGGTCAGGCGGAGTCCGCCCGCCGCGAGGTCGTTCTCGGAGGTCGGATCGATGGGCTGGGTGAGGTAGTCCATCCCTTCACCGTATCGGGCCGGTCGTGACAGCGGCAGGTCTGGGGTCAGCTAGCGTTGAGGCATGAAGGTGCGCGGTCTCATCCAGAGCAGCGAGACGCAGGAGCTGACGGCGGAGGCGGACGACGCGCAGTCGGCCCGTGCGCTCATCGAGGAGCAGGTGCCCGAAGGGTTCGACCTGCTGCAGGTGCACAACGCCATGCCCCGCGGCGGTCGTGTGATCGCGAAGGCGATCATCCGCGAGGCCGCCATCGAGGAGATCGAGGCGGAGGGCGCCGACTACGCCGCCGCTCGGGACGCGCTGCGCGCCCGAGTGCCGTCCACGCACCGCCTCCTCTCGATCGTCCCCTTCGACTGACGCCCTCGCCCCCTCACCCCCACCGTCGAGTCCGCGAATTTTGCACGCTCGGGGGCTCCGAAGCGTGCAAAGTTCGCGGACTCGACGGGGGGCGGAAGCGGCTCAGAGGGGGAAGGGCTGCTCGGCGGCTCGCTCGAAGAGCGGCCAGAGCGCGGCGCCGAGGCGCGGCGAACGGGATGCGCGCGTCGCCGGCGCGTGCACCGGTGCGCCCTTCGTCCACAGCGCGGGCCCCAGGTAGTCGCCGCCGCCGATCGACGGGTCGAGCACCGCGCGGACCGGCGCGTGCGCGCCCTCGTCCTTGCCCTGCGTCCACGCCGCCTGCAGGTTGTCGGCGAACCGCTTCAGCCGTGACGGCTGATTGACGCCGCGGATTCCGGGCGTCCGCCCCGAGGTCGAGTAGCCGGGATGCACCACGATGCTCTGCACGTCCGACCCTGCCGCGCGCAGCCGGCGATCGAGTTCGAACCCGAACACCTGCGCCGCGATCTTCGAGCCCGCGTAGGCCCGCCACGCGGTGTACGAGCGCTCCAGCTGGAGGTCGTCGACACGCACGCGGCCGAGCCGCGACGCCAGCGAACCCAGCGTGACGATGCGCGATCCGGGGGTCCGCTGCAGAGCCGGGATGCTGCGGGCGACCAGACGGAAGTGTCCGAGCACATTCGTGGCCAGCACCAGCTCGTTGCCGTACTCGTCGGTCTGCCGGGTACGCGGCGGGTGGACGATCCCCGCGTTCAGCACCAGCGCATCCACCCGCTCGTAGGCGAGGAGGGCGTCCGCCGCTGCGTCGATCGACCGCCGGTCCGTCACATCCAGCGGCAACGCCTCGACGCGGGCACCGGGCACGCGGCGGCGGATGGCCGACACCGCCGCCTCCGCGCGCTCCGGGTCGCGGCAGCCGAGCACCACCCGGGCGCCGGCCGCCGCCAGCTGCTCCGCGGTGAAGTAGCCGACGCCCGCGTTCGCACCGGTGATGACGACCGTGCGTCCGTGGGCGTCCGGCAGGGCGGATGCGTCCCAGCCCATGCGCTATCTGCCGTTCTCGCCGGCGATGCGCTCGTGGTGGTGGATGACCTCCGCGATGATGAATGTGAGGAACTTCTCCGCGAACGCGGGGTCGAGGTGACTCTCCTCGGCCAGCGCGCGGAGACGCTGGATCTGCTCCTTCTCGCGCTCCGGGTCGGCCGCCGGGAGCCCGTGCTCGGCCTTCAGCGCACCCACCTGCTGCGTGAACTTGAATCGCTCCGCGAGCATGTGGATGACCGCGGCGTCGATGTTGTCGATGCTCTGCCGGATGCTGTGCAGCTGCTCAAGCGCAGCCGCCACGTCGCTGTTTTCGGGCATGCTTCGACCCTACTGGGTCACAGACTGGGGGACGGTTCCGCGAGCACCCGCGTGAGAACCGGCCGCGTGGCCCGCAGGGCCGCCCACACGAGCAGCACACCGGCGGCGAGGCACGCCGCCACCGTCACCAGCGTGAGCGGGGACAGCAGGAGGCTCATCCCGGTGAGCGGCAGCACCACGACCGCCGCCGTGACCGCCGACCCGATCGCGGTCACCCGCAGGGGGGAAAGGATGGCGCGGCTGCGCGCGGCGTTCATCTCGGCGACGGGCATCCCGATCCGGTCGAGGCTCACGTAGAGGTCGCGGCGGTCGAGGATGGCGGCCGCCTGGTTCACTCCGGCCGAGCACGCGACCATCAGGAACGACGCGATGATGGTGATGAGCACGCCGGTGCGGATGTCCGCGACCAGCAGCCGCGACTGCGGGTCGCCCGAGTCGCCCGCCGCATCCATCAGGGCGACGCCGACGCCGGCGAACACCGCCATGAAGCTGGTCATCGCGACGCCGGACACCTGCCGCCAGGCGGCCTTCGGCGATTCGAGCACCGCCCGAGCAGCCAGCAGGCGTCGAGCGGTCCGCGCCCGGCGGGCCTGCCCGGAGGCGACCAGCCGCAGGACCCACGGCCCGATGAGGTTCAGAACGGCGATGCTCCCGCCGAACCCGACGGCGAGGACGACCATCACGATCCCGACGTCGGCCACGGCCCGCAGCGCGGTCATGGCGACGGCGACGAGGGCCACCACTCCGACCGTGATCAGGACCCGTACCCAGTGCACCCGCGGCGCCTGCTGCCGCGTGCGCACGCCGAGGGGAGACAGGGTGACGCCGCGCAGTCCGACGACCGCGCTCACCGCGGCCAGTGCCCCGATACCGGCCACGGCCACCGCCACCCACAGCGGGGACAGCAGGATGGACATCCCGAGCGGCTCGCCGCGGAACGGGATGAGCGCCACCAGGGGCGACACGAGCAGCGCCACCAGGGCACCCGTGATCGCCCCCACGAGCGCGAGCACGGTCGACTCGATGACCGTCAGGGCGGTCACCAGCGCAGGCGTCGCGCCGAGCAGCCGAAGGCTGGCCAGCCGGTCGTCCCTCCGTCGCGCCGAGAGCCTCGCAGCGGAGCCGCCGAGCGCGACGAGCGGCACCACCAGCAGCGAGAGCGCGATGACAGCGAGCACCTGGTAGAGGCCGGCGATGTCGTCCGTCCAGGAGAAGAACGCCTGCGCTCCACCCGCGACGATCAGCAGCAGCGCCGTCACGACGGCGAAGGCCACGACCGGCAGGATCACGGTGGAGCGGGCGGAGACACTGCGTCGGCCGAAGAGCCACGCGAGCCGCAAGGTCGTCATCGGGCGCTCACCTCGTCCACGATGCGCCCGTCGGCGAGGCGGAGGACGCGCAAGCACCGTGCGGCGACGGTCTCGTCGTGCGTGACCACGACGAGCGACCGGCCGCGGTCCGTCGTCGAGCGGATGAGCGCATCCATCACCTCGGCGGACGTCTGCGAGTCGAGGGCGCCGGTCGGCTCGTCGGCGAACACGACGGCGGCTCCGGTGGTCTGTGCGCGGGCGATCGCCACGCGCTGCGCCTGACCGCCCGAGAGCTGGCCGATGCGACGTGTCTCGTACCCGGCGAGGCCGAGGGCGGCGAGCCACATCGCGGCCGTCTGCTCCGCGGCGCGGCGATCCGTCCCGGTCAGCATCAGGGGGAGGGCGACGTTCTCGATCGCCGTGAGCTCGGGCAGGAGCAGCCCCTGCTGGAACACGAACCCGAACGCTTCGCGCCGCAGTCGCGAACGACCGGCCTCATCCAGCGTCGTGATCTCGAGCGGGCCGGTCGCGGTCGCCAGCGACACCGATCCGCTGTCGGGCGTGATGATGCCGGCCAGGCAGTGCAGCAGGGTGGTCTTACCCGAGCCGGACGCGCCCATGATGGCGACCGACTCGCCGGGAGTGACCCGGAAGTCGACGCCGGCGAGCGCGACGGAGGGGCCGTAGGACTTGGTGAGCGCGGTGGCGACGATGGCCGGGGGCGCAGCAGCGGGAACTGAGGTCATGCCTCCAGCCTGGCCGCGGGACGGAAAGCAGGCATCGGCCGGGAGGCCCATCGCTGCGCGGGCGGGTCATCCGGAGGATGTCATCCCGCGGTACCACGTCAGCCTGCGGCGACCCGGCCGACCTTCTCCGTCTTGTCCCAGCGCGCCTCCGCGCCCGCGAGCTCCTTGAGGTACGAGTCGAAGGTGATCGCGCACAGCAGGGAGCCGTATCCGGCCAGGTAGATCAGCGCGGGCGACAGCCAGCGGCCGGCGCGGACCTTCTCCGCCTTGCGAGCGAGCCAGGCGACGACCATGGAGAACGGGATCCAGATGTAGATCGCGAGCGTGATGGTGAACAGGGCCGGCTCGCTCAGCGTCACGCCGAACAGCCCGGGCAGCCACACCAGCATGACCGGCGGGAAGAGCGCGGTGATCATCACGAGCATGTTGATGATGCCGGGGAACAGCAGGACGTGACCCAGCTCGTGCCTGGTCGACCTCCCGTCGGTCTGCGATCCGAGGATGAGGACGAAGAGGTAGGCGAGCGCGGCCGAGATCCACAGGATCCGGAACACCGTCGTCGCGACCCCGTCCTGCAGGAACAGAAGCCCGGCGAGCCCGATCGACGACAGGATCATGATGAGGGGGAGCAGCCAGAGGCTGAACCAGACGATGCCGAAGCTGATGCCGCCCAGGTGGTGGAGGCGGGACGGGCGGAACCACACCTTGGAGTACCGCGCGGTGACGGTGACGTTGCCGCGCGCCCAGCGGAGACGCTGCTTCCACAGGGCGTCGACAGCGCGGGGCTCCTCGGCGAGCACGTGCGCGTGCGGTTCGAAGACGACCTTCTTGCCGAGCAGCTGGGTCTCGAACGTGGTGATCGTGTCCTCCGCCAGCGACGACGTGTCGATGCGGCCGCCGATCGCGAGCAGGTTCTCGCGGGTGTGCAGCTGCGCGCCGCCGGCGAGGCACGCCTGCGCGCCCAGCACGTTCTGCGCCCGGCGGGCGGCCGGCTGCGAGAGCACGTACTCGACGCTGATGAACTTGGTGAGGTAGTTGCGGTCGCTGCTGCCCTCGCTGATGTACGCCGACACGGCGCCCACGTCGGGGTCGGCCAGGTGCCGGGTCATGCGCCGCAGCGACTCGGGGGTGTAGATGACGTCGGCGTCCATGATGAGGAGCGCCTCCATCCAGTCGTCCTCCAGCACCTTCGCGATGCCGTGGTTGAGCGTGTGCGCCTTGCCCTGGCCGCCCTGCTCCCGGCGGAGCAGGTGGACGTTGCCCGGGTACAGTTCTGCTCGACCCCGGACGACCTCGGGGGTGTCGTCGGTGCTCGCGTCGTCGACGACGTAGATGCGCAGGGCGTCGCGCGGGTAGTCCAGTTTCATCAGCCGGTCGATGGATGCGCCGATCACCGCTCCCTCGTTCCATGCCGGAACGACGATCGCGACCCGCGGAAGGTAGGGGGCGGCTTTCTTGTAGTGGTTGATCCAGGCGTGGAAGGGGATGACGACGAAGGTCGCGGCCGCGGCGACGACCGGGATGAGCCCGGTGAGCGCGAGGATGAGGCACACGACGACGCCGATCGTATGCAGCACGCTGAGAATGTCCAACCCCGAGACCTCCCTGTTCTACCCAGACCCTATCGCCCCTGCCTCGCGGGGCCGCGAGCCGCAGGACGGGTGGCGCGGCGGCGTGTTCGCGAGGGGAAAGGCACGCGGCCGTGCGGGACGTTGATCGGGCTCCGGTCGCTCGTTAGGGTGGGGTCGAGTCGAGTCGAGTCGAGTCGGTCCGGGTTTCGGGTGCAGAGGGCCGGCCTCAGGGGGGCGTCATCCAGTCATGAGCGGTGCGACGACGCTTCGGCCGACGGACGAAGCCCTGCTCCGCGTCACGACGCTCGACGAGAGCGACCGCCCGGTGCGTCTTCTGACGGACGACTGGAAGTTGGTCGACGAGCTCGATGTCGCCGTCGAGCGGGCGCGCTCGCCGTTGCGTCGCGCATCGATTACCGCGCGCCTCGGCGACGCGGCGGTCATTCTCATGGCGTTGGCCGCCTGCATTATCGTCGGCATTTCGGCCGTTCCGAACCCAGCGAAACGGCCGATCATCGTCGCCGTTTTCGTGCTGGCGGCGGGTATTGAACTAGTCCGCCTCGAGTATCCGGGCTACCGCAACAAGCGGGCACGGATGCGGGGGCCGAGCATCGCGCGTCCGGTCTACTTCGCGGGCGGTTCGCCCTACTCCCGCCGCCGGCTCGTGCTCGGTCGGCGTTGCCTCTTCCTGATCTCGGAAGACGGTCGCATCTCCCAACTCCCGTGGAGCGACATCTCGGTGGTCGGGCTGGATTTCCGCATGTCCGGAGCCGTGATGGTGGTGGCGGTGGACGGTCGATTTCTCCCGCTGGCGACCTCCGGGCGCGTCGGCGGTGCGCTATCGCTGGTGTGGGGCGGAAATTGGTGGGGTCGGCACGAGCAGTTCCGGACGTCGCTGAAGGACGACCTGGAACGCACCGGCGTACCCGTCGCCGTCATCGACTGGTCGGCTGTCGCGATCTGAGCCTTGCCTGGCCGCACACGACGACGGGCCCCGGTCGCCCGGGGCCCGTCGTTCCGTTCTGCTGCTACTTGCGCGCGCCCGGCAGCGTCCCGCCCGCGGCGAGGCGCATGAGGTCGGAGCCGAGGTCGATGCCCAGCTCGTTTCCGCCGGCCGAGCCGAATTCGTGCTGGTAGCTGTCCCACGACGTGTCCGTGATCTTGGACTCGACCTCGGACTCCATGAGCACGACCAGTTCGCGGGCGGCGCGGTCGATGCGCTTGCCGAGGGCCTTGTCCTGCCAGTCCTCGGTCGATGCGAACACCGAGGTCGGCGTCGTCATGGTCCGGAGGAAGGCGAACAGCGATCGCATCTCGCCGTCGACGACGAGCGCGTGGCGGGCGGTGCCCGCGGTCGCACCGAGCACGACAGGCTTGGCGATCAGCAGGTCGTTGTCGAGCACCTGGAAGAACGAGGTGAACAGCCCGCTCGGTCCCGCCTTGTACACCGGGGCGGTCGCGATGATGCCGTCGGCCGACTTCAGCGCCTCGATCGCCTTGGTGAACTTCGGCCCCAGGTGCCCGGACGCCAGGGCCGCGCCCAGCTCCGGCAGGAGCTCCCGCAGGTCGAGGTTGAGCGTCTCGACCGTGCGGCCGTCGCGCTGGGCGGCCGCCTCCACGCGCAGGGCGAGGCGGTCGGCGAGCATCTTGGTGGACGACGGGTCGCTCACGCCCGCGTTCACCACGACGACGCGGAACGGCCGCAGGTCTGATGTGTTCATGGTCTGTCCTTGTCTCGATCGATGGTCGGTGGATGCCGCCGGGCGTCAGAGCGCCGGGTAGCTCACCTCGACCTGCTCGTCGGTGTCCTGGTAGGGGGACGCGCCGGTGACGTTGTCGCCGCGGTTCGCGTTCGGGCGCGGCTGGCGCGGGTCCGCGTCGCCGTACTTCGCCTTCACGAGGGACGCGTGGGTGGGGGCGTCCGGCGTCTCCGGGTCCTTGCGCGCCTCGGTCTCCTTGCGGAGGACGGGGATGACGTGCTCGCCGAGCAGGTCCAGCTGCTCGAGGACCGTCTTGAGCGGCAGGCCGGCGTGGTCCATCAGGAACAGCTGGCGCTGGTAGTCGCCTGCCCACTCGCGGAAGGTCAGCGTCTTGTCGATGACCTCCTGCGGGCTGCCGACGGTCAGCGGGGTCGCATCCGTGAACTCCTCCATCGTCGGCCCGTTGCCGTAGACCGGGGCCTCGTTGAAGTAGGGGCGGAACTGGTTCTTCGCGTCCTGCGAGTTCTTCGCGATGAAGGCCTGGCCGCCGAGTCCGACGATCGCCTCCTTCGCGGTGCCGTGGCCGTAGTGCTCGAAGCGCTCACGGTAGAACGCGATCAGACGCTGGAAGTGCTCCTTCGGCCAGAAGATGTTGTTGGCGAAGAACCCGTTGCCGTAGAACGCGGCCTGCTCGGCGATCTCCGGGGTGCGGATGCTGGCGTGCCACACGAACGGCGGCACGTCGTCGAGGGGGCGCGGCGTGGAGGTGAAGCCCTGCAGCGGCGTGCGGAAGCGTCCCTCCCAGTCGACGACGTCCTCGCGCCACAGGCGGTGCAGGAGGTTGTAGTTCTCGAGCGCGAGCGGCAGGCTCTGGCGGATGTCCTGGCCGAACCACGGGTACACCGGGCCGGTGTTCCCGCGCCCGACCATGAGGTCCATGCGGCCCTTCGACAGGTGCTGGAGCATCGCGTACTCCTCGGCGATGCGCACCGGGTCGTTCGTGGTGATCAGGGTGGTGGATGTGGTGACCGTGAGCCGCTCGGTGAGAGCGGCGATGTGGGCCAGCAGGGTGGTGGGCGACGAGGAGAAGAACGGCGGGTTGTGGTGCTCGCCGATGGCGAAGACGTCCAGCCCGACCTCCTCCGCGTGCTTCGCGATCTTCACGATCGCGTCGATGCGCTCCGCCTCGCTCGGCGTCTCACCGGACACGGGGTCGCGGGTGATGTCGCTGACGGAGAAGATTCCGTACTGCATGACTGGCTCCTCAGGTTTGTTCTCGCCGTTTCTATGCAAACGCATACAACGCGACAGGGGGCGAGGTATTCCCATCCTGGCGCGCGCGGTCGCATGGGGGTAGGCCGGCGGTGTGAAACCGCAGGTCAGAGGGCTTGCGGATCGAGGTTCAGCGACTGATTCTCGAGCAGGTTGAGGCTGCCGTCGTACGCGCGACCGCTCGGGTTCAGCCAGAGCAGGTCCTGCGACGTGATGCCGAACCGCTGCGCGACGCCGTCGAACGTGTCCCCGGCCGCCACGACATAGCGCGCGGGAGCGCCGGAGGGGGTCGTCTCCGGGACGCTGCCTGCCGCACCCGCACGCGCACCGCCGTCGACGGGATGGACGTTGGTCGCCCGCTCGGGGATCGACCAGCGGACCGTGTTCACCGCGAGCACCTTGTCCGGGCCGAGCTCGACGGGCACGCCGTCGGGCGACGCGACGGACGAGTAGGTCACCAGGGCGCCGAGGTACGACGGGTTGCCGATGTAGCCCAGCGGGACCGTCGAGGCGGCGGCCGCGGCGGCCGTGGGTCCGCCGAGGGCGTGGTCGGCGACGCCATGCCAGGTGAGGCCGTCCCCGACCTGCGGCGGAACGTCGATCAACGTGACAGAGACAGGTACCGGGACGCTCGAGGTGAAGCCGCTGTATTGGATCGAGTACGTGTTGTCGCCGTTCGACACGATCCGGTAGTGGAAGTGGATGCTGCCCTTGGGCGACGCGACACTCGCCTCGGCGACGGTGGTGCCCGACGGGACCGGAGTGAGTGTCGGTGGCGGAGGCGGCGGTGTCGTCGGCGTCGGCGTCGCGCTGGGCGTCGGCGTCGGCGACGCGGAGTGCGTCGGCTTCGGCTTCGCCGTCGTGTGCCGCGCCACCGGCTTCGCCTGCGCGCCTCCGTCGAAGAGCGCGCAGCCGGACAGTGCGATGGCGAGCGCGACGAGCATCCCCGCGGCCGCAGCGGTGCGGACGCGCCTGTTCGTTCTGTACATGGTTCCCCCCTCGGGGAACGCTACCAAATACCGGCTGGCCGGATCTCATCCATCCGTGTCCGATTCCCGCGCGCGCCGGGTCGGGGGCACCCGCTAGCGTCGACAGGGTGAAGGTCGCTCTGCAGTTCGTCGCCATGGGTCTCGTGTGGGGCGCCAGCTTCCTCTTCATGAAGGTGGCGCTCGAGGGCGTGAGCTTCGGGCAGGTCGCGTGGGCGCGGCTCGTGTTCGGGGCACTGACTCTGGGCCTCATCGCGCTGATCATGCGCGTGCGGTTGCCGCGCGAGCCGATCGTCTGGGTGCACTTCGCGGTCGTCGCGGTCACCTACTGCGTCATCCCGTTCCTCCTGTTCGCCTGGGCCGAGCAGTACGTCTCCTCGAGCCTCGCGAGCATCTACAACGCCGTCACGCCGATCACGACGGCGATCCTCGTCACCGCCGCGTTCCGGGTCGAGAAGCTCAACCGCGACCAGGTGCTCGGCGTGCTGATCGGTGTCGTCGGCGTCGTCGTGGTGGTCGGGCCCTGGGCGGTGGATGCGCTGGCCGGTAGCCTCTGGGGCCAGCTCGCGTGCCTCGGGGCGGTCACGTGCTACGGGTTCAGCTTCGGCTACATCCGCAAGTTCATCAGCCCGCGGGCGGTGTCCGCGACGACGAGCGCGTTCATGAACATCGGGTTGGCGGCGGTCATCATGATCCTTCTGACGCCCGTGGTGGCGTGGCACCCGATCACGTTCAGCTGGCCGGTGCTGCTCTCCCTGCTGGCGCTCGGGGCCCTCGGGACGGGCGTCGTCTACATCTGGAACATGAACGTGCTGCGCGCGTGGGGTCCGACCGCGACGTCGGGTGTCACCTACGTGACGCCGGTGGTCGGCGTGGCCCTCGGCATCCTCGTCCTCGGCGAACACCTGACGTGGAACGAACCGGTGGGCGCCGTGATCGTGTTCGCGGGCATCCTGCTCACCCAGCAGCGCGTCCGGCTGTTCACCCGGCGTCAGGCCGAGCTGGCCGCCCAGGAGGCCGCGGCGCGTTAGCTGTGGGCGCGGAGGAAGGCGATCGTCGCATCCAGCGCCGTGTGCGCCTCCGCGAACTTCAGATGGAACTGGTACTCGTGCGGCAGCGCGGGCTCGTGGTCGGCGGGCCAGAACAGCTCGGTCACGTCCACACCCTTCGTGCGGAGGGCGGCGGCCATCGGGACGGACTGCGTCCAGGTGAGTCCGTCGCCGTTCCCGCCGGAGATGTAGGTGGGCGGGAAGGCGGAGGTGACGTGCTGGATGGTCGACATGGTCGATCCGACGTAGGTCTGCGACCAGTCCTTCGTACCGCTGTACGACCACAGGGCGGTCTTGAAGCCCCAGCCGTCGATCCCGGTCAGGCTGGCGAGCGCGTCGAGGTCGTAGACGCCGCAGTTGAGGACGACGGCCGACAGCTGGTCCGGCTGGAGTGCGGGTGCGATCCCCATCAGGTTCGCGTACTCGGGGCTGGTGGTCAGGACGGCCAGCTGGCTGGCGAGCTGCGACCCGGCGGAGTCGCCGGCGAGGATGATGCGGCTGGGGTCGATGCCGAGCGTCTCGGCGTGCGCGTCCAGGTACGCGAGCGCGTCGTTGAGCTGTCGCACGGCGGTCGGGTAGGTCGCCTCGGGTCCGACGGTGTAGTTGAGGCCGACGGTCGTGAACCCCTGGTCGGCCAGGATGCGCAGGTACGGGTCGACGTCGGAGCTGACGCCCGAGATCCAGGCGCCGCCGTGGATCCAGACGACGGTCGGGAGCGGGTCCGTCGCGCTGTCGGGGCGGAAGACGTCGAACGTCGTGTCGGGCGATCCCGGCGCGTAGCGGAGCCCGGTCTGTGCCGTCACACCGGTGGTCGGCACGAACGGCTTCATCTCGGCGACCGTCTCGGCGGCGCCCTTCTCGAAGACGCTGCGGATCACCAGCGCGGACGGCCACGGGGACGACGACGCGAGGCTGGCGAGGATGAGCAGGCACAGCAGCACGATGGCGGTGACGGACACGACACGGCGCGCGCGCCGCGAGAGGAGTGGAGGCGTCGGCAGCTCGTCGGCGCGGGCACGGGTCATGCCCTCACCGTAGCGACCCCCACCGCCGGCTCCTGAGTTTTTCGGCCTCCGACCGCGTGTCGGGGGCGAAAAACTCCGGAGCGGATGGCTGGGGAGGTGGCGCGGGAGGCGGGGGAGTTACGCGACCGTCGGGCCGAAGTGCTCGGGGAGCGTGGAGCGGTGGACGCCGCGGAGCTCCTCCAGGCCGATCGTGAAGAGGTCCTGCACCTCGAGCACGGGCTGGGCGCCGACCTCGGCGTCCGTCACGCCGATGCGGAGCGCGGGGATGCCGCGGCCGGCGCACAGGCCGCGGAACTTCACGTCGTCCTCGCGTGGGACGGTGACCAGGACGCGCGCGGTCGACTCCGAGAAGAGCGCGGTCGCCGCGTCCACCCCGTCGCGCTCCTCGATCTCGGTGAGCCAGACGCGGGCGCCGACGCCGAAGCGGATGACGCTCTCGGCGAGCGCCTGTGCCAGGCCGCCGTCGGCGAGGTCGTGCGCGGACGAGACCAGACCCTCCAGGGAAGCCGCGTGCAGCGCCTCGGCGAGCGAGCGCTCGGCGTCGAGGTCGACCGCCGGCGGGTGTCCGCCGAGGTGACCGTGGATGGTGCCCGCCCAGGCCGAGCCGTCCAGCTCCTCGCGGGTGACGCCGAGGAGGTAGATGTTCTCGCCCTCGTCCTGCCAGCCGCTCGGGATGCGGCGGGCGACGTCGTCGATCACGCCGAGCACTCCGACCACCGGGGTCGGGAAGATCGGGGTGTCGCCGGTCTGGTTGTAGAAGGAGACGTTGCCGCCGGTGACCGGGATCTCGAGCTCCAGGCAGGCGTCCGAGAGCCCTTCCACGGCCTGCGAGAACTGCCACATGACCTCGGGGTTCTCCGGGCTGCCGAAGTTGAGGCAGTCGGTCACCGCGACCGGCACCGCGCCGGAGGCGGCGACATTGCGGTACGCCTCGGCCAGCGCCAGCTTGGCGCCCTGCTTCGGGTCGAGCTGGCAGTAGCGGCCGTTGGCGTCGGTCGCGATGGCGAAGCCGAGCCCCGACTCCTCGTCGACGCGGATCATGCCCGCGTCGTCCGGGAAGGCGAGCGCGGTGTTGCCGCCGACGAAGTAGTCGTACTGGTCGGTGACCCAGCCCTTGTCGGCGAGGTTGGCGCTGCCGAGGAGGGCGAGCGTCTGCTCGCGCAGCTCATCGCCGGTCGTCGGGCGCGCGAGCACGGAGGCCGAGTCGTCCTGCAGGGCGTCGATCCAGGTCGGGTAGGCGACCGGACGCTCGTACACGGGGCCGTCGACCGCGACGGTTCGCGGGTCGACGTTGACGATCTCCTCGCCGTTCCAGTTGATGACGAGGCGGCCGGTCTCGGTGACCTCGCCCAGCACGCTGGTCTCGACATCCCACTTGGCGGTGACGGCGAGGAAGGCGTCGAGCAGCTCCGGCTTGACGACGGCCATCATGCGCTCCTGGCTCTCCGACATGAGGATCTCCTCAGCGGTGAGACTCGGGTCGCGCAGGAGCACCTTGTCGAGCTCGATGAACATCCCGCCGTCGCCGTTGGAGGCGAGCTCGCTGGTCGCGCAGGAGATGCCGGCGGCGCCCAGATCCTGGATGCCCTCGACCAGCTTGTCGCGGAACAGCTCCAGGCAGCACTCGATGAGCACCTTCTCGGCGAACGGGTCGCCGACCTGCACGGCCGGACGCTTGGTCGGGCCGCCCGCGGAGAAGGTGTCGGACGCGAGGATGCTGGCCCCGCCGATCCCGTCGCCGCCGGTGCGCGCACCGAACAGCACGACCTTGTTGCCGGCGCCGGACGCGTTGGCCAGGTGCAGGTCCTCGTGGCGGAGCACGCCGACCGAGAGGGCGTTGACCAGCGGGTTGCCCTGGTATACCGGGTCGAAGTAGGTCTCGCCGCCGATGTTCGGCAGGCCGAGGCAGTTGCCGTAGAAGGAGATGCCGGAGACGACACCGTGCACGACGCGCGCGGTGTCCGGGTTGTCGATGGCGCCGAAGCGCAGCTGGTCCATCACCGCGACGGGGCGCGCGCCCATCGAGATGATGTCGCGCACGATGCCGCCGACGCCGGTCGCGGCGCCCTGGAACGGCTCGATGTAGGAGGGGTGGTTGTGCGACTCCACCTTGAAGGTGACCGCCCAGCCCTCGCCGACATCCACGACGCCGGCGTTCTCGCCCATGCCGACCATGAGGTTCTTCTTCATCGCCGGGCTGACCTTCTGCCCGAACTGCCGCAGGTAGATCTTCGACGACTTGTAGGAGCAGTGCTCCGACCACATCACCGAGTACATCGCCAGCTCACCGCTGGTGGGGCGGCGGCCGAGGATCTCGCGGATCCGCGCGTACTCGTCCTCCTTGAGCCCGAGCGCCGCGAACGGCTGCTCCCGCTCCGGGGTCTCGATCGCGTTCGCGACAGTGTCGACGACGTGGGCGGTTGCGGTGTCGGTCACGCGGGCACTCCAGGCTGGGCGGGGCTGGGCGGGGATGTGCTCCAGTCTACCGGGCTGTGGAGACGGTCAGGCCGGGCAGTGCTCCTTGGGCATGACTTTCACTGTCGCCATCCCCAGGGGTCGGAGCATCTCGTTCCCGACCTGGAAGCCGTCGACCACTCCGTCTTTCACCGAGAAGACAATCCAGCCACCTCGACCGTCCGTGATGGCGTATTGCGTCCTCCCATTCGGGCTTTCGTACGTCTTCTCCATCGACGGGTAAGCGTCGAGGAGCTCGTCGAAGGTCGAGCCGATACCGATGTCCTCTGGGGTTCTCGGCGTATCCCGAGGGTCCGCGCCTGGCGTGCCCAAGGTGGTGATCTCGATGGTTGCTGTTCGATCCGAGCCGTCGACCGGGCCGTGGATAAAGAAATAGAGCCCGGACGACGATCGAGCTGTCCTCTGCGATTCAGAGCAGAGCGACTCTGTTTCGTCGGTGAAGCTCGAGGGAAGGCGGCTCTGGAGGGCGGTGAGAGGCTGATTCAGCGACAACGGTCCGACGCCATCGAATCGGATGACCCACGTCGAGGGATCGGCTGGGTCTTCTGCCGATGCTGTCGGGGTGAGGGGGGTCGGCGTCGGTGTGGGGGTCGGCGTCGGCGTCACGGTCGGCGTCGGGCTGGGCGCCGCGGCGGGCGTCAGGTCGATGAGGCCGGTGCCGAGCGCGTAGGCGACCGAGCCGCCGGAGATGGTCAGGGCGAGCACAACCAGCGTCGCCACCAGCGCAGTGCGCTTGCGGCCGCCGGCGCGTCCGGGGTGGGCGGCCGCGTTGTCGACCACCAGTTCGCGGATCGCCGCCTTGCGTCGCGGGTCGAAGGTGGGCTCGTCGCTCATCGCTCGCCTCCGTTCATCAGTTCTGCGAGTCGGGACTTGGCGCGGGACAGGCGCGACTTCACGGTTCCGGGCGCGATCCCCAGCGCCTCGGCCGCCTCTGCTGTGCTGAGTTCTTCGAGCACGCAGAGCGTCAGGATGTCCTGGTCGCGTCTCGGCAGTGTCGCGAGCGCCGTGCGCAACGCGGCTCGGCGCGCATCCCGGTCGATGCGGTCGTCCACGGCGGCCGCATGATCGGGCGAGTGCTCCGGGGGTGGCAACTGCTGCAGGCCGTCCCGGTAGCGGCGTGAGGCGCGTGCAAAGTTGCGGAAGACGAAGTTCGTCATCACCAGCAGCCAGCCGATGACGGAGCCGTTCACGACCCGCATCGAATCCCGCCGGCGCCACGCCTCGAGGAACACGACAGCGGTCACGTCCTCCGCGTCGTGGATGGACGCGGTCAGCCGAACGGCCTGGCGGAACACGCGGTCGTGATGCAGGTCGAACAGTGCCCCGAACGCATCCGGATCACCGGCGTTCACGCGTTCGAGCACGTCCGGCTCGTCGATTCGGATACCCCTCACATCTATGAAGTGTCCACGACGGAGGTCGCGGTTCCCGAATCCCCTCAGCCGACGCGCGTGAACGGGTCCGGGATGGCGGCCCGCAGTTCATCCCTCCTGATGGCGACGGATGTACCGATCCATACCCGGGACGGTGAAAGCGACCAACCCGCGTTCCGGAACGAAGATGTGCCCAGCATCGATGAGACTGCGTCTCACGGGCGAGAGGGGTACCCGGCGGCGTGATCCACGACCGCAGCAAGTGCGTCCGGCTGCCAGTCCACCCCTTGCGCGCGTGCGGGCACGGAAAACGCCTCCCGGGCGGCCTGCTCGTCGAGAAGTCCGATCGAATGGTAGTCGTAGAGGCGTTCGGCCTAGCTGGTGGCGTCGGCCAAGACGGCCGGGAGGGAGGGAAGCCCCGCGCCGATGAAGACCACGGACACAGAGAACGGCTCTCCTTGGAATCTACGACAGTCTAAGGTTTTCTAACGTATCTCGGTTAGAAAACCTTAGAAAGCGGTAGCAACCCCTCCCGAATCCCGTCAGCCGACGCGCGTGAAGGGGTCCGGGATGGCCGCCAGAAGCTCCTTCGTGTAGGGATGCGTGGCCCGGTCGATCACCTGCGAGGCCGTTCCCTGCTCCATCACCCGCCCGCCTTCGAGCACCGTGACGTCGTCGGCGAGGGCGCGTGCGGAGAGCAGATCGTGGGTGATGTAGAGCATCGCGATGCCGCGTTCGGCCACCAGGTGCTTGAGGAGTTCGAGGATCTCGGCGCGGATCGACACATCGAGCATCGAGACCGGCTCGTCCGCGATGAGGACGACCGGGTCGGCGGCGAGGGCGCGCGCGATGACCACGCGCTGGCGCTGACCGCCGGACAGCTGGTGCGGCAGCTTGTCGACGAACCTCTCGGCCGGGGTCAGACCCACCTGCTCCAGCAGCTCCAGTGTCCGCGCTCGCACCTCCGACCGGGCGACGCCGCCGTAGTTCCGCAGTGGCCGCGACAGAGTGTAGGCGACCGTGTTGGCGGGGTTGAGGGAGGAGAACGGGTCCTGGAAGACCAGCTGGGCCGTCGCGCGGTACGCCCGGAGGCGTGCGCCGTGGAGTTCTCCGACCGAGACCGGCGCGGCCCCCGGTGCGGTGAGGGTGACCGGACCGGTGTCCGGTCGCTCCATCCCGAGCAGGAGGCGCGCGATCGTCGACTTGCCCGAACCCGACTGCCCGACGAGCGCCGAGACGCTCCGGCGGCGCAGCGTCAGCGAGACGTCCTGGAGGGCGGTGACCGTGCGGCGGGTCTTGCCGCGTCCGACGCGGTAGCTCTTGCCCACCCCCTCCATCGTCAGGATGGGCTCCTCCAGTCGCTCGGATTCCGCCTTGGCGACGCTGCCCGAGCTGACCCGGTACGCGTCGAGCAGCAGCTCGGTATAGGGATGCCGTGCTCCGGCGAGCAGATCGCGCGGGGTCCCCTGCTCCACCAGCTCGCCGTCGAGCATCACCATGACGCGGTCGCTCAGCTCCAGGACGGTCCCGATGTCATGGCTGATGAAGAGGACGGCGAACCCGAGCCGCGACTGCAGTTCGCGCAACCGGTCCAGGATGCGGCGCTGCACCAGCACATCTAACCCGGTCGTCGGCTCGTCGAGCACGACCAGCTTCGGGTCGAGCGCGAGGGCGAGCGCGAGAGCCACGCGCTGCTTCATGCCGCCGGAGAGCTCGTGCGGGTACGCGTCCAGCTCATCGGCGTCGAGGTCGACCATGCGCAGCAGCTCGGCGGCCCGCTCCCGCGATGCCGGCACCCGGTGCGCCGTGAACGTGTCCTTGAACTGCGCGGCGACGGTCAGCACGGGGTTGAGCGAGTTCATCGACGACTGGAACACCGTCGAGAGCGAGACCCAGCGGATCCCGCGCAGCTGGTCGTCGCTCAGGCCGTCGAGGCGGCGGCCGTCGAAGACGATGGATCCGCCCTCCTGGTAGGCCGGCCGGCTGAGCAGCTGAAGCACGGCGTTTCCGAGCGTGGACTTGCCCGAACCGGACTCGCCCACCAGCCCGACGAACTCGCCGTCGTCGATGGTGAAGCCGACGTTCTTGACCGCCTGGTGCGCTGCATGGTCGCGCGGACGGTACACGACGGACAGGTCGGTGACTTCGAGGAGCGCCATGGTCATCCCTCCCTCAGCTGCGGATTGCTGAGCGTGTCGATGCCGAAATTGATCAGGGTGAAGCTCGTGATGAGCAGAGCGAGGGCGAGACCGGGCGCTACGAGCCAGGCGAACTGTCCGGTCAGCAGGGCGCCGCCGATGTTGGCCTGGTTGAGCATCCCGCCCCAGCTGACGGTCTGCGGGTCGCCGAGGCCGAGGAACGAGAGCCCCGCCTCCCCGCCGATCGCGCCGAGGGCGGCGCCCATGAAGCCGACCACGATGAGCGAGGTCATGTTGGGCATGATCTCCCGCACGATGATGCGGGGCGTGCTGTCGCCGGCCAGTTTGGCGGCCGCCACATAGTCGCGGGTGCGGAGGGAGATCACCTGCGAGCGCTTGATCCTCGCCCCGTACGCCCAGCCGGTGATGCTGATGACGAAGATGATCATCCCGATGCCGCGGACCGGCGAGTAGGACGCGAGCGTCACGATGAGCGGGAGCACCGGCACGACCAGGGCCAGGTTGGTCAGGAACGAGAGGATCTCGTCGACGACGCCCTGGCTGTAGCCCGAGACCAGTCCGATGATGAGCCCGATCACCGTGGAGATCAGTCCGGCGACGAGTCCGACGAGCAGCGAGGTCCGTGCGCCCCAGATCAGCTGGCTGAACACGTCCTCTCCGCTGTCCGTCGTGCCCAGCCAGTGCTGCGCGCTCGGTCCTTCGCTCGGGCCGCCGACGGCCGCACGCGGGTCGTAGGGTGCGATCCACGGGGCCAGGATCGCCGTCAGGAGGAACACGGCGAGCAGGATGAGGCCGATCCGGCACTTGGGGTCGCGCCAGAGGAGGACGTACCAGCGCGGTCCTCGCCCGCGCTCCGTCCCGGCGGGTCGGGTGGCCGTCGTCGCGGCCGGGAGGCTCGTCGCCGCGCTCATGCGGTTGCCGCCTTTCGGACTCGGGGGTCGAGGACGCCGTACAGCACGTCCGCCGCGAGGTTCGCGACGAGTACGCCGACGGTCGTCAGGAGGAAGATCGCCTGCAGCAGCGGGTAGTCGCTGTTGCCGACCGCTTCGAACAGCAGGCGTCCGAGGCCCGGATAGTTGAAGATCGTCTCGACCAGGATGGTGCCGCCGAGCAGTCCGCCCAGCGCCAGTGCGAAGCCGGTCACCGAGGGCAGGATGGCGATCCGCGCTCCGTAGTTCAGCGCGATCTTGCGCTCGCCGAGTCCTTTCGCCTTCGCCAATCGCGAGTAGTCCTCGCCCAGCGTCTGGACCATGTTGTTGCGCATCGCGAGGATCCAGCCGAGCGGGCCGGTGATGAGCAGCGCGATCATCGGCAGCGCCGCATGGGAGATCGCGTCGCCGATGAACGGCCAGTTCCATCCCGGGACGGTGTCGCCGTAGCCGCCCGACTCCGGGAAGACCTGCCAGGTGAAGCAGAACAGGAAGATCAGCATCAGGGCGATCCAGAAGAACGGCAGCGTGCCGAGGAACGTCGAGCCGAGCGTGAGGACCGAGTCGACCCGCGACCCGCGCCGATAGGCGGCCCAGGACCCGAGCAGTGTTCCGACGACGAAGGACACGATGGTCGTCACGCCGACCAGCACGATCGTCCAGGGCATGGCCTGGGCGATCACATCCGTCACCTTGTAGGGGAAGTAGGTGAACGAGACGCCGAAGTCGCCGCGGACGATCGCCCCCAGGTAGTCGAGGTACTGCTGGAACAGGTTCTTGTCGCTCACGCCGAGCATGAGACGCACCGATTGCAGCTGTGCCGGGTCGATGGAGGCGTTCCGGCCGACCAGCTTGCGCACGATGGCCTCCGCCGGATCCCCCGGCTGGAGCCGGGGGATCAGGAAGTTGAGGGTGATCGCCGCCCACAGGGTGGCGACGAAGAACCCCGCTCTCCGGAGGAAGTACCGCATGGCCGGGCTCCTACTTCGCCGGCTTCAGGTGGGTGAGGATGATCGGCATGTTGCTCGGCTTCGCGTACGGGTCGCTCGCGCTCGGCCAGCCGACCGCGCGCTTGGTCGAGTACTCGAACCAGCTCGCGCCGTACCAGAGGGGGATGTACGGCTTCTTGTCGTACATGATCGTCGCGAGCTCGCCGACGGTCTTCTTCTGGGCCGCCGGGTCGGACTCCTGCCGCAGCTGGTCGATCAGGGAGTCGGTGGTGCCGTCGCGCCAGCGCACCTCGTTGGTCTTCGCGGCCTCGCCGATCGGCGCGGTCTCGCTGCTGGCGAGCGGCTCGAGGAAGTTGCGGTACATGTCGCAGCTGCCGCCGCGCACGCCGAACGTCAGGTCGTACTGCCCGGTGAGGCGGTTCTGGCCGTGCACCTCGGGGGTCGGGTTCTGCATGTCGACCGTGATGCCGAGCGCCGCGAAGTCCTTCTGCACGATCTTCGCCGCCTGGATCCAGTCGTTCCACCCACCGGGGATCTGGATGGAGAAGCTCAGCGGCTTGCCGTCCTTGCCGAGGCGCTTGCCGTCGGAGTCGAGCGTGTAACCGGCCTTGTCGAGGGTCGCCTTCGCCGCCTTCACGTCGTAGGAGATGTATCCGTCGTCCGGGATGCCGGCCGGCAGCCATTCCTTCGCGTTGGGCAGCACCAGGCTGGTCTGGCTGGCCGCCTTCACGTAGCCCTGCTGGGCGTCCTCGACGATCGAGTCCTTGTCCATCGCCTGGGCGACGGCGTCGCGGAACGCCTCGTCGTCGAACGGCTTCTTGTCGAGGTTCATGTACAGGCTGATCGGCGACCCGGCAGGGAACCAGTACTTGTTGTGCTTCGGGTCCTTGGCCACGTACGACTTGTCGATGTCGGGGATGTACATCGCGTTCGAGTCGTAGTCGCCGCGGGCGAGCTTCAGCTGCTCGACCTGGCCCTGATCCGAGTTGTTGAACTGGATCTTGTCGACGCGGATGCTCTTCGCCTGCCAGTAGTCCGGATTGCGCTTCAGCACGAGCTTCGTCGGCGTGAAGCTCTCGGTCATCATCGGGCCGGTGCCCACCGGCTTGGTGTTGGTGTACGTGGTCGGGTCGTCGACCTTCGACCAGAGGTGCTTCGGCACGATCAGCACACTGTTGACCGCGACCAGGCTGCTCGATCCCGGCCCGTCGAAGTGGAACGTGACCGCGTCGTCTGCGGTCTTCTCCACCGACTTCAGCGAGGCCCAGGCGCCGCGTGTGTCGAGGGCCGGGTACTTCTTGAGCATGTCGAACGTGAAGACCACGTCATCGGCCGTGAACGGCTTCCCGTCGGAGAACGTCACGCCGTCGCGCAACGTGTACTTCAGGGTCGAGGGGTCGGCCCACTCCATCTTCGTCGCGAGCCAGGGCTCGTACACGCAGGAGTACTCATTGAGCATCATCAGCGGCTCGTAGAGGTAGTTGCCCACGCTGAGCGCCGTGGCCAGGTACGGGTTGTAGTTCTCCTTGGGGTTGGAGCCGCCGCCGAAGCCGCCGAAGTTGAGGACGGGGATGCGGCCGTCGGAGCCTGCGGCACTCGAATCGCCGCTACCGGAGCAGCCGGTGAGGGCGAGGGCGGCGACAGCGGTCGCCGCGAGGACGGTCGTGAGCCTTCTGCGCGTCTTCGAGATCGGGCGTGGTCGGTCCATGGTGGACACCTCCTTGTGTCGGGGGATGGGTGGTTCTGTGCGAGAGGTGGATGGGGGGACGGAGCGTGATCCGCGCTACGAGGGGCAGCCGCAACTGCCGCGGCGGATCACCTGGGACGGCACGACCGCGCTCTGGGCGGGCCGGCCGGCGATGAGATCGAGGAGGAGGCCGGCGGCGATGCCGGAGAGGTCGCGGAGCGGCCGGGCGAGGGTGGTGAGGCCCGGGCTGACGAGCGACGACATCGGCACGTCGTCCACACCGGTGAGGGCGAGGTCGCGGCCGGCGATGAGGCCCTCGCTAAGAAGTGCGAACATGAGACCGAGGGCGAGCTCGTCGTTGGCGGCGACGACGCCGTCGATCTCGCCGGCACGCAGAAGGTCGAGGATGCGCGGCGCCGCGAGCACGCCGTCGGCCTGGGCCAGCCACGCGTTGATGGGCGTGGCCGGCCGGAGTCCGGCGTCGCGGAGGGCCGCGGCGTAGTGGTCGTAGCGGGACTGGATGTCCGGCGAGTCGCTCGGGCGGCCGAGGAACGCGAGCCGGGTCCGTCCGTGGTCGTGGATGAGGTGGGCGACCAGGTCCCGCATGTGGGAGTGGTCGCTGCGCACCTGGAGCGCGCCCTCCGGTATTCCGGCTCCGTCGGGGTCGCCGCCGATGACGACGACCGGGACGAGTTCGGCCAGGCGGCGGATGGTCTCCTCGTCGACGACGCCGGCGTGAACCGCCAGCCCATCGACCCGCTCGGTCATGGCTTCCAGATCGGCGGCGGTGTCGCGCAGGGCGTGGGTGCCGAGGATGTTGACGCTCACGCCCGCCGTGATGGCGGCGCGGTCGAAGCCCTCGATCAGCTCGCCGAAGTACGGCCCGCTGAGGCCCGGGAAGACGATGCCGAGGGTGCCGTTGCGGCGGTTGGCGAGGGCGGTGCCGAAGTGGCTGGGGCGGTAGCCGTGCTCGGCGATGGCGCGGGAGACACGCTCGCGCATCTCCGGCGAGACCTGGCCGATCCCGCGGTAGACGCGGGAGACCGTCGCCGTCGACACGCCGGCCAGCTCGGCGATCTGGCGCACGTTGAGACGGTCGCCTTCGCGTTTGCCGCTGCCCACATCCACTCCTTCGTCGGTGCCGGAGACTGCCGGGCGACTTCTCGAACGGGAGGGGTTGTCCTCCGCGGACGATTTGATACGCTCGCCAGTAACCGGTTGCAGTAATCGGTTACAGAGACCATAAGCCCCAGGTCGTCAGATCACAACCCCACCGAAAAGGCCGATGATGTCCATTCCCACCAGACTCGAGCGCGCGCGCATCCTGATCGACGGAGAGCCGCGCATGGTGCTTGCCGGCGAGATCCACTACTTCCGGCTGGCCCGAGAGGATTGGGAGGACCGCATCCGGGCAGCCGTCGATAGCGGACTGAATGCGGTCGCCAGCTACATCCCCTGGATCTGGCACGAACTCCCCGACGGGACGATCGACGTGACCGGCGAGACCCGGCCGGAGCGCGACCTCGGAGCGTTCATCGACCTGTGCGCGGAGCACGGACTCTGGTTCATCGCCCGCCCCGGCCCGTTCCAGATGGCCGAGCTGAAGAACGAGGGGCTGCCGCACCGGCTGCGCCGCGAGCATCCCGAGATCCACCCGGTCGGCTGGGATGGGTCCCCGGCGCCGACCCGCACGGTCGACTACCTGGCCCCCGCCTTCCTCTCCGAGGCGGAGCGCTGGTACGACGCGGTGCTGCCCCCGCTCGCGGAGCGTCAACGCGAGCACGGCGGGCCGGTCATCGCCGTGCAGCTGGACAACGAGGTCGGGATGCTGGACTGGGTCTCGAACACCCCGACGCTCACCGACCAGGCCGTCCGTGAGTTCGCGGCGGCAACAGGCGTCGAGGTCGACCCGCGCGGCGGCGCGGCCGGCACGGACGACGAGCTGGCGCTGCACGCCGCGCTCGGCCGCTTCACGCGCACCCGCTTCGCGCGCTACCTCCAGACGCTGGAGCGCTGGGCTCGGGAGCGGGGCATCACCGCGCCGCTGCTCGTCAACATCCATGGAACCGGGGGCGGCCGGGGGCTGACGTATCCCATCGGCGTGAGTCAGCTGGCGCCCGCCTACCGCGGCCGCGCCGGCGTCACCGGCGGAACGGACATGTACCTCGGGGAGCTGACCGTCGGCAACGTCGCCGACCTGTACCTCGGCAACGCGTTCACCGCGTCCGTTCAGGGCGAGGATCAGCCGCTGACCGCGCTCGAGTTCGACGCGGGCGACGGCGATTACGGTGAGGACCTCGCCGCCCTGACGTCGCCGGAGGCGACCGTGCTCAAGACGCTGCTGGATGCGGCCCAGGGGGTGAGGGGGATCAACTACTACCTCTTCGCGGGCGGCATCAACCCGCTGCTCGATGCACCCGTCGGCGACGGCGACGACCGTATCGGCTTCACCGGCGAGCGGCACGGCTTCGCAGCACCGATCGGGCCGGAGGGGGAGCGGTCGCCGGCCCTCGAGGGTGTGGCGGAGGCCGCGGCCGCGGTCCGTGCGCACGAGAGGCTGTTCGCCGAAGGGGCGCAGGTCACCGACGACGTGGTGCTGGGCTTCGTCGCCGACCACTACCTGACCGAGTACGCGCATCCGGCCGCCCGCCACCGGGCCGAGCAAGTACGCGACCTCGAACGGCACCGCGGCTTCGGCGCGCGCCAGACCCTCGCCCGCGCGCTCGTGCTGGGCGGCTGGAGCTTCGGGGCACTCGACCTGCAGGCGGCCGCGGGAGGCGACTCCGAGTGGAGCGCCGGCGCCGCTGCCGACGACCGCGATGGGCGCGACAGGGAAGTCATCGTCCTCGCGACCGGCGAGGAGCTGGGTCGCGGGGTGCAGGAGTTCCTCGTCCGGCACGTGCGGACCGGCGGCCGGTTGCTGCTCGTCGGCGACCTGCCTGCGAGAGACGTCGACGGGAGGCCGTGCACGGCGCTCGCCGACGCGCTCGGCGTGACGAGTGCCGGCCGCGTCGAGGAGCGGGTGGATGCGGACAGCGAGTACCACCCGACCGTGCGAGCGGTCGGTCCCCTTGCGGAGCATGGCGCCCGCGAGGTCCGCGTCGGCGGTGCCCAGCTCTTCGCGGGCGCGGGAGAGGAACTCCTGCGCGAACGAGCCAGCGGACTCCCCGCGGCGGTCCGGATCGAGCTGGACAGCGGGGGAGTCGCGGTGCTGCTCGGCGCCGACTACCCCGTCCACCCGGGATTCTGGCGCGATCTCCTCGCGCTCGCCGGCGCGCGGCCGCGTCTGAAGCTGAACGCGGACCGCCCGGGGGTGGTGGCCGTCCCGGTCGCCACCGAGCGAGAAGCAGCCCTCGTCGCGATCAATGTCGCGCCCTACCCGGTCACGTTCGCGCCCGAGTTCGACGGAACGCCCCTCCCCGACGGGCCCGTGCTCCTCGCGTCGCGCGGCCATCGCATCCTCCCCCTCCCCGTCCAACGCCTGACAGTTCCGACCACCGACCGAACGGAGACCTTCGCGTGACCCCCGACTACCACACATCCGACGACGGCGTGCTCTACCGCGACCTCAACGGCAATGGGCGGATGGACCCGTACGAGGATCCCCGCCGCAGCGTGGAGGACCGCGTCGCCGACCTCCTCGGGAGGCTGAGCCTCGAGGAGAAGGTCGGCCTCATGTTCCAGACGGTCATCGAGGCGGGCCAGGACGGCACGCTCATCGAGACGGCCGGCGCGATCTCCAAGTCGCCGACCTCCGCAGTCGTCGTGGACAAACGCATGAACCACTTCAACGTCCATCAGCTGCCCGACGCCCGGCTCTCGGCCCGATGGAGCAACGCACTGCAGAAACTGGCGGAGCAGACGCCGCACGGCATCCCGGTGACCGTGTCGACCGATCCACGCCACGCGTTCGTGGAGAACTCGGGTGTCTCGTTCTCGGCCGGGCACCTGTCGCAGTGGCCGGAGCCGCTGGGTCTGGGGGCGATCGGCGACGAGGAGGGCATCCGCCGCTTCGCGGACATCGTCCGGCAGGAGTACACGGCGATCGGCATTCGCGCGGCGCTGCATCCGACGGTCGACCTCGCCACCGAGCCCCGCTGGGCGCGCCTGCCCGGCACGCTCGGCGCCGACCCGGAGCTGGTCACGCGTCTGGCCGGCGCCTACCTCGACGGGCTGCAGGGTCCGGAGCTGGGGCCGCAGTCGGTGGCCTGCACCACCAAGCACTTTCCGGGCGGCGGCCCGCAGAAGGACGGTGAAGACGCGCACTTCCCGTACGGCCGGGAGCAGACGTACACCGCGGGCCGGTTCGAGGACCACCTCGAGCCGTTCCGCCTGGCCATCGCCCGGCGGACGAGCGCGATCATGCCCTACTACGGCATGCCCATCGGCCTCGAACTCGACGGCGAGCCGGTCGAGCCGGTCGGGTTCGGCTACAACAAGCAGATCGTGACCGGCCTGCTCCGCGAGAAGCTGGGATACGACGGCGTCGTCGTCACCGACTGGGAGCTCGTCAACGACAACCACGTCGGCGATCAGGTGCTGCCCGCGCGCGCCTGGGGCGTCGAGGATCTCGGGCCGGAGGAGCGCATGCTGCGCATCCTCGAGGCCGGCGCCGACCAGTTCGGTGGCGAGGAGTGCGTCGACCTGCTGCTCGGTCTTGTCCGCTCGGGGCGGGTTTCGGAGGAACGGATCGACGAGTCCGCCCGCCGCCTGCTGGCCGTCAAGTTCCAGCTCGGGCTGTTCGACGATCCTTATGTCGACGAGGATGCCGCCACCCGGATCGTCGGCCGCGCCGACTTCCAGGAGGCGGGACATCGCGCGCAGGCCGAGTCGCTGACGCTCCTGAGCGTGGCCGACGACGCCCTGCCGCTGCCGGAGGGGATCCGGCTGTACGTCGACGGGATGGATGCGGCGGTGGCGTCGCGCTACGGCATCGTCGTGGAGGCGCCGTCGGCGGCCGATGTCGCGATCGTCCGCGTCAACGCGCCGTGGGAGCACCGCGACGACCTGTTCCTGGAGGCCTGGTTCCATCAGGGGTCGCTGGACTTCCCGGAGGCGGAGGTGTCGCGTATCCGGTCGATCGCCGAGCAGGTTCCGGTGATCCTGGTCGTCACCCTCGACCGGGCGGCGATCCTCACACCGTTCGTCGGCATGCCCGGGATCGTTGCGCTGGCCGGCGTCTACGGGGCCAGCGACGCCGCAGTCCTCGACGCCCTCAGCGGCCGCATCCCCCCGCGGGGCCGGCTCCCGTTCGAACTGCCGTCCTCCATGGCGGCCGTCGAGGCGCACGCACCGGACGAGCCGGGCGGTTCGGCCGACCCGCTGTTTCCGCTCGGCCACGGGCTGGTGCTGGAGGGTGTGCGCGGAATCTGAGGAGCGCACGGCGCGGGGCGTTGTGGGGTCTGTGCTCGCCGCAGCGCCCCGCGCTATCGTGTCCCGCGAGGAGGCCGCCATGCACGTTCCGCGCCCGTCGAAGGAGACCGAGGAGCTGTTCCGCTCGGTGGTGCCTGAGGCGCCCGATGTGCGCATCCGGCCGATGTTCGCCAACCTGGCCGCGTTCGTGAACGGCAACATGTTCGCCGGGCTGTTCGGCGACCAGGTCGGGGTGCGCCTTCCCGACCAGGCGGTGCGCGACGAGCTGCTGGCGATCGACGGCGCCGGCCCGTACGGACCGCCGGAGCGGCCCATGGGCGGGTACGTCGCGATGCCGGAGGCGTGGAAGTCGGAGCCCGACCGGCTGCGCGAGTGGATCGGCGTGGCGCTGGGTCAGGTCCGGGCGATGCCGCCCAAGGCGGCGCGGGGGGCCGCGGCGAAGTGAGGCGTTACGCCTCGACGAGCGCCGAGCGGATGACGGACGTGAAGAAGGTGAGGCCGTCCGTGCCCGAGCGCATCGCGTCGGGGGTGTCCGGGCCGAAGCCGGGCTCGACCGCGTGCTCCGGGTGCGGCATGAGGCCGACCACGTTGCCGCGCTCGTTGCGGACACCGGCGATGTCGTCGAGCGAGCCGTTCGGGTTGACGTCCTTGTAGCGGAAGACGACGAGGCCCTCGCCCTCGAGTCGCGCCAGCTCCTCGGCCGACGCGATGAAGCCGCCCTCGCCGTTCTTCAGCGGGATGACGATCTCCTGGCCCTGCTCGAACCCGTTCGTCCACGGCGTCTGCGTGTTCTCGACCGTGAGGTGCTGGTCGCGCCGGATGAAGGTGCCGTGGTCGTTGCGGATCAGGCCGCCGGCGACGAGGTGCGCCTCCGCGAGCATCTGGAAGCCGTTGCAGATGCCCAGCACGGGCATCCCCTTCTCGGCCGCATCCACGACCTCGGTCATGATCGGCGAGAGGGAGGCGATGGCGCCGCAGCGCAGGTAGTCGCCGTAGCTGAAGCCGCCCGGCAGCACGAGGGCGTCGACGCCCTGAAGGTCGTGCTCGCCGTGCCACAGCGCGACCGGCTCGGCACCGGCGAGACGGACCGCGCGCAGTGCGTCGCGGTCGTCGAGCGAGCCGGGGAAGGTGATGACGCCGATGCGCATCAGGCGTCCACCTCGGCCGGGTAGTGGATGCCCACCACGTCTTCGATCACGGAGTTGGACAGGATCTCGTCCGCGATCCCCTGCACCGCCGCGCGGACCGCGTCGTCGATGGGGCCGTCGACGGTCAGCTCGAAACGCTTGCCGACACGCACCCCGCTGACGACACCGCGACCGGTGCGGGCGAGCGCTCCGGCGACCGCCTTCCCCTGCGGGTCGAGCAGCTCAGCCTTGGGCATCACTTCAACAACGATCGTCGGCACGGGGACACTCCGCTCACTCGGGCGCAAAGGGTGGGGGTTTCGCATCGATTCTACCGTGCGGAGACGGGGATGCGGTCCGGTGCCGCGACAGCTGCGGCATGGGCGACCGCGCACTCCTCCAGGTCCGCGCGGAGCCGGCGGAACAGTTCCGCGGAGGCGGCGCCCGGCCAGTCCGGCCCGAGTGCTGCCGCGGGGAGTCCGGGATCGCGGTACGGGATCACGCGCCACTCGTCGAGGGCGCGCATCCACGTCGCGAACGCCTGGGCGTCGTCGAGGGGATGCGGCAGGTCGCCGAACCGTGCGAGGAACGACTCGTGCGCGGCGCGGATGGCCGGGAGGTCGTACCAGCGGGCGAGTCCCGCGGCGAGATCTCCGCGCGGGGCGGCGTCCGCGAACATCGCCACGACCGGCGAGCCGGACGGATGCACGTCGGCCGACGTCACCGACACGGCGGCCGTCAGCTCCGCCTCCAGCTCTCCCTCCAGCGCCGCTGGCGCGATCCACAGGCCGTCGGCGACGGTGCCGCAGCCGAGTGCGGCGAGGCGGCGGCGCAACCGGTCACGCGAACCGCGCGCCCGTTCCGGGAAGGACAGCGAGAGCAGCAGCCAGCGGGATGCCTCCACGCGCTCGCCGAAGATGCGGGCGTCCCCGCGCTCCAGCATCGGAACGGCGGCGGGGTCGAGAGCATACCCGGCGACGCCGCCCCGAGGCTCCCGTCGCAGGACGCCCCGCGCGCACAGCCGCGCCAGGCTCGACCGGGCGGTCGCCGCGGGCACGCCGAGCGCATCCATGAGCCGGACGGCTCCCGCCGCGCTCATCCAGCCGTCGATCGGGCGCAGGACGCTGCCCACCACGGTGCGCAGCAGCGCCGTCGCGCTGCCGCTGGCGGCCTCGGGGTCGTCGCGGACGACACGAGTGGCGAGCTCAGTCATGGGTCAGCTCGCCGAGGGCGTCGCGCACCACCGCCATCCCGGCGCAGACCTCCTCGAAGCTGGTGCTGAGCGGCGAGAGGCCGACGCGCAGGCCGTCCGGATCGCGGTAGTCGGGGATGACGTCGCGCTGCCACAGCAGCGCCGTGACCTCGCGCATGGCCGGGTGGCTGAGCGTGATGTGACCGCCGCGGCGCTCCGGGTCGCGCGGCGACGCGAGGGTCACTCCGAGCGGGGTCAGCCACTCGTCGGCGAGGGCGACCGCGAACTCCGTCAGTGCGACCGACTTGGCCCGCACCGCGGCGATCCCCGCCTCCTCGATCATCGCGACGGTGTCGCGCATCGCGAGCATCCCGACGATGGGAGGCGTTCCGCTGAGGAAGCGCCGGATGCTGTCGGCCGGCACGTATTCCGGGCCCATCAGGAAGACGTCGCCGGCGCCCATCCACCCCTGGATCGGCTGGGCGAGGCGCGGGATGAGCCGCGCGTTCACGTAGCCGAAGGCGGGCGAGCCGGGGCCGCCGTTGAGGTACTTGTACGTGCAGCCGACGGCGAGGTCGACGCCCGCCTCGTCGAGCTCGACCGGCACGGATCCGGCGGAGTGGCAGAGGTCCCACAGCACCAGCGCTCCCGCATCGTGGACGATGCGTGTGATCGTGTGCAGCTCGGCCAGGAAGCCGGACCGGTAGGCGACGTGGCTGAGCACGACGAGAGCGGTCTGCGGTCCGACGACCGCAGCGACCTGCTCCGGCGTCACCCCCGCCTCGGTGTCCGCCTCGATCCACACCAGGCGCAGGCCGCGCTCGCGCGCGATGCCGTCGAGCAGGTAGCGGTCGGTCGGGAAGTTGTCCGTGTCGAGCACGATCTCGCTGCGCTCCGGGAGGCTGTCGACGGCCGCCCGGGCCAGCTTGTAGAGGAGGACCGTGGTCGAGTCGCCGATGAAGGTCTGGCCCGGCGCTGCGCCGAGCGCCGCACGCCCCAGGTCGTCGCCGATGGCGAACGGCAGCTCCATCCACTCCTCGTCCCACCCGCGGATGAGCCGGTCGCCCCACCCCTCGACGAGGAAGCGCTGGATGCGCTCGATGCTCGCCCGCGTCGGGCGGCCGAGCGAGTTGCCGTCGAAGTAGGCGGTCACCGTGCTCGTGCCGTCGTCGATGCCGGCGAAGCGCGTGCGGAAGGCCGCGAGCGGGTCGGCTGCATCGAGGGCGCGTGCAGCGGTCAGCGGATCGGGCGACAGAGCGGCGGGAGGGGCGATGTCGAAGTCGGTCATGCGTGATCCTCGGGGGTGGAGGGGCGAGGGGATGCGGTGGGAGCGTCGGTGCTCAGGGTGCCGTCGGCCGCCGCTCGGGTGAGCGCGCGGGCCGTCAGCCCGCGGGCGGTGGCGAGCCAGCCGGGGAGGGCGTCCGGCTCAGCAGGGGGCGGCGTGGGCAGCCAGGCCAGGCGCGGGCCGACGGTCGGCACGACGTGGTCGTCGGGGCGGCGCAGGCCGGCGATGGACCGGATCAGGGCGTCGGGCTCGACGCCCGCGTCGAGCATCCCGCGCAGCTCCCGCTCGTTCACGCCGACGGCGAGTGGACCGTTGCCGAGATCGGTCCCGTAGAGCACGAGGCCGCCCGCGCGCGCGAACCGGCCCAGGTTCTCAGACGCGATGCCGTGCTGCTCGGTGGGATCTCCCCATCCGTGGATGTCGAGGGTGCTGACCCAGCCGATGCCGCGGAGGACGCATTCGGCGATGAGCTCGTCGTCGATGCGCTCGGTGAACGGCGTGTGGGCGAGCTGGTCGGCGCCCGCCCGGACCGCCCGCATGGTCTGACCTTCGCCCTGCACGTGGACCGTGACGGGAACGCCCTGCGCGTGGGATTCCGCGACGATGCTGTGGAGAACGTGATCATCCACAGTTTCGCCGGCCTCGGTGTTGAGCGTGACCTTGATGCGGGAGGCTCCCATCATGATGTTCGCCCGAACCGCAAGCCGCGCCTCCCGCTCGCCGCCGACCTCCGTCGAGGAGTCCGGCGGCCCCCACCCGGCGTTGACCGGGTAGCCGCCCTCGCAGGTGATCAGCGATCCGACGATCGCGACGGCCGGGCGCGTAAGGTCGTCGGCGAGCCAGCCTGCGGCGACGCTCGGAACCCAGCCGAGGTCGATCGCGTGCGTGATGCCTCCGGCGAAGACGGCGTGCTGATCGGTCAGCCCGACGTGCGTGTGGTGGTCGGTGAGCCGAGGGAAGAGCGTGCCGCCGAGGTCGTGGTGCGGTGCGCGCGACGGGATGTCGTCGACCGGGTGGAGGCGCTCGCCGTCGCTGCGGAAGGTGGTGGGGCCGAGGAAGCGGTGGCCGTTCCAGACGGCGTCGACCGTGAGGTAGGCGTCGGTGCCTGTCGGTTGGGCGGTGCCGCCGGGGTAGGCGGCGCCTGCGGACTGCTCGCTCATGCGGGTGCTCCGATCTCGGTGCGGACGGCGTAGAGCTCGGGAAAGAAGGTGAGTTCGAGCGCCTTCTGCAGGAACGCCGCTCCCGTCGACCCGCCGGTGCCGGTCTTCATGCCGATGGTGCGCTGCACGGTCTTCAGGTGACGGAAGCGCCAGAGCTGGAAGTTGTCCTCCAGGTCGACGAACTCCTCGCAGGCCTCGTACTCGGGCCAATGGTCGTTTGCGTGCTCGTAGATCTCGCGGAACACCGGCACCAGCTCCGGGGTGAAGACGTGGGCCTGTGTGACGTCCCGCTCCAGCAGCGAGGTCGGCACGGCGAAACCGGCCCGCGCCAGGTAGCGCAGGAACTCGTCGTAGATGCTGGGCGCATCCAGCAGCTGCGCGAGGAGGGCGTGGGCGACCGGGTCGCTCTCGAAGACGCTCAGCATGCGGCGGTTCTTGTTGCCGAGCACGAACTCGACGGCGCGGTACTGGTACGACTGGAAGCCGGACGAGTTGCCGAGGAAGCCGCGGAACTCCGCGTACTCGGTCGGGGTGAGGGTCGCGAGCACCGACCACTGCTCGGTGAGCGTGCGCTGGATGTGCTTCACGCGGGCGATGCGCTTGAGTGCGGGCGAGAGGTCGTCGGCGCGCAGAAGGTCGCGCGCCGACTCGAGTTCATGGAGGACGAGCTTCAGCCACAGCTCCGTCGTCTGGTGCTGGATGATGAACAGCAGCTCGTCGTGATGTTCCGGGCGGCTCACCGGTCGCTGGGCGCTGAGCAGTGTGTCGAGCTCCAGGTAGGAGCCGTACGACATCCGCTCCCGGAAGTCGGTGACGATGTCGGGATCGAACTCTCGGGTGTTGTCGCCGTCGGCCATGCTGCAATTCTGCGCCGACCGTCGCGGAAGTGCAACAGCCTGGTCCGAACGCTTGTCGGCGCACCCGCCGTCCGCACCCCGTTCACCCCCGCGTTACCTCCAGTTGCGACGACCGTCGCACCGGGCTCCTAGCGTTGCGCACTGACCCACGAACAAGGCACGCGGTGAGCGGGGACGCAGGGAGGCTCCGGATGGGCAGGCACTACGACCTCGCGGTGGTCGGCGCCGGGATCGTCGGCCTCGGACATGCCGTCGCCGCGCTCCGGCGAGGACTGACCGTCGCCGTGATCGACCGGGCGTCCGGCGTGCAGGGCGCGTCCGTCCGCAACTTCGGCCATCTCGGCATCACCGGGCAGGAGGGCGAGGCCCGCGCCTACGCCGAGCTCGCCCGCGAACTGTGGCTGACGCTCGCACCGGAGGCCGGGTTTTGGCTGCGCGAGTCCGGCAGTGTCGTGGTGGCACGGGCGGACGACGAGCTCGCCGTGCTGGAGGAGTTCCGCGAGCGGCGGGGCGGCCACGATGTCCGGCTTCTCACTCCCGCCGAGGTGCGGGAGCGCGTCCCGGTCGCCGACGGCGTCGCGGTGGGCGGCGCGCTGCTCCCCTCCGACCTGCAGATCGACCCGCGGGAGGCCGCGGCGGCGATCGTCCGCTGGCTGGATGCCCACGGCGTCGACTTCTTCTGGCAGACCGCGGCGGCCGGCGTGGAGCCGGGACTGGTCCGCACGCCCCGCGGACGCGTGGCCGCCGACGCTGTCGTCGTCGCCGTCGGGCATGACGTCGACCACCTGTTCCCGGGCATCGCGGAGGCGCACGGCATCGAGCGCTGCGGCCTGGACATGATGCTCGTCGAGGCCGCGCTCGACCTCCCGCTTGCGGCGCCGGTGCTTACCGGATGGTCCCTGGTCCGCTACTCCGGCTTCGCCCGGACGCCCAGCGCCGAGGCTGTGCGCGAGCGGCTCGCCGTTGAGCAGCCGGTGCTGGCGGCGATGGACGTCAACCTCATGTTCACGCAGCGGCCGGACGGCACGCTGATCGTCGGCGACACCCACGCGCGCGGGGCGGATGCGTCGCCGTTCCAGCACGAGGAGGCGTTCGCCCTCCTGCTGGAGCAGACGCGCGAGCTGTTCGGCGTCGCCGACCTCAGGGTGCGGGAGCGCTGGCAGGGCGTCTACGCCGCCGCACCGGACGAGTTCCTGGTGGCCGCCCCGGCACCCGGCGTCCGGGTCGTGTCCGTCACGACCGGCATCGGGATGACCACCGGTCTCGGCCTCGCCGACCGCGTCGTCGATGAGCTCTTCTCCGACGCCCCCGGCGCGCTGATCCCCGCGGGCGCCGCCCGCGTCCGCTAGACCGCACCATCGCAACGAAAGGCACCATCGTGACCCCAGACGGACGCATCACCAGCGAGTTCGACGACGTGACGGTCGACATCGAGCCGGTCCGCGGCGGGATTCCTGCGGCGGCCGGGCTCTCCGACGAGGAGTGGGACGACCTGGACGACCTGGAGGACGGCCTGGACGAGGGCGACGCCGACGATCGCGATGAGGACGACCTCGCCGATCTGGAGCTGGTGGTGCTCGATCTCGCGGGCACGACCGTCCTCGACGACGGCCTCGTGCAGCGTGCCTTCGAGCGTGCCGTCGACGCCGCGGGCCTCGCGGAGACCCCGGACCAGCGGGCCGCCGCCCTCGACGTCGTCCGCGAGACCATGGGGCAGTCGAAGCTCGCGGTGTTCCGCTCGTTGAGCGCGGACGAGGACCAGGCGCAGCACGCGGACGCCGTCTTCGAGTCGACGTACGCCGAGCTGATCGCCGCGGAGGGGCTGCAGCCCGTCCCGGGCGCTGAGGAGCTCATCCGCCGGTTGCGCGCGACGGGCGTCAAGGTGGCGCTGACCACAGGCTTCTCGCGGCGCACCCGCGATGTCGTCCTCGACGCCCTCGGCTGGCGTGACCTGGCCGATGTGACGCTGACGCCGGCCGAGGCAGGCCGCGGTCGCCCGTACCCCGATCTGCCGCTGACGGCTCTGCTGCGCACCGGCGCATCCAGCGTCGAGGGGATGGTCGTCGTCGGCGACACCGCGAGCGACATCGCCTCGGGCATTGCCGCGGGCGCGGGCCTCGTCGTCGGCGTGCTGACGGGCGCGCACGACGAGCAGACCCTGCTGGACGCCGGCGCCGACGCGGTGCTCCCGAGCGTCGCCGACCTGCCGGAGCTGCTGGGCTACGACGTCCAGCGCGACACGGCATCGGGACACGGCATCCGGTGACGATCAAGGCGGTGACCCCGCGCGTCGTCGAGCCGCCGGCGCGCCTGGGGATGGGGGTCAGCGTGTATCCGTCGGCCACGGCCATGGTGTGGCCGGGCGACGCTCACACGCACGAGGCGGTGGCCGTGCCCGGCGTGCGCCTGGCGCCGGGTGACGTGCTGGTCGAGGTCGAGCTGGCGACGGTCTGCGGCACCGATGTGGAGGCGGTGCTCGGTCATCGCCGGACGCAGGCGCCGCTCGTGCTCGGCCACGAGCAGGTCGGCCGTGTGGTCGCGCTCGGCCGCGGTGGCGCGAAGACGACGGACGGACACCGCGTCTCGCTGGGGGAGCGGATCGTCTGGTCCGCCGCCGTCCCGTGCGGACGCTGCGTGCGCTGCCGCCGAGGCCTGCAACAGCAGTGCCTGAGCCTGCAGAAGTACGGACACGAGCGGATGCGCCGCGGCTGGGAGCTGTCGGGCGGCTTCGCCACGCACACGCACATCCTCGACGGCACTCCGCTCGTTCGCGTCCCGGAGGACATCCCGGCCGAGGTCCTCGCCCCGGCGTCGTGCGCGACCGCGTCGGTGGCGGCGGCGATCGAGGCGGCCGCCGAGCTCGTCCCGCTGGAGGGCGCCCTGGTGCTGATCGCCGGCGCCGGGATGCTCGGGCTGACCGCCACGGCGATGGCCGTCGAGGCCGGTGCGCGCGTGGTCGTGAGCGAGCCGATCCCCGAGCGCCGCAAGTCCGCCCTGGCTTTCGGCGCGTCGGGCGCCGCAGACCCGGCCGCGCCCGCGGGGTCTCCGACGGGATTGGCCGCCGTGCTCGCCAAGACGGGCGGCCGCACGCCGGCGCCGACCGTGGCGCTCGAACTCTCCGGCAGTCCGGCCGCGGCGCGCTCCCTGCTCGACGCGCTCGACGTCGGCGGCGTCCTGGTGCTCGTCGGCCAGTCGGTGCCAGGGCCCGACCTCGGCATCGCGCCGGACGCCCTGATCCGGCGGCTGATCACCATCCGCGGGGTCCACAACTACGCCTCCCGCCATCTGGAGCAGGCCGTGCGGTTCCTGGCCGACGCGTGGCAGCGCTACCCCTTCGCCGAACAGGTCGGCGAGACGTTCGCGCTCGCCAACGTGGATGCGGCGCTCGCCGCCCGCACGCATCCGCGCGTCGCGGTCCGGCCGTAGCCTGGGGTGGTGTTCGACCGATTCTTCGACATGATCCGCGCCGTCCCGGTGCCGGACGACGCCGAGCTGCTGTACGGCGACGACGACCTCGGCCGCCTGCGGGAGCGCAACCTGCGCCGCTACCTCGCGGTGCCGCACGCGCCCATCCTGCTTCTCGGCGAGGCTCCCGGCTGGCGCGGGATGACGGTGACCGGAGTGCCGTTCACCTCGGTCCGCGAAGTGGATGCGGGCGTGCTGCCCGGTCTGGAGCTCCCGCCGGATCCGCAGGCGCCGTGGGAGGCGTCCAGCCGGGTCGTCTGGGAGACGATGCGCGACTGGCGCGGGCCGCTGCCGTTGTCGTGGCCGATCTACCCGCATCACCCGTTCGTCGCCGGCAAACCGCAGACGAACCGCACCCCGCGCTCCTCGGAGGTGCGCGAGGGGGCGCCGGTCGCGCTGGAGCTGATCCGGGAGCTGGGCGTCGAGACGATCGTCGCGGTCGGGCGGAAGGCGCAGGGGGCGCTCGCGGAGGCGGGCATCGAGGCGCCCGCTGTGCGGCATCCCGCGCAGGGCGGAGCGCGGATGTTCTCCGAGCAGCTGATCGCGCTCAACCGGGCGATGCTCGACGCCGGCTGAGCGCATCCCGCGGGGTCGGTCGGTCAGTCGAGCGCGACGGCCTCGCGGTGCTGCCGCGTCTTCTCGAGGTACACCGCGGCGTTCTGCGCGATGCCCTGCAGTTCGTCGTCGGTCAGCTCGCGGCGGACCTTCGCAGGAACTCCCGCGACGAGCGACCGCGGCGGGATGTCGGCGCCCTGCGTGACGACGGCTCCGGCGGCGACGAGCGATCCGGTCCCGATGCGGGCGCCGTTGAGGATGGTCGCGCTCATGCCGATGAGCACGTCGTCCTCGATCGTGCAGCCATGGAGCACGGCGTTGTGGCCGACGGAGACGCGCTCGCCGACGGTGAGCGGGAAGGCCGGGTCGACATGGGCCGAGACGTTGTCCTGGAGGTTCGAGTCCCGTCCGATGACGATCGGCGCGTTGTCGGCACGCACGACAGCGCCATACCAGACGCTCGCTCCGGGATGCAGCGTGACGTCGCCGACGAGGGTCGCGCCGGGCGCCACCCAGGCGTCCTCGGCGACCTGGGGCGAGCCTCCGTCGGGGAGGGCGAAGAGCATGGGATCTCCTTCCGGCCGTCGTGACCACGGTACTTGACGCTTATTCACCCATGCCGTATATTCCAAGTGGAATAATCAACCGAACAACATCGAGAGCATGTCCGAACCTCGCACCCTCACCCCCCTCGCCGTCGCCGCGCTCGCGCTGCTCGCCGAGGGCCCGTCGCATCCGTACGAGATGTACCAGACGCTCATGCAGCGTTCGGAGGACCGGCTGGTCAAGGTGCGGCCCGGCTCGCTGTACCACACCGTCGACCGGATGGAGGCACACGGGTTCGTGCGCGCCACCGGCACCGAGCGCGAAGGCAACCGGCCGGAGCGCACCACCTACGAGATCACCGACGCGGGCACCCGTGCGCTGGGGGAGCGCATCACCGAGATCATCGGAACGCCCACCAACGAGTACCCGGAGTTCCCGCTCGGCCTCGGCGAGGCGCACAACCTCCCCGTCGAGACCGTGATCGCGTTGCTCCGCAAGCGCGTGGCCTTGATCCGAGCCGACACCGGGGTGCTGGATGGCGCTATCGCCGATCTGACGCAGCGCGGGGTGCCGGCCAAGTACTGGCTGGACGTCCGCTACCAGCGGGCGATCACCGCCACCGAGGCGGACGTGCTCGAAACCCTGATCGCAGACCTCCAATCGGGCACCGTCTCGTGGTCCGAAGAAAAGCATTGAGAGAAGACTCATGGAACGTCAACTGAAGCCGTGGCCCGCCCTCTGGGCGCTCGTCATCGGGTTCTTCATGATCCTGATCGACACCACCATCGTGTCGGTCGCGAACCCGTCGATCATGGAGGGCCTGAAACTCGGCACCGACTACAACGCCGTCATCTGGGTGACGAGCGCGTACCTGCTCGCCTATGCGGTGCCGCTGCTCATCACCGGCCGTCTCGGCGACCGGTTCGGCCCGAAGAACCTCTACCTCATCGGCTTGGTGGTGTTCACCCTGGCATCCGCCTGGTGCGGTTTCGCCGGATCCATCGGCTTCCTGATCGCCGCGCGCGTGGTCCAGGGCCTGGGCGCCGCGCTGATGACGCCGCAGACGATGGCCGTCATCACCCGCATCTTCCCGCCCGAGCGCCGCGGTGCCGCCATGGGTCTCTGGGGCGCCGTCGCCGGCGTCGCCACCCTGATCGGCCCGCTGCTCGGCGGCGTGCTCGTCGACAGCCTGGGATGGGAGTGGATCTTCTTCATCAACGTCCCCGTCGGCATCGTGGCGTTCATCCTCGCGATGCGTCTCGTCCCGAAGCTCCCGACGCACTCGCACAGCTTCGACGTGCTCGGCGTCATCCTCTCGGGCGTCGGCATGTTCCTGCTCGTCTTCGGCATCCAGGAGGGCAGCACCTACGACTGGGGCGTCATCTGGGGCCCGATCTCGGTGTGGGGCCTGATCATCGCTGGCATCGTCGTGCTCGCCGCCTTCGTCGTCTGGCAGGCCTTCAACAAGAAGGAGCCGCTGCTGCCGCTGCCGCTGTTCCGCGACCGCAACTTCTCGCTGTCGAACGGCGCCATCACCACCGTCGGCTTCGCCGTGACCTGTATGGCGCTGCCGCTGGTGTTCTACTTCCAGACCGTGCGCGGCCTGACGCCGACCGAGTCGGCTCTGATGCTGGCGCCGACGGCCATCTTCTCCGGTGTGCTGGCGCCGTTCGTCGGCCGGCTCATCGACAAGGTGAACCCGCGCAACATCGCCACCCCGGCGCTCGTGCTGTTCGCGTTCGCGCTGTTCCTCTACTCGCGGATGCTGTCGCCGGACGTGAACATCTTCCTGCTCCTGATCCCGAGCGCCCTGATGGGCATCGCGATGTCCGGTGTCTGGGGACCGATCTCCACCACGGCGACGCGCAACCTGCCGATGAACCAGGCGGGCGCCGGCTCCGGCGTGTTCAACACGACCCGCCAGATCGGCGCGGTGCTGGGAAGCGCATCCATCGCCGCCCTGATCGAGGGACGCCTCGCCGTCGACCTGCCGAAGATCCCCGGCGGCGCGAACGCCAGCGAGGCGGCCGCGGGGACGGAGCTGCCGCAGGCGCTACACGCCGGCTTCACTCAGGCGATGTCGGAGGCCCTGCTGCTTCCGGCGGCCGTCGCCTTCCTCGGCGCGCTGGTCGTCGTCTGGTGGGAGCGGCCGAAGCCGCCCGCGTGGGCGCGTCAGGCCGGCGGCGCCGGTGCCGGTGCGGGTGCCGCTGCGGGTGCTGGTGCGCCTGCCGCTGAGGGGGCACCGGTCGCCGCGGGCGCGACGGCCGAGTCCGCCGCGGCGCCCACGCACGGCGCGCATGCCGCCCCGGTCCCGGTGGATGCGACACCGCACGGTGCGCACGCCGCTCCGGTGCCCCCCGCGACGGACCTCGCCCCCGGCGACGAGCCGCCGCACGGACTCCACGCGGCGCCCGTCACCGACTGACGGCGACCAAGGACCGACACAAAAAGGGAGGAGGTCGCAGCCACTCCGGCTGCGACCTCCTCCCCTTCGCGTTCTTTTCGGCCGCTCAGGCCGAGATCTCCTCCGTTTCCGTCACCACACGGACCGCGTTCGACCACGGATCGTCGAAGCCGAGCGACCGGCCGTCGTCGCGGGTCTGCACGCCGTAGTGCCGCATCCGCTCGGCCAGGGCGCCGACATCGTCGGACGACGGCAGCTTCAGCTGCACCTCGCCGAGGCCCAGGGCGAGCCGGCGGCGCCCGGCGCCGCGGCTGTTCCACGTGTTCATGGCCATGTGGTGGTGGTAGCCCCCGGCGCTGACGAACAGGGCCGAACCGCCGAGGGATGCGGTGGCCTCGAACCCGAGCCGGTCGACGTAGAACTCGCGGGCCGTCGCGACGTCTCCGACCGAGAGGTGCACATGACCGACGGAGGCGTCGCCGAACACCGGCGTCCCGTTCGAGGCGGCGGCCGCCTCCGCGAGCGCGACGCCGCGCTCCGTCAGGTGTTCGTTGAGGAAGGCGTTCGGGTCGAGGTAGAGCGTGTCCATCTCGACCTGGCCGTGCGTCCAGCTCCACAGCGAGCGGTCGCGGTCCCAGTACAGCTCGACGCCGTTCCCCTCCGGGTCGCTGAAGTAGAACGCGGTGCTGACCAGGTGGTCGGCGCTGCCGGTGAAGGTGCCCGGTGCGCGGCGGGCGACCGAGTACACGGCGGCGGCCAGCGTCTCGGGGGTGTCGAACACGATCGCGGTGTGGAACAGCCCGGCCTCGCCGGGGCCTGCGTGCTTCAGCTCGGGTGCGTGCTCGAGCACGACCGCAGGGGTCGCTCCGCGCCCCAGGACCACGCGGCCGCCCTCGGCGGCGAGGACGCTCAGGGTGACGGCGTCACGGTAGTACGCGGTCATCCGGTCGAGGTCGGCGACGCGGAGGGTCACCGCGCCCATCGCGGAGTCGGCGGGGAGGAGTTCAGTCATGATGAGCACAACGCCCCAGGTCACCGGGGTATTTCTCGCGTTCGCCGAGAGCGGTTCTGGGCGTCAGGTCTCGATCGCTCCGCCGGTCTCGGCCAGGTACCGGCGCAGGGTCAGGGCCGGGTCGTCGGCCTGCATCCGGCGGTAGCGGGCGAAGTCGAGCTGGTCGCGCAGGGAGGCGCCCGAACGCATCCGCTCGGCCTGCGCCCCCTCGACCGATTGGATGCGCGCCGCCTCGGCGAAGAGCACATCGCGGTCCGCGGCGCCGATCACGAGCACTCCGTCGTCGTCGGCCACGATCCAGTGCTCCGGCGTGACCGCCACCCCGTCGAGGAACGCCGACCGCATCGCGGAACCGGCCGGCGGCACGCGGCGAGGACCGAAGGGATGCGCACCACGGCTGAACACGGGCAGTCCGATCTCGCGCAGCTGGGCGGTGTCGCGGTGACGTCCCCAGATGACCGCGCCGGACATCCCGGCGGTCGCCGCCTCCAGCAGCATCAGGTCGCCGACGCACGCCTCGTCGTCGCGGCCACCGTTGTCCACGACGAGCACGGCGCCCGGGGGAGCGTCGTCGATCGTCTCCAGCAGCACGTCGACGCTGCCCAGATGCGTCACGGGAGCGGCGGGACCGGCGAAGGGCCGGCCGGGGAGCAGGGCGACGAGGTCGACGGGAGCCGTCCCGACGGCGATGCCGAGACGCACGGCGGCGTCGGCGATCGCGGCGGTCGCGGGAGGCGCGGAGGAGGGGGCTGCAGCATCCATGTCGCGACGCTATACCGCGGGGCATGCGTGGTCGGGCATGCGAGCGTCCGAGCCGATGGGCGGCGCGTGCGTCCTACTCGCCGGTGAGCCGCTCCAGCAGCTCGCGGTAGCGCGCGGCCGTCCGCTCGACGATGTCGGCGGGGAGCTCCGGCGGCGTGCCCGTCTTGTCCCAGTTCGCGGCCAGCCAGTCGCGCACGATCTGCTTGTCGAAGCTGGCCATCCGCTCCTCCGCCGTGGTCCCGGTCGCGTACGCGGAGGCATCCCAGTACCGGCTGGAGTCGCTGGTCAGCACCTCGTCGGCGAGCGTGATCTCGCCGGTCGTGCGGTCGGCGCCGAACTCGAACTTGGTGTCGGCGATGATGATGCCGCGCGCCTCCGCGATCGCGGCTCCGCGCGCGTACACGTGCAGGGAGAGGCGCCGAAGCTCCTCCGCGACCTCCGGCCCGACCAGCTCGACTGTGCGCTCGAAGCTGATGTTCTCGTCGTGCTGCCCGATCGGCGCCTTCCAGGCGGGCGTGTAGAGCGGCTCGGGCAGCCGATCGCCGTTCTGCAGGCCCGATGGCAGCGGGATGCCGCACACGCTCTGCGACGCGCGGTACTCCGCCCAGCCGCTCCCGGTGAGGTAGCCGCGGACGACGCACTCGATCGGGAACATGTCGAGCGGCTTCACCAGCATCGAGCGTCCGGCGACCTCGGCCGGGATGCGCTCGACGACGGTGTCGCCGACGAGCGTGTGATCGGGGATGAGGTGGTTCGGCACGTCATCCAGCTGGTCGAACCACCACAGGCTCAGCGTCGTGAGCAGCTCGCCCTTGGCCGGGATGCCGGGCTCCAGCACGTGGTCGAACGCGCTCACGCGGTCGCTCGCGACGACGAGCACGCTGTCCGTGTCGGCGAGGCTGGAGGCGCCCTCCGGCACGTACAGGTCGCGCACCTTGCCTGAGTAGACGTGGACCCATCCCGGAAGTTCGCTCACCCGTCCATCGTAGAGCGAGCGGCGAACCTCCCGGGCGGGGTCGTCAGGCCGCTACGTCAGCAGCTTGGCCTTAGCGGCCGAGAACTCCTCGTCGGTGAGCACGCCCTGCGTGTGGAGCGTGGCCAGCTGCTGCAGCCGCGTCATCAGGTCGTCGGCCGGAGCCGCCTGCTGCTGCGCCGCCGCCTGCTGCGCGGCCGCCTGCTGGGCGGCGGCCTCCTGCTGCGCCTGCGCCTCCTGGGCCTGCTGCGCCGCCTGCTGCTGCTCGTACTGCTCCTGCTCGTACTGGTTCTGGTACTTCTGCTGCTGGTGGTGCTGGACGCCGCCGGCAACCGCCGTCGCGGTGCCCGCGACGACCGCCGTGCGCGCCGCCATCCCGATCAGTCCCGGGCGTCCCATTCGTCTCAGTGGCATGGTGTTCTCCTCAGCCTTCCGTGGTCTCGAGCTCGTCGTAGGCGTCGGCCGCGACCGCGTTGAGCACCGGCGCGGGGATGCGCTCGCTGTGCAGCACGACGCCGCCCGACTGGAAGAACCGGCTGGCCAGATCCTTCGCCCAGAGGTGCTCGATCACGAGGATCGCCCCCGTGGATCCGGGCTCCAGGAGCTCGGCGATCTGCTGAACGTCCTCGTCCCCGGCGAGCCCGGTGGCGTCGAGTGTGATGTCGGTCATCCCGATCTCGTCGCCGATCTCTTCCAGCTCGATGATGTCGACGCTGCCGTCGTCGTGGCGTTCGACGAACACCAGGTCGAGCAGTCGCACCGTGCCGTTCTCGACCAGGTCGAGGATCGCTTCGACGACGCCCGCAGACGGTCGATCGGTGTCGAACTGGGCGACCATGAACTCCGCCGGACCGTACTCGAATTCGGCCATTTCATCCTCTTCTCCGCGGCCCACCCCGCTGTCACGCGCACCATACTGCCGCGCGGAGAGGCCCGGCAATGCACCACTTCCGCGGATCGGGGAGTGGCGTAATGTGCCCGGTCACATTTCCTAGAATGGGGATGTCGATCGGAGCGGATGGCCGCCCGACGACCAACCGGGAGGACCTCGATGGCCGAGAAGAACTGGGCGGGCAACTACGAGTACCAGGCCGAGCGCATCGCCCGGCCGGACACGATCGACGAACTGCGCGACCTGGTGCTGAGCGCCCCCGCGGTGCGCGCCCTCGGCAGCAGGCACTCCTTCAACGACCTCGCCGACACCCCCGGTCTGCTCATCAGCACGGCCGGCCTGCCCGGCGACATCCGCATCGACGAGGCTGCCCGCACGGTCACCGCCGGCGGCGGCGTCCGCTACGGCGACCTCGCGCGCGAGCTGCAGGAGGCGAGATGGGCGCTGCACAACCTCGCGTCCCTCCCGCACATCTCGGTCGCGGGCGCCATCGCGACGGCGACGCACGGTTCGGGCGACCGCAACGGCAACCTGTCCACCGCGGTGGCGGGCCTGCGCATCCTCACCGGCTCCGGCGACGTGGTCGAGCTGCGGCGCGGCGACGAGGGGTTCGAGGGAGCCGTCGTCGGTCTCGGCGCGCTGGGCGTCGTGACGGATGTGACCCTCGACATCCGGCCGACCTACGATGCACGTCAGCGACTCTTCGGCGGTGTGCCGTGGGAGGCCGTGATCGACCGCTTCGACGAGGTCACTTCAGCGGCCTACAGCGTGAGCCTGTTCACGACGTGGGATGAGGAGGCGGTCTCGCTCGCCTGGCTGAAGGAGCTCGACGGGGTCGAACCGCTGATCGAGGACGACTTCTTCGGGGCGCCCGCGCTGACCGAGCCGCGGCACATGATCCAGACGATGGATGTTCGCAACACCACGGAGCAGCTCGGCGTGGTCGGGCCGTGGAGCGAGCGCCTGGCGCACTTCCGGTTCGAGTTCACGCCGTCGAACGGTGCGGAGATCCAGTCGGAGTACCTGGTGCCGCGCGCCCGCGCCGTCGAGGCGATCGAGGCCGTGCGTGCGCTGGCTCCGGTGGTGGCTCCGCTGCTGCAGATCTCGGAGATCCGCACGGTTGCCGCCGACGACTTGTGGCTGTCGAGCGCGTACCAGACGGACGCGGTCGGCCTGCACTTCACGTGGTTCCGCGACCAGGCGGGCGTGGAGGCGGTGCTCCCACAGCTGGAGGCCGCCCTGCTTCCGCTCGGCGCGCGTCCGCACTGGGGCAAGCTGTACGTCGACCGCGACCGCGTCGTCCCGTCCCTCTACCCGCGCCTGGCCGACTTCGCGGCGCTCGCGCAGCGCTTCGATCCCGCCGCGCGCTTCCGCAACCCGTTCCTCACGCGCCTCCTCCCCTAACCCCCCCCCCACCGTCGAGTCCGCACAAATTGCACACGAATCGCCGTTGAGGCGTGCAGTTTTTGCGTACTCGACGGTGGGCGGGAGCGGTGGAGGGGAGGGGTCAGGAGACGCGGGCGGCGATGTCGGTGCGGTACTGGGCACCCTCGAGGTGGATGCGGTCGAGCGCCGCGTAGGCACGGGAGCGCGCCTCGGCGAAGCCGGTGCCGCGCGCGACGACCGACAGCACGCGTCCTCCGGTCGCGATCAGCTCCCCGGTCGCCTCGTGGCGCGCGGTCGCCGCGTGCGCGATGGTCACCTCGGGCACGGCCGCCGCTTCGCCGAGGCCCGTGATCGGCCGGCCGGTCTGCGGCGCCTCCGGGTACCCCTCGCTGGCGAGCACCACGGTCACGGCCGTGTCGAGCGCGAACTCCGGGCGGGGCAGTCCGCCGAGGCCGCCGGTCGCCGATGCGAGCAGCAGCGTCGACAGCGGGGTCACGAGCCGCGGGAGAACGACCTGCGTCTCCGGGTCGCCGAACCGGGCGTTGAACTCGATCACGCGGATGCCGCGGTCGGTCAGGATGAGCCCGCAGTAGAGCAGGCCGATGAACGGCGTCTGCTCCCGCGCCATCGTGCGGACGGTCGGCAGCGCGATCGTGTCGATGACCTCGTCCACGAAGCCCTCCGGCAGCCACGGCAGCGGCGAGTAGGCGCCCATCCCGCCGGTGTTCGGGCCGGCGTCGCCGTCGAGCAGCCGCTTGTAATCCTGCGCGGGCGAGAGTGGCAGCACGTCGTGCCCGTCGCTGAAGAGGAACAGCGAGACCTCCTGCCCGTCGAGGAACTCCTCGACCAGCACACCGCCGTGCCGCAGCCAGTGCGTCGCGTGCTCGACAGCGGCATCCCGCTCCTCGGTCACGAGCACGCCCTTGCCGGCGGCCAGCCCGTCGGCCTTGACGACGTAGGGCGCACCGAACTCGTCGAGCGCGCGCTCCGCCTCGGCCAACGTCTCGGCCCGCACCGCCCGCCCGGTCGGCACGCCGGCCGCATCCATGATGCGCTTCGCGTACGCCTTCGAGCCTTCCAGCTGAGCGGCCGCCTTGCCCGGTCCGAACACGGGGATGCCGCGGGTGCGCAGCGGGTCGGCGACGCCGGCGACGAGCGGCGCCTCGGGGCCGATGACGACCAGTTCGATGTCGTTCTCGAGCGCGTACTCGGTGACAGCGACGCCGTCGAGCGGATCGAGCGACGTCTCGACCCGGACGTCCTGTGCGATCCCGGCGTTCCCGGGCGCCGCCACGATGTCGTGGCTCACCTCCTCGGCGAGCAGCGCGGTGATGATGGCGTGCTCACGGGCACCGGAACCGAGGACGAGAATCTTCACGCCACCATGCTAGAGGGAGTGGATGCGGCGCTCCGGCTCCAGGCGTGCGCGGTGGAAGGATGGATGCCATGGCGAGAGCGAAGATCGCGGACGAGGTCGGCGGGCCGGCCGTCCGGGCGGCCGTCGCGGGCGGCGCCGACCGCAACACCACGGCGACGGCGGTCCGGTACCTGCTGCAGCTGCTGGCGGAGCGCGCGCCGGGCAACACCGTCGAGGTGCGCGTGCCGCCGTTCGGAGCGGTGCAGTGCATCCCGGGTCCGCGTCACACGCGTGGGACGCCGCCGAACGTCATCGAGACGGATGCCGCCACATGGCTTGCGCTCGCCTCCGGTTCGATGACGTGGGACGAGGGGATCGCGTCCGGCGCGGTGCACGCATCCGGCCAGCGGGCGTCCCTCCAAGGGCTCCTCCCGCTGCGCTACTGAGCCGGGGGCGCGGCCGGCGTGCCGTCAGTGCATGCCGCCCAGCACGCCCACGATCGCGGCGACGACCAGCAGCAGCGCGAAACCCGCCCGCCACCGCCGGGCCGAGTGCAGCGGCGATCCGGGATGCGGCTGCCGGGCTCTTCGAGGTGCTCATACCCATTCAGACGGCCGGGACGACGGGTCATGACGGCCGACGGCCGCTCAGGTTCGATCTGGGAGAATGAAGGCATGAGCGACACCCCCGAGGACAGGCAGGTCACCGACCCGCAGGTCACCGACCCGCAGGTCGAGGAGACCGTCACACCCGCCGAGGTCCGCGTGCGCCGCTCCCCGCGCTACTTCCGCTTCATGATCACCGGCGCGATCCTCTTCGCCATCGTCGCTCTCATCCTCACCTTCTCCTTCCCGGAGAACCCGACGTACGACCGCGGTTCCGTGTTCGGCTTCCTGCTCGCGATCGGCGTGACGGTGGGCGTCGCGGTCGGCGCCGTCGTCGCTCTGGTGCTCGACCGGGTGACCGCCCGTCGAGCGCGCAGCGTCCAGGCGGATAGAATCGACGTGCGCGTCCCCGAGCCCGGGTCGTCGCCCGTGCGGCACGAGGGCTCGCAGCCGGAGCCCGGCACGAACGACAGCAGCACGAGCGACACCCAGAGCTGAACATCCCGACTTCCTGAAAGGGGTCCGCTGTGGCCGGAGGCGACGGTCTTCTCAGTCACGATCTGCTACCCGGCGAGAAGGGGCCGCAGGACGCCTGTGGTGTCTTCGGCGTCTGGGCTCCCGGTGAGGAGGTCGCCAAGCTCAGCTACTTCGGGCTCTACGCGCTCCAGCACCGCGGCCAGGAGTCGGCAGGCATCGCGACGAGCGACGGCGACAAGATCCTGATCTACAAGGACATGGGTCTGGTCTCCCAGGTCTTCAACGAGAACGCGCTGAACTCGCTGCCCGGCCACATCGCCGTCGGCCACACGCGTTATTCCACCACCGGCGCATCCAGCTGGCAGAACGCGCAGCCGACCCTCGGCTCCACGGCGAGCGGCACCGTCGCCCTCGGCCACAACGGCAACCTGACCAACACCGCCGAGCTGATGCAGCTCGTCCACGAGCGCTACCCGCAGCACGACGGCGAGCTCAGCCGGGGCAACACGACCGACACCGCGGTCGTCACGGCGCTCCTCACCGGCGACCTGGACCACACGCTCGAGGCGACCGCCCTGGAGGTGCTGCCGCGTCTGCGCGGCGCCTACTGCCTGGTCTTCATGGACGAGCACACGCTGTACGCCGCCCGCGACCCGCAGGGCGTCCGCCCGCTGGTGCTCGGCCGCCTGGAGCGCGGGTGGGTCGTCGCCTCCGAGACCGCAGCACTCGACATCGTCGGCGCCAGCTTCGTGCGCGAGGTCGAGCCGGGCGAGCTGATCGCCATCGACGAGAACGGCCTCCGCAGCCAGCGCTTCGCCTCCGAGAAGCGCGCGGGATGCGTCTTCGAGTACGTCTATCTGGCACGTCCCGACACCACCATCTCCGGCCGCGGCGTCTACGAGGCCCGCGTCGAGATGGGCCGCCAGCTCGCTCGCGAGCACGCGGTCGAAGCCGATTTGGTCATCCCGACGCCCGAGTCCGGCACCCCGGCGGCCATCGGCTACGCGCAGGCGTCCGGCATCCCGTTCGGTCAGGGCCTCGTCAAGAACTCGTACGTCGGCCGCACGTTCATCCAGCCGTCGCAGACCATCCGCCAGCGCGGTATCAAGCTGAAGCTGAACCCGCTGAAGGAGGTCATCAAGGGCAAGCGCCTGATCGTGGTCGACGACTCCATCGTTCGCGGCAACACGCAGCGCGCACTGGTGTCGATGCTCCGCGAGGCCGGTGCGGCCGAGGTGCACGTCCGCATCTCGAGCCCGCCCATCACCTGGCCGTGCTTCTACGGCATCGACTTCGCCTCGCGCGCCGAGCTCATCGCCACGGGCCTGGGGGTGGAGGAGGTGCGCCAGTCGATCGGCGCCGACAGCCTCGGCTACCTCTCCGAAGACGGCATGATCGACGCGACCGAGCAGCCGCGCGAACTGCTGTGCACGGCGTGCTTCACGGGCAAGTACCCGATCGAGCTCCCGGACGCGCACCACCTGGGCAAGAACCTGCTCGAGCGTCCGGAGGTCAGCCCGACGGACGACGGCTCCGACGCGACGTCCGATGGATGCGAGCCCGGCCCGGACTCGGAGCTCGAGCCGCTGCTCAGCTTCGGCGACCCCGGCCGCCAGGAGTAGGGGCGCTTTTCCGCTGCCAACGGCCCCCGGATACGATGGACCGGTGACCGACTCCGCAGCCTCCTCGTCCGCTTCCTACGCCGCCGCCGGCGTCGACACCGCTGCGGGCGACCGGGCCGTCGAGCTGATGAAGGCGGCCGTCGGCCGCACCCACGGGCCCGAGGTGCTGGGCGGCGTCGGAGGGTTCGCCGGCCTGTTCGACGTCTCGTTCCTGAAGGACTTCGACCGCCCGCTACTGGCCACCTCCACCGACGGTGTCGGCACCAAGGTCGCCATCGCGCAGGCGCTCGATAAGCACGACACCATCGGTCAGGACCTGGTCGGGATGGTCGTCGACGACATCGTCGTGGTCGGAGCACGCCCGCTGTTCATGACCGACTACATCGCGTGCGGCAAGGTCGTCCCGGAGCGGATCGCCGCGATCGTCGCGGGCATCGCGACCGCGTGCGCGGAGACCGGCACCGCCCTCGTCGGCGGCGAGACGGCCGAGCACCCCGGTCTCCTGGGGCCGGACGACTACGACGTCGCGGGCGCAGCGGTGGGAGCGGTCGAGGCGGATGCCGTGCTCGGCGCCGATCGCGTGCGACACGGCGACGTCGTGCTCGCGATGGCGTCGTCCGGTCTGCACTCCAACGGCTACTCGCTGGTCCGCCACATCCTCGCCGCGCGCGGCATCGGGTTCACCGACCAGTCCGCCGAGTTCGGCGGTGTCGTCGGCGAGGCCCTGCTCGAGCCGACGCGCCTGTACACGGGCCCGCTCCTGCGCGTGCTGCAGGACCCGGCGCTCGACGGCGCCATCCACTCGCTCAGCCACGTCACCGGCGGTGGCATCGCCGCGAACCTCGCCCGCGTCCTCCCGGTGGGCTCGTGGGTCGAGGTCGACCGGTCCAGCTGGTCGCCGACGCCGGTCTTCCGCATCCTGAGCGATCTCGCGGGCAGTTCGCTCGAGTCGAGCGAGGGCACCTGGAACCTCGGCATCGGGATGTTCGCGGTCGTCGCGCCGGAGGCCGCGGATGCGGTCGCGGCGGCGATCACGGCCGACGGCATCCCCACCTGGCGCGCCGGCGTCGTCTCGACGTCCGCGCGCGACCTGACCGGGTTCGAGCAGGGCGCCAAGGGCGTCGACGGCGGCGCCGTGCGCCTCGTCGGCTCCTACGCCGGCTGACCTCACGTCACCCTTTTTGGTCGGAGCGCGGTCGGGCGTCCTCCCGCTAGAGTGACGCGTGTGAGCCGACCGACCGCCCGCTTCCGCCTGGCGTCGGCGCTCACCCTTCTCGCTCTTTCCGGCCTCGGGGTCGTGGCCGCTGCCTCTCCGGCGCTGGCGGATCCGCCCGTCTCCGTGCAGCCCGCGCCGGCCGATGCGCTCACCCCGCTGGTCGACTGTGTTCAGGATGCGCCGCTCGGCACCGTCGCGGCCCGCACGGTCGTGCTCGGCTACCGTTCGACGGCGTCCGTGCCGGTCTCCGTCCCCGCGGGAGGCGGGTCGAACGACCTCACGACCGGTGCCGTCGACCGGGGCCAGCCGTCCGTCTTCGAGCCGGGCGAGCATCACGGTGTCTGGCTTCTGACCGTGGATGCCGCTGCCGAGCCCACGCTCGGCTGGCGCCTGGGCCCGACCACCACCGATTTCGCCGCCGCACCCGCCTGCACGGCGGCGACCGCTGTCACTCTCAGCACGCCGGCGAAGGTCGCGGCCGGCGGCACGGCTGCCGTCTCGGCGACGGTGACCCGGATGCTGCTCGCGGCTCCCGGATCCGGCACGGTCGCCTTCGCCCTCGACGGAGGGGCGCAGGTCGTTGCGCCCGTCTCCGCGTCCGGCGTCGCGCGCGCCGACCTTCCGGTGTCCGCCACGGGCACGCACACCGTCACGGCGACGTTCCAGCCCGAGCAGGCGTCCGGGCTCCTCAGCGCGGTCGGAACCGCGACCTTCACCGCGACGGCACCGAGTGCCCCGCTGACCGTCGCGACCGACTCGGTCGTTGCCGGAAGCACCAGCGTCCTCGTCACGGTCTCCCGCTCGTCCGGCGCGGGCGATGCCACGGTCGACGTCATGACCGCCGACGGCACCGCCCGCGCAGGCGCCGACTACACGGCGCTGGCCACCACGGTCGCTCTGGCCGACGGTCAGACGACGGCAACGGTCCGGGTGCCGCTCGCCTCCCGCCCTGCGGGATCGCCCGCCGCAACCTTCTTCGTGCTGCTGCAGCGCGCATCCACCTCGGTGACGACGGCCTCGGCGACTGTGGCGCTGCCTGCCGTCGCCGCCGTGGCGCCCGCGACGGCAGCGGCCGCAGGCACGCATGGCGGTAATGCTGCGCCGGCGGCGGTCTCGTCCGTGCTCCCGCCGGACGACCCGACGGCCGCCGGCCCGGGCGCGACGACGGCCGCCGGACAGGACCTCGCCCTGCTGTTCGGAGGCATCCTGCTCACCGCGGGCGGCATCCTCGGCGTCCTCGGGCTCGTGCGTGCGGCCGGGATGCGCGAAGCACGGGCATGACAAACGTCACCCGCAGATCCTGACACCCGCTCTGCTCTGCGCCGGACGCCGGTCGGCACTCTGGAGAGGTGAACGAGACACCCGCCATCCACCTGTCCAGCCTGCGCAAGACCTTCGGCGCGCTGACCGCCGTCGACGGCGTCGATCTGTGCATCCGCCCGGGCGAGGTCGTCGCCCTGCTCGGCCCTAATGGGGCCGGCAAGTCCACCACCATCGACCTCGCGCTCGGGCTCGCGCGTCCGACCGCGGGACGGGCTGAGCTGTTCGGCGCCGCGCCACGCCAGGCTGTCGCCGCCGGCCGCGTCGGCGCCATGCTGCAGGGCGGCGCGCTGCTGCCCACGCTGACGGTCGCCGAGTCGGTGGCGCTGGTCGCCGCAGCCCACCGGCACCCCCTCAGCGTCGCCGAGGCCCTCCAACGCGCGCGGTGCACGGAGATCGCGCGTCAGCGCGTCTCCAAGCTGTCCGGCGGTCAGCTCCAGCGCGCACGGTTCGCCGTCGCCGTCGTCTGCGACCCGGACCTCCTGTTCCTCGACGAGCCGACGGCGGCGATGGATGTGGAGGCGCGCCGCACCTTCTGGCAGTCGATGCGCGAGTTCACCGACGCCGGGCGGACGGTCGTGTTCGCCACTCACTACCTCGACGAGGCGGACGAGTACGCCGACCGCATCGTCATGATGGCGCGCGGACGGATCGTGGCCGACGGCACGCCCGCCGAGGTCAAGGCGGTCGTGTCCGGTCGCCGCATCCGCGCCACCGCTGCTTTCCCGGAGACCGGTGCCGGCACCGCAGCGCTGAACGCGCTTCCCGGAGTGCGCAGCGCCGAGCGCCGCGGCGACGTCCTCACCCTCGTCAGCGACGACTCCGACGCCACCCTGCGCGCACTGCTCGCGACGCACCACGACATCCACGACATCGAAGTGACCGCGCACACCATGGACGAGGCATTCCTCGCCCTCACCGAGGCGCGCGACACCGAAGGAGCACTCTCATGAGCATCGCCTACCTGGGGCGCGAGTCCCTCCGCCAGCTGAAGAACATGCGCGCGATGATCTTCACCCTCGCCGTTCCGCTCGTCATGCTGTTCGCCTTCGGGGGCACGTTCGGCGGCGCCGGGCAGGTCGATTCGACGACGCACCTGCCGTGGATCGTGGTCACGACGATCCAGGTCGCCGCCTACGGCGGGATGATGTCGGCTCTGTCGCAGGCATTCCAGATCGTCACCGAGCGCTCCATCGGCTGGAACCGGCAGCTGCGGATCACGCCGCTGAGCGGCACGGGCTACCTCGTGTCGAAGCTCGTCGCCGCTCTGGCGCTCGCCCTGTTCAGCATCGTCGTCATCATCGGCGTCTCCATCGCGCTGTACCATCCTGACCTCTCCGTCGGCAGCTGGCTTCTCGCCGGGCTGGCGATCTGGTGCGGTGTGATCCCGTTCGCGCTGCTCGGCATCCTGATCGGGCAGTTCGCCAAGCCGGAGTTCGCCCAGCCGCTGTTCATGGCCGTCTTCATGGGCATGGCCGTGCTCGGCGGACTGTGGATCCCGCTGCAGGTGTTCCCCGCCTGGGTGGCGGACGTGGCGCGGGCCGTGCCGTCGTACTGGCTCAACCGTGTCGGTCAGCTCGGCGCGCTGCAGAGCGGCGACGCGCTGACGCCGGCGATCGTGCTCACTGCGTGGGCGCTGGCGCTGGGGGCGCTCATCGTCTGGCGCTACCGGCGCGATGCGGCGCGGGGCTGAGCGGCGCCGGGCCGCTGGCTAAGGTAGCAACGTGTTCTCGCGTGAGGTGCCGGAGGTTCGTCCGGTCGGATGGCGCGCCCGCCTCCTCCACCCGGCCGCGTACCGCTGGTACCCGGGCGCGACGATCGGCCTGCTGTACCAGGCCTCGGTGCTCGTCGGACTGTGGACGGCGCAGGGCACGGTCACCGAGAAGCTGGGCATCACCGCTCTGCTCGCCGTGGTCTACCTCGGCTTCCTCGTGCTCCCGCCGCTCCTCTGGTGGGAGACGGAGCGCCGGCGACTGGTCGGGATCGGCCTCTACTTCGCGCTCACGCTGACGCTCTTCCCGCTGATCGGGGTCGTCGCCTGCTGGACCTGGGTCTACGTGGCGTGCGTCGCCGGGATGGTCGTGTCACGCACCCCGATCGCGTTGACCATCATCGGGGCGCTCGGCGGCCTCCAGCTCATCGTGCTGACGGTCGCCGGAACCGTGGAGGACGACTGGTTCATCGCGCTGGTCACCGTGTCCATCGGCGTGATGATGAGCGCATTCGCCCGACAGATCGACGCACTCCGACGGCTGCGCAACGCACAGGGCGAGATCGCCCGGCTGGCCGTCATCGAGGAACGCGCCCGGTTCTCGCGCGACATGCACGACGTGCTGGGGCACTCGCTCACCGTCGTCACGGTCAAGTCGGAGCTCGCCCGGAGGCTCATCCCCGTCGACCCGGATCGGGCGGCGGAGGAGATCGCCGACATCGAGCGTCTCAGCCGGTCGGCGCTGGCCGACCTGCGCGCCGCTGTCGCCGGGTACCGCGAGATGAGCCTGTCGACCGAGCTCGCCGCCGCGCAGGCGGGACTGGCGGCCGCCGACATCCACGCGCACCTCCCCCGCAACGGTGAGGACGTCGACCCGGAGCTGCGCGAGCTGTTCGGCTGGGTGCTGCGCGAGGGCGTCACCAACGTGATCCGCCACTCCGGCTCGCGCAACTGCTGGGTGACCGTCGGACCGGAGAGCCTCGACATCGAGGACGACGGGCGCGGCCCGCACGGGAGCGGGCCGGAACCGGCGCCGGTGGGGGCGGAGGTCTCGCCCTCCGCGCGCGACGGATCCGGCCTCGCCGGTTTGAGCGCCCGCGCCGCGCAGGTCGGCGCCAGGATCGCCGTCGGATCCGGACCCCGCGGAGGCACTCTGCTGAGCGTGAGGAGGGCCGTGTGACCGACACCATCCGGCTGTTGCTGGCCGACGATCAGGCGCTGGTCCGTGGCGCGCTCGCCGCCCTGCTCGACCTCGAACCGGACCTCGAGGTGGTCGCGCAGGTCGGGAGGGGCGACGAAGTCGTGGATGCGGCCCGCGCATCCCGAGCCGATGTCGCGCTGCTCGACGTGGAGATGCCCGGCGCGGACGGCATCCAGGCGGCGGCACAGCTGCGGGCCGCCGTGCCCGGGTGCCGGTCGCTGATCGTGACGACGTTCGGGCGGCCGGGCTATCTGCGCCGCGCGATGGAGGCAGGCGCTTCGGGGTTCGTCGTCAAGGACACCCCGTCGGGTCAGCTCGCGGATGCTGTGCGCCGGGTGGCCGCCGGGCTGCGGGTGGTCGACCCCGCGCTCGCGGCTGAGTCGCTCGCGTCCGGAGCGTCACCGCTGACCGTTCGGGAGGCCGAGGTGCTGGAGGTCGCAGCCGAGGGCGGGACGATCTCGGACATCGCCCGCCGGCTGCACCTCAGCGACGGGACGGTCCGGAACCACCTCTCGAGCGCGATCGGGAAGACGGGCGCGCGCAACCGTTCCGAGGCCGTGTCCATCGCGACACGACAGGGCTGGCTCTGAGCCGCGAAGGATCGCAGCTCAGTACGGGCGGCCGGCGCTAGGCGCGCTTCGGAGTGCCCGTCTCCTCGTCCTCGTCTTCGTACGCATAGGCGTCCTCGGACTCGGTCTCGTCCTCCGCCTCGTACTCGGCCCACTTCGCGTATTGCTCGTCGTCGCCATGGGAGTGGCCGGTCAGCTCACGCTCCAGAGCGTCGTAGTTCACATTGGGACTGAACGACTTCAACTGCCGCGCGATCTTGGTGTGTTTTGCCTTCTGACGGCCGCGCCCCATGCGTGACCCCCTTTTGGTCCCAGCCCGGGCGAGAGAGGCTCCCCGGGGATCGAATAGAAACAGTGAAAACTAGCATGGAGTTTAGCATGCGGACATCACGGACCCCCGAGTTCCCGCACAGCGAGAAGTGATGGGATAAGCGGGTGAGCACGACCAGGACCGAGACCCAGGTGGTGGTCATCGGCGCGGGCCAGGCAGGGCTCGCCGTCGCCTACTATCTGCGGCGGTTCGAGCTGACCCCGGGCGAAGATTTCATCGTCTATGACCGCGGTCCTGTGACCGGCGGAGCCTGGCAGCACCGGTGGGATGCGCTCAAGCTCGGCAGCGCCCATCACGTGAACGATCTGCCGGGGATGTCGGAGCTGGGTCTCAGCTTCGACACGGCCGACCGGTCGCTCCCGGCACGTGACATCGTCGCCGGCTACTACCGCCGCTACGAAGACCATTTCGGCCTCCAAGTGCAGCGACCGGTGGCCGTGCACAGCGTCTCCGACCGGGGCGCGGACCTCGTCGTCGAGCACAGTGCGGGCGAGACGGCGACGCGCATCGTCGTCAACGCCTCGGGAACCTGGGGCTCGCCCTTCGTGCCCTACTACCCGGGAATGAACGACTTCGCCGGGCGTCACGTCCATACCTCGACGTACCGCTCGGCCGACGAGTTCGCCGGTCAGTCGGTGGTCGTCGTGGGCGGCGGCACGAGCGCGATCGGCTTCCTGCTCGAGCTGGAGGGTGTGGCCGAGTCGCTGACCTGGGCGACCAGGCGGCCGGTGGACTTCCGCGACGAGTCGGAGCTCACCATCGAGGGCGGCGTCGCCGCGGTGGCGATGCAGGACGCGGCGGCGCGCGCCGGGGAGGCCCTCCCGTCGATCGTGAGCGGCACGGGCGTTCCTCGCACGCGACGGATCGCCGCCGGGATCGAACGCGGCGTGCTCATCGAGCGCCCGATGTTCACCCGCATCGAGAAGGACGGCGTGCGCTGGCCTGACGGCTCGTTCACCCGTGCCGACGCGATCATCTGGGCGACCGGGTTCCGGCCGGAGCTGCGTCATCTGGCCCCGCTGCACCTGCGGGAGAAGACGGGCGGTCTGACCGTCGCCTCCGGTGCCTCCTGGCAGGACTCGCGCATATTCCTTGCCGGGTATGGTCCGCAGGCGTCGACGATCGGCGCGAACCGCGCCGGCCGGATCATCGCGCGCCAGATCATGGCGCAGCTGTAAACGGCACGTGCGCCCCGGCACGCGCTCGCTTGCTCAGGCTCCTCGGGTCACGCAGTGACGGAGCGGGGCTGTCCCGCGAAGCGGAGACCTTCCACCTCGATGCCGCCCGCCGTCTCGTCTGGGTCGACCTCGAAGCGGCCTTGCGGGGCGTCCGCGCGCAGGCCGAGCCGGGCGCTGAGCACGGCCACCGCGGCCGCCGCCGACCACGCCTGTGGTCGGCACGCTGCGGGGTAGGGGATGGGTGCGCTGGTCTCCGAGGCGCTGTCGCCCGAGTGCAGCTCCGGCATCCGGTAGCCGAATCCCGCCGCCGCGGCGAGGAGCCCATCCGACAGCTGCGCGGCTTCGGCGCGGAAGCCGTCGCGCGCGAGCCCGGTGATCGCGATGGCCGTGTCGTGCGCCCAGACGGAGCCGCCGTGGTAGCTGAGCGGCCAGTAGCCCGCCGAGTCCGTCGACATCGTGCGCAGGCCGTAGCCGGACGACAGCTCCGGCGAGACGAGGCGTCGTGCGACCAGCGCCGCCTGATCGGCATCCAGGATTCCCGTGCCGAGGAGGTGGCCGATGTTGCTCGTGACGGTGTCGACCTTGCGTTTGGCGGCGTCGAGCGCCACCGCGGGATACGCGCCGGCCGGGTCGGCGATCCAGAAGGCGTCGGCGAAGCGCTGCTTGAGGTCGGCCGCCCAGCCGCGCCAGGCGTCGCCTCCCGGCCGGTCGAAGGCATCCAAGAGTGCAGCGCCGCCGATGGCGGCTTCGTAGGCGTACCCCTGCACCTCGCACAGGGCGATCGGACCGTCGGCCAGCGTGCCGTCGCGCCACTGGATCGAGTCGCCCGAGTCCTTCCAGCCCTGGTTGGCGAGGCCGTGACCCGTGGTGTCGATGTACTCGAGGAAGCCGTCTCCGTCGCTGTCGCCGTAGTCGCGCATCCACGCCAGGGCAGCCTCGAGGTGGGGCAGCAGCGCTTGGATCTCGTCTCGGGGCATGCCCCAGCGCCAGGCGTCGTGCAGCAGACAGATCCAGAGCGCCGTCGCGTCGACGGTGCCGTAGTACAGCGGCGGGAGGACGACGCCTTCGCCGGGGATCACCAGCGCGCCGGGCCGCAGCTCGTGCATGATCTTGCCGGGCTGCTCCGCCGTCTCCGCGACCGACTCCGTTCCCTGGTACTCGGCGAGCACTCGCAGCGTCGACGCCGCGATCTCGTGGCCGAGCGGCAGCAGCATCCGAGCCGCCCAGAGCGAGTCACGTCCGAACAGCGTGAAGAACCACGGGGCGCCCGCCGCGAGGAAGACGTCGTCGGGGTGCTCGACCGTCGACATGCGGAGCGCCTGGAGGTCGGCGACCGCGCGGTCGAGCCAGGACGCCAGCCGGGAGTCGCCAGTGGTGGCGCGGAAGGCGGACCACTCCGGCGACGGCACGGCACCGGCCACGACCGCCGTCGGATCGTCGACGCCGGTGCTCCACTCCACGACGGCCTCTCCGTGCGCGGGCACGTCCACGTCCCAGTGGAGGGTGACGTTCCGGCCGTCGACGGTTGCAGTCGCGCCGCGAGCCGACACCCGGGCGGTGACGGGACCGCTGCCGAGCACGACGGCCTCGCCCCCAGCGTTGCCCTCGCCCCGATCGACGGTCACCGGGTACTCGCTCCCGGACAGCCCCGCCTTGATCTTCTGCATGGGGCTGAAGTCGGCCCGCAGTTCGACTTCGACGGTGGTTCGCAGGCCTTCGCCCAGGGCGTTGCGCACGACGATGCGCTCGCCGAGCGAGCCGACAGCGACCGTCCGTCGCTGGCCGATCCGCACCCGCGGATCCGCCGTCGCATCGTCGATCCCCCGAGCCAGGGCGGTGAAGACGGTCGTGGCGGCATCCGGTGAGGCGGTCGCGATGTGCTCCGGCACGGCGCCTCCCACGCTGAGGAGGACGTGATCCAGCACCCGGAGGTCGGAATGGTAGAAGCCGTGGATGCCGTGCCCGTCGATGCGCCCGTCAGCGGCCGACCAGGCCTGGGACGGTGCGGTCAGCACCACGACGCTGTCGTGGAGGAGCGGCTGGAGGGGCTGGGTCATTGTGGTGATCGTGCCTTCGTGGTCGTCGCCGAGCGCGCGCGGGGCGTCAGCGGGGTGTTCGGTCGTGCGGTCGTCGGTGGGCGTGGATGGGGCGGAATCGCGGGAGACCAGGGGGTGGCGGTGGGTCCCGGTGTCGGAGGTCATGCGGCGACCTCCTCGGCGAGGAGGCGAGGCGCGAGGCGTTCCTCGCGCACGCCGTCGTCGGTCCGGGTGAGCCGCCAGGCGGAGACGCCGGGGCGCTCGGCCACGATGTCCACCACGGCGCGGTCCCGGTAGACGAGGCCGACCCCTTCGTCGAGCGCGTAGCCGTCGGGAAGTGTTCCGCCGGCCACGGCGCTCTGGTGCGCCGGGCGTCGTCGCGGGTCGGAGTCGTAGTGGACGGCCAGGGACCCGGGGACGAGGCCGATCCCGTCGCGGACGGCGGAGATGTCGGGGCCGAAGGACGATGTCGTCCCGCCCTCGTGCCAGCAGAGCGCGCCCGCGGATCCTCCGGCGAGCACCACCCCGCGCCGCCACGCCTCGGTCAGTATCCGGTCGAGGCCGTGCGCCCGCCAGACGGCCAGGAGATTGACGAGGCTTCCGCCGCTCACCCAGACGACATCCTGCGACAGGAGGTGCGCGCGGACATCGGCGATGTTGGGATGCGGGAAGAGCCGGAGGTGCGTCGCCTCGACACCGGCAGCCCGGGCCGCTTCGAGCTCGGCCCCCTCGACGTGGCGCTGGTCGCCGCCCGCGGTGTTGATGTGGGTGACGCGTGGGACGCGCCCGTGCACGTCGGCCAGCTCGATTGCGTGGTGCAGCAGCGGCCCGTACACGGAGTCGGTCCACTCGCCGCCGTTCAGCCCGCCGCAGGTGGCGAGGATGGTCGGTTCCGCTGCCGTCATTCCTTCACCGCTCCCTCACTGGAGTTCATGATCCGCCTCTGGAAGATGAAGAACAGCACCGCGACGGGGATGGTCATGATGGCCGCTGCCGCCAGTTTGAGCGGGTACTGACTGCCCTGGCTCAGCTGACCGCTGGCGAGCCCGGCGACGCCCTTTGTCAGGGTCGTCAGCGAGGGGCTCTGCGTCGAGACGATGAAGTGCGCCAGCTCGTTCCACGACCCCTGGAACGACAGGATGACGATCGTGATGAGGGCCGGCCGGGCCATCGGGAGCACGATCGACCAGAACACCCGGAAGGTGCCCGCTCCGTCGATCCTCGCCTGCTCCTCGACGCTCGCCGGGATGGACTCGAAGAAGTTCTTCATGATGAAGACGCCGGCGGCGTCCGTCAGCAGCGGCAGGATCATGCCCGTGTACGAGTCGTAGATGCCGAGCTGGTTGATGACGAGGAACTTGGGGATGAGGAGCACGACCATCGGCACGGACATCACCGCGACCAGCGCCGCGAACACGACGGTGCGCCCGCGGAAGTGCAAGCGCGCGAGGGCGTAGCCCGCGAGCGAGTCGAAGAACACCCGGCCCAGTGTGACGAACACGGTCACCACGGCCGAGTTGGCGAACCAGACCGGGAAGTCGGAGTTGACGAACAGCTTCGTGTACGCGGCCGTGGTGAACGTCTGCGGGATGAGCGACACCGGGTTCGCCGTCGCCTCGGCGTCCGTCTTGAACGACGTGGCCAGCTGGATCAGGAACGGCATGATGTACACGACCGCCAGCGCGATCAGGATCGCGTACGTGACGGACGTGGCGACGATGGTCGCTGTCGAGCGTCGCCGACGTGGACGAGCCGGCGGCATCGGTGCGGGCGCGGTCGCGCGCTCCGCCTGGATGGTGGTGGAGCTCATCGGATCGCTCCCTTCCGCTCGGAGTCGTCGCTGCGGGAGGACGGGACGCTGCTCGGAGCGCCTCCCGCTGCCGTGCCGGCCGCCAACGCGGGCTGGTACAGCCGCATCCGCCTCTTGGAGACCGTGCGCTCGCGCAGGATCCACCGCTGCAGCAGGGTGAACACGACGATGATGACGAAGAGGATGAAGGCGATCGCGGCGCCCTGTCCCCATTCCTGGTTGACGAACGACGTCTGATAGGAGAGGTACGCGGGCGTCAGCGTCGTCTTGCCGGGTGCCCCTCGGGTTCCGGTGTAGATCTGGTCGAACACCTGCCAGCAGCCGATGAGCCCGAGCGTGAGGACCGTGAACAGTGTCGGTCGCAGCTGCGGGAGGGTGATCCTCCAGAAGCGCTGCCAGCCGTTCGCGCCGTCCATCATCGCCGCTTCCGTGATGTCGCCGCCGAGGTTCTGCAGCGCCGCGAGGAAGAGCAGCATGAACGTGCCGCTCGTGGTGAAGACGGCCATGATGATGTACGCCGTCATGGCGACGGACGGGCCGCCCAGCCAGTCCCACCACGAGACGCCGAGCGCGGTGTTCTGGGTGAGCGCGGCGGGGCCCTGCGTCACGCCGAACACGGCGAGCAGGTCATGGATGATGCCCGAGGGGTCGTTGAACCAGTTCGGCCCGTGGATGCCGACCCACGACAGCACCTTGTTGACGGCGCCGCTGGTGCTGAACAGGAAGAGCCACAGCACGGTGATGGCGACGGAGCTGGTCACGGAGGGGAAGTAGAACGCCGTCCGGAAGAACCCGCGACCCCGCAGGATCGCACGGTTCACGAGCACGGCGAGGCCGAGCGACACCGCGGTCTGGATCGGCACGACGAGCACGACGTACCAGGCGTTGTTCTTGAGCGACATGCCGAAGTCCTGCTCGGCGAGACCGCCGCCGGCGAGGAGCTTCGCGTAGTTGTCGAAGCCGACGAAATTCACGTCGGAGGAGAAGGGGCTGCCCCGGCCGCCCCAGTCGGAGAAGCTGACCCACAGCGCCATGAGCACCGGGATCACCAGGAAGACGCCGAGCAGCAGGATGACCGGGGCGGTGAACAACCACCCCGAGGCGGTCTCGCCGCGCCGCAGACCGGTGCGACGAGACCGACTCGTGGTTGTGGACATGACGGGAGGCTTCCTTACTTCAGCAGAGCTTCGAGGTTCTTCTGCGTGGCGTCGAGGATCGCCTTCGGGTCACCGGTGGCCAGCGACTCGAGCTTGCTGTTCAGGTCGGTGACGACATCGGCCGATCCCTTCGCGGTCGGAACGCCCTTGGCGTAGTCGGCGGCGTCCAGGAAGGGCACGAGGTCGGGGTTGGCGGACTTCCACTCGTCTGCGGCCGACTTGATCGACGGCATCGGGCCGAAGGCCTTCGAGAAGGCGAGCTGGTCGCCCTTGCTGGTGAGCTTCTCGACGAGCTTCAGCGCGGCGGCCTGGTTGGGGCTGTCGGCGGCGATCCCCCAGCAGTTCGTGAACTGCAGGGTGCCCTGTCCGGCCGGGCCCTCGGGCAGCTCCGCGACCTTGTACTTGATGTTCGGGAAGTCGGACTTCAGGGCGCCGGTGATCCAGTTGCCCTCGATCGTCATCGCCGCGAGACCCTTGCCGAAGGCTTCGCCGCCCCAGCCGGCGCCGAGGTCCTTCGCGTACTTCAGCTCGCCGCCGTTGAGCATCTTCTTCACGAAGTCGAGCGCCTGGACATTGGCGTCGCTGTTGGCGGTGGCCTTGGTGCTGTCGTCGTTCATCAAGTTGCCGCCGGCCTGGACCATGAACGACCCGACCCGGGCGTACTCACCGGAGATGCCGAGGCCGACCTGGCTGCCGGTGGTGAGCTTCTTCGCCACCGACTCCAGCTGGTCCCACGTCTTCGGGATGTCGGCGTCGGTGAGGCCCGCGGCGCTCCACGCATCGGTGTTGATGATGAGCTGCAGCGTCGAGAAGTCCTTCGGGGCGCAGTAGAACTTGCCGTCGTACGTGAACGACTTCACGAGGCTCGGGTAGAAGTCGCTCTTGTTGCTGAGCTGGTCGCCGTAGGCGAGGAGCGAGCCGTTGGAGGCGTAGCCCGCCAGTGCGTCGGTGGAGAGGTAGAAGACGTCGGCCGGCTTCTTCGCGGCGAAGCCCTGCGAGAGCTGCTGGTTGAGGTCGCTGGCGGCGACGACGGATGCCTTCGTGCCGGAACTCTTCGACCAGTCCGAGACCGCCGACTTGACCGCCGCGGTCTCGGCGTCGCCGGACGATCCGATCATGACCGTGAGGGCCTTGTCGGACGACGTCAGCTTTCCGGTGTCGTCGCCGCTGCTGCCGCCGCTGAAGCCGGACCCGCAGGCCGTGAGCGTGAGCGCTGCCGCGGCGGCGACGGCGCCGCCCGCGAGCCAGCGATGGGTGATCTTGCGCATTCGTGTCTCTCCTTGATGTGAGTGTGCCCGGTGGAGGGGGCGCACGCGTGCAGGGTGGGGGAGGTCGTGGACAACCCGGTGGATGGTGCTTGTTGTGAACAACTCGGCGTGAGGCGTGGAGGCGCTGGTGCGACGCAGCAATGCGTGCATTTTCGACCTCCTCGTCACAGCCTGTCCGTCACGCCCGGCGTTTGATCGATCAAATTTTCACCTGCTACGGTGACTTTGAACGATCAAAGCGGGATGCTTGTCACACTAATCACGAGGTTCACGGGGTGTCAAGCAGACCAGTAGGGTCATATCCAGCCGCCGGAGGAGGGAGTCGCGATGGGTGCGCAGCCGACCGTCAGCGACGTCGCCGGGGTCGCCGGGGTGTCCCGCCAGACGGTGTCGAACGTCTTGAATGCCCCCGAACTCGTCCGTCCGGAGACGCGGGAACGGGTTCAGGCCGCGATCCATTCGCTCGGTTACCGGCCGCACGCCTCCGCGCGTCGCCTCCGCACCCAGAAGAGCTCGACCATCGGCATCCGGCTCGATCCGATCACGCAGGACGGCATCTCCGGGAGCATCCTCGACCGCTTCCTGCACGCGCTCACCGAGCGCGCCGACCGGCAGGGCTTGCGGATGCTGTTGTTCACCGCCGCCGGCCCGGACGATGAGATCGAGCAGTTCCGCCGTCTCTCGGATGCCGCGGACGTGGACGCGTTCGTCCTCACCTCGACCTTCCACGGTGATCCGCGGACGGAGTGGCTGATCGAGCACGGTCAGTCGTTCGTGACATTCGGCCGGCCGTGGGGGATCGACGACATGACCGATCCCGAGCACCTCTGGGTCGACGTGGATGGGCGCTCGGGCCTCCGCGACGCCACAGCGCACCTGCTCTCCCGGGGCCGCAGGCGCATCGGGTTCATCGGCTGGCCTGCGGGATCCGGCACCGGCGACGACCGCCGCGAAGGCTGGCTCGAGGCGATGCGCGAGGGCAGCGGCCTGACGGACGACGAACTGCGGCTGCTGGAGGTGTCGGCCGAGGACCGCGTGCCGTTCGGCGCCGAGGCGATCCGCCGGCTCGAAGCCCAGGCCGGAACGGTCGACGGCGTGGTGTGCACGTCCGACTCCCTCGCGCTCGGAGTTCTCACCGCCGCGGGCGGCCGCATCCCGGTCGTCGGGTACGACGACACCCCGGTTGCTGCGTCGCTCGGCTTCTCCAGCGTGGCCCAGCCGCTCGACGAGGTCGCCGCGGGGGTGCTGGAACTCCTGACGGGCGCGCACGGCGGCCGGGTCCGCCCCGGCGAGGAGGTCGCCGATCCGCGGCACCGGCTCGTCGCACCTCGCCTCGTCGTCCGCGACGGCCCGCCCCTCATCGGCCCGCGCTGACGCCGCGCTGACGCCGCCCGAAATCCGCGTGTAACGCGCCGCGGAGACAATGGAGGCATGTCTCCACAAGAGCCGCTTCTGGATGCGTCACGAGCGCGCCGTCTTCCCGTCACCGTCTCCATCACCCGCCGCGTCGACGGCAACCGTCTCGCCGAGGTGACCCACTGGGTCCAGTCCGGTGTCAACCTCGCGAACACCTACGACGGGTTCCTCGGCTCCGGCTGGGTGCGCGCGCACGCCGACTCGGACGAATGGCACATGCTGTACCGCTTCGCGGACGCCGACACACTGGAGGCGTGGGAGGCGTCCGACGACCGCGCGGAGTGGCTCTATGAGGGACGCGAGCTGGTGGAAGTGGCTCGGGTGGAGCGCCGCACGGGCATCGAGGGCTGGTTCGACGCGCCGCAGCCGGGCGTCCCCGCCGCTCCTCCGCGCTGGAAGCAGGCCGTGACGATCTGGCTGGGCTTCTTCCCGTTGTCGCTCCTGTTCACGACTCTCGTCACCTCCTTCGTCCCGGGCTGGCACGAGCTGTGGCCGATCGCGACTGTGCTCATCACCACGCTGTGCTTGACGCCGACGATGACGTACTTCCTTCTGCCGTTCGTCACCCGGCTGCTCCAGCCCTGGCTGCGGCGCTAGCGGCCCGCCGCGGCACGTCAGTTCGCGCCCGCTCAGGGTTCTCCCTGACCGCACCCTGAATCCAGGGGATTCGGACCGTCGAGGCCTTGCATCCACCCCAGTCGCGATATATCGTGAATCCGTCAACAGTCGCGATATAACGCGAGTCACCGACGGCCCCGGCATGGGCCGGAAGAGAAGGAGCAGGAAGCATGGCACAGGAGAAGTGGCTGATCCAGCCGGGCGAGAGCCGCACGATCGACATCGAGGTCGTCCGCACCCTCAAGGTCGGGTTCATCGGCGGTCAGATCGACATCGTCGGACACGATGAGCCCGGAGCGCGCATCGAGGTGCACTCGGTCACGGGTCGTGACCTGAAGATCGTGGTCGACGGCGACCGTCTCGAGATCGATCACCCGCAGCTGCGGTGGGACAACTTCATCGAGGTCTTCAAGTCGATGCGCTCCAGCGCCCGTGCCGATGTCAGCGTGCTCGTGCCGCGCGACGTCGAGCTCAAGTTCGGCGTCGTCTCGGCAGCTGCGCTGGTCTCGGGCCTCAACACGGACGCCCGTCTGAGCACTGTCTCGGGCGATGTCGTCGCCGATGGCCTCACCGGCGACGTCGAGCTCAACTCGGTCAGCGGCGAGCTGTCCGTCCGCGACCACACCGGCCGCATCAGCGCTCACACCGTCTCCGGCGACGTCACGGCGACCGGTGCCATCCGGCGCTTCTCGTCCGACGGCGTCTCCGGCGACGTGATGCTCGACGTCACCGGCACTCCGGACGACATCGCCGTCAACACCGTGTCCGGCGATACGACCATCCGCATCCCGGAGGCCGTCGGCGCGCGCTACCGCGTCAACACGGTCTCGGGCAAGGTGCAGCTCGACAACATGACCGTGGTCGGCGGGATGGGCAAGGGCTACACCGGCACGGCCGGCACGCTCGACGGCACGTGGGTCGAGATCAGCATCAATTCGGTCTCCGGCGACGCCGCGGTGCTTCGTAGCGCTGCCGCCGAGCGGAGCGCGGAGGCGTCGGCGTGACTCCCGTCTTCTCGCACGGGAGCCTCCGGCTGTACCTGCTGAGCCTGCTGGATGAGGCGCCGCGACACGGCTACGAGCTCATCCAGGCGCTGACCGAGCGCTTCGGCGGCACCTACAGTCCGAGCGCCGGCACCATCTACCCGCGGCTGGCGAAGCTGGAGGAGGAGGGCCTGGTCACCAAGGCGACCGAGGGGCGGAAGACGGTGTACCAGATCACCGACGCCGGCCGGGCCGAGCTCGAGGCTCGCCGACCGGAGCTCGACGCGATCGAGGAGGAGGTCACCGACTCCGTGCGCCGCCTGGCGGACGAGGTGCGCGCCGGGGTGAACGACGCAATGCGCACACTGCGCGCAGAGCTCGCCTCCGCGGCTCGCGAGGCCAAGCGGAACGGCTCGCGGGTGGACCCGCGTCAGGAGGCGCGCGACGCCGGGCGGGATGCGCGCGCGGCGGGCAACGCGGCCGCGCGCGAGGCCGAGGCGGCTCTGAACGACTTCCGTCAGCAGCTCCGCACGGACCTCCGCTACCAGGCCGCTCGCGGCGCGCTCCCAGCAGACATCGTCCCGCTTCTCAAGGACGAGCTGGACCGCGTCCGGCGCGTGCTCGTCGAGGCGATCGGCCGCCGCTGAGCGCCGGTCATCGGCTTTGGGAAAGAGTCAGGAAATGCTCATCCGGCTCCCAGTGAGACCTCTTCGGGTCGTTCCGCCGCGGCAATCCGCGGGGGAACGCCCCGCGGAGGAGCAGCCCCCAGTCTTTGCAGAACGACGGGGTTCGGAAGGCCCGACGCGCCGACTTGACAGTGGATTGCCAGCGAGTATGCTCGCCACTCGTGACAAATGAGGGGAGATCCCCGAAGCGCTGGTTGATCGGCGACCCGCTTCCGAGCGAAAAGCTCGAAGGGCAGCTGCTCCCGAAGCACCTCGCGCTACCCATCTTCGCCTCCGACGCGCTGTCGAGTGTCGCGTACGCTCCGCAGGAACTCCTGATGATCCTGCTGCTCGGCGGTCTCGCCTTCCTGACGTTCGCGCCGTGGGTCGCCGCGGCCGTCGTCGTGCTGCTCATCACCGTCGTGCTCAGCTACCGCCAGCTGGTGAAGGCCTACCCCTCGGGCGGTGGCGACTACGAGGTCGCTCACAAGAACCTCGGCGAGAAGGCCGGCCTGATCGTCGCCTCGGCGCTGCTCGTGGACTACGTCCTCACCGTCGCCGTGTCCGTCGCATCCGGCGTCGACAACGTCATCTCGGCGTTGCCGTTCCTGGCCCCGTGGCGCGTCGAACTGGCCATCCTCTGCGTCATCATCATCGCCGCCATCAACCTGCGCGGCGTGCGGGAGTCGTCGAAGGCGTTCGCGCTGCCGACCTACATCTTCATCGGCAGCATCGCCCTCATGATCGTGACGGCTCTCGTCCGCACGGTGTTCGGAGACGCCCCGGTCGCCGAGTCCGCCGGCTACCAGGTGCACGCCGACTCGCTCACGCAAGCGGCCGTCGTCCTGCTCCTGCTGCGCGCCTTCTCGAGTGGATGTTCGGCTCTGACCGGTGTGGAGGCCGTCGCCAACGGCGTCCCCGCGTTCCGAACCCCGAAGATCCGCAACGCCCGCATCACCCTCGGCCTCATGGGCGGCATCGCGATCACCCTGTTCGCCGGCCTGACCGCCACCGCGCTGATCAGCGGCGTCCACTACGCCGAGAACCCGTGCGACCTGCAGGGATGGGCGCAGTGCGCCACCCAGCCGCAGCGCAGCCTCATCGCCCAGATCGCCGCGGCGACCTTCGGCAACAACACGTTCTTCTTCTTCCTGGTGCAGGCCGCGACGGCGGTGGTGCTGCTGCTCGCGGCCAACACCGCCTTCAACGGATTCCCGCTGCTCGGCTCTGTGCTCGCCCGCGACTCGTACGCTCCGAAAGCACTCAACACGCGCGGCGACCGCCTCGTCTACTCGAACGGCATGATCATCCTGGCGCTTGCCGCCACGGTCCTGCTGGTCGTCTACCAGGCGAACCTGACCCAGCTCATCCAGCTGTACATCATCGGCGTGTTCGTGTCGTTCACCCTCGGCCAGTCCGGGATGGTGAAGCACTGGATCACGCTACTGCGCTCGGGAGGCCAGACCGGCCGAGAACGCACCGGCATCATCCGCTCGCTCTGCATCAACGCCTTCGGCGCCTGTCTGACCGCGATCGTGCTCATCGTCGTCACGATCACGAAGTTCACGCACGGCGCGTACCTCGTCTTCATCTTCATGCCGATCCTCTGGTTCCTCATGCTCGGCGTGAACCGCTACTACCGCGACGTCGAGAAAGAGGTCGAAGTCGACCCCGTGACGACGTTCGGCAGCGTCGGCGACCACGCCATCGTCCTCATCGGCAAGATGCAGAAGCCGGCGCTGAAGGCGCTCGACTACGCGATCGCCGCGCGGCACGACTCGATCGAGGCCGTGCACGTCTCGATCGACGAGGAGTCGACGCAGAAGCTGCAGCGGCAGTGGGTCGAGCAGAACATCCACGTTCCGCTCACGATCATCGAGTCGCCGTATCGCGAATTCGGCGTTCCGCTCATCAAGTACATGAAGCACCGGCGCGAGGAGCACGGCTCCGAGGTCGTGACGGTCTACCTGCCGCAGTACATCGTCGGCCACTGGTGGGAGGCGCTGCTGCACAACCACCGCGCGCGCCGCATCAGCAAGCAGCTCATGCTCTGCCACGGCGTCACCGTCGCGCTCGTCCCGTGGCTGCTCGACTCCTCGTCGCTCATCTACGGCCGGCGCTCGCGCCCGCTCCCCGGCCAGGACCGTCGCGGCGAGCCCGTGCGCCCGGTCGCACGCCGACCGCTCGTGCCGGCGTCGAAGGCGCACACGCGCATCCACATCCACCCGGTGCCGATCACGATCGGGGAGCCGCAGGACAGCGCGGAGGCGGTCGCCGGGACGATCCCGGAGCCGCAGCCCGAAGGTGGGCAGCCGGCTTCGGCGGCTGCCGGAGCTGCGGGCACCGGCACGCCTCAGAAGAAGGTGCCGGCGCGCGCGAAGCGCTGATCCGGCCGCGCCTCAGGGGCGCGCGCTCGCCGGGAACGCGACCAGCGGTCCGTGCCCCGGCAGCACCACCTCGGCGTCGCACAACACCAGCCTGCGCGCGCTGAGCGCGGCCTCATCGGGGTCGTGCTGGAAGAAGGCGGGCAGCTGCTGCAGCTCACCGCTCTCGCGCAGCAGCGGATGACCCGTCACGATGGCGTCGCCGGTCAGCAGCGCGCGTGACGTCGGCTCGAAGAAGCAGACGCTGCCGGTCGTATGGCCGGGGGCGGGGACGAGCTGGAGGGTGTGCCCCGTGCTCAGGGTGACCTCGTCCCCCTCCAGCGCGACCGCATCCCGGACCCCGACATCGCCCAGACCTCCCGCCCGCACGGCGGCGATCGCCCAGCGGACGGTGCCGCGCTTCAGCGCGGACGGCAGCAGGTCGGCGACCGTGACCTGCTCGGTGATGTCGCGCCGGACGTTCGGGAGCTCGGCCGGTGCCGCCGCGACGACCACGCCGAGCTCGGCGGCGAACTGCGCGCTCGCGCCGAGGTGATCCGAGTGGCCGTGCGTGATCAGGATGTCCTTCAGGTCGGCCGGGTCGGCACCCGCGAGACGGATCGATTCCTCGACCAGCGGGCGATCGGCCGGGTAGCCGCAGTCGACGAGCTCGACCGCTCCATCGCCGTGGAACACGGTCCAGTTCGAGAGCGGACCCTCGACGAACAGGATGCCGGGGGCGACGCGGGTGGTCGAACGGATGCTGCGCACGCGAACACTGTAGCCGGGCCGCTTGACCTTGACGTAACGTCAACTCCTAGCGTGGATGACGCACCGCACGGAAGGAGGAAGACATGGACTGGTCTATCCAGGACATCGCGCGGATCGCCGGCACCACCAGCCGGACGCTGCGCCACTACGACGCCATCGGGCTGCTGAAGCCGAGCCGCGTCGGCGGCAACGGCTACCGGTACTACGACCGCGACTCCCTCGTGCGGCTTCAGCGCATCCTGCTTCTCCGGGAGCTCGGTCTCGGCCTCGACGCCGTCGGCCGGGTGCTCGACGACCGCACGGATGCGGTGCCCGCCCTGCGTGACCACCTTGCGTGGTTGCAGGCGGAGCGGGAACGGCTGGCGCGGCAGATCGCGTCGGTCGAGTCGACGATCCACGCAGTGGAGGAAGGAGAGGAGATCGTGGCCGAGCAGATGTTCGACGGATTCGATCACACCCAGTACAAGGACGAGGTCGAGCAGCGCTGGGGGAAGGACGCCTACGCGGCGTCGGACCGCTGGTGGCGCAGCAAGACCGCGGAGGAGCGTGCCGACTGGCAGGCCCGGCAGGAGCGGCTCGCGGCCGACTGGAAGTCCGCGGCGGCCGCCGGTGTCGCACCGGAGTCGGACGAGGCGCAGGCGCTCGCGAAGCGTCACGCCGAGTGGCTGGGCGGCATCCCGGGAACGCCGGGATACGGCACCGGCGCGCCGACGGCCGCGTACCTGACCGGTCTCGGCGAGATGTACGTCGCCGACGAGCGGTTCGCCGCGAACTACGGCGGCGCCGAGAACGCCGCCTTCGTGCGCGACGCCCTCCGCGTCTACGCCGCCGCCCACCTCGCCTAACCTCACCCCGCCGTCGAGTCCGCGAAGACTTACCGCTTTACGCCCCTTCGGCGTGCAGTTTGTGCGGACTCGACGGTGGGAGATGCGGCGGCGAGAGGGAGGTGCGGGATCAGGGGTCAGGGGTGGCGCGGGCGGCGCGTGATGCGGTCGTCCAGCCAGTGCGCGGCGATCACGCGCGAGGGGCGGTCTGCGCGCTCAGAGCGCGGAGCGCGCGGGGCGCGGTCGGGCTGCGGACCCCGGACGAAGGGGGAGTCCGCCCGGGATGCGCGCTCGTGCGCCGCCCGGTCGGATTCGAGCAGGATGCCGTCGCGCACGTCGAAACGGACGGCACCCTGCTCCTCCTCGAGGCCGGCCGACTGCTCGGCCGTTCCCTCGAGCTCGCTCTCCAGCCGTGCCGCAGTCGTTGCAGCGTCCTGCGGCAGGCGGATCGCGAAGAAGGGGAGGGTGATGCTGCACAGCGGGCCGACCAGGAGCGCGAACGCGAGCGTCCCCACCCCGACGTTACCGCCGAGCACCCACCCGATGATGAGTACGGTCACCTCGATGGCGGTCCGCACCATCCAGATCGGCCGGCCGGTGCGGGCGTGCAGGCCGGTCATCAGCCCGTCGCGCGGGCCCGGGCCGAGGCGCGGACCGATGTACAGGCCGGTCGCGACGGCGAGCAGCGCGAGGCCGGCCACGAAGAACAGCACCTGCGCCCAGAGCTCCGTCTGCTGCGGCAGCAGGTCGAGGCCGAGTTGCGCGCTCGGGCCGACCAGCAGCACGTTGAGCACGGTTCCGAGGCCCGGACGCTGCCGCAGCGGGATCCAGAACGCCAGCACGACGAGTCCGACCAGGTTGGTGACGAACCCGAAGGGGATGCCGGTCTTGAGCGACAGACCCTGTGCCAGAACATCCCACGGCGACAGGCCGATCCCGGCGCGCACCATGAGCGCGATCGCGATCCCGTAGAGGAAGAGTCCGATCAGCAGCTGCACGAGGCGGCGGGTGAGAAGAAGTCGGGCGGCCATGGGCACAATCCAATCGCAACGATTGGACTCGCAACAAGATGCCAATTCAACTAAAGTGGCCTGCATGTCGGATGCGCAACTCACCGCCCGCTCGCTGGAGCACCTGCTCGGAGCCTGGCGGACCGCCGGCGCCAGTTACCAGGCGCTCGCCGACCGCATCCGGCTTCTCGTGCTCGACGGCCGCATCCCGATCGGCACACGCCTGCCCGCCGAGCGCGACCTGGCGGCCAAGCTGGAGCTGAGCCGGACCACGGTCGCCGCCGCCTACCGCCAGCTCCGCGAGGCCGGCTTCATCGACAGCGTCCGAGGCTCCGGCAGCGTCGCGCGTCTCCCCGGCCCGGCCCTCTCCCTGCCCGCGGTGGCCGGCGAGGGGATGCTCGACTTCACCAAGGCGTCGCTCCCCGCCGCGTCGTCCCTTCCCGCAGCCGCGCGTGCCGCCGCGGAGGAACTGCCGCGCTTCCTCCCCGACCCGGGCTACGACCCCGTGGGACTGCCGCACCTGCGCGCCGAGATCGCCGCCCGCTATGCCAGCCGCGGCCTGCCGACGACACCGGACCAGATCCTGGTGACCGTCGGCGCGCAGCAGGCGATCGCGTTGATCGCCCGCACGTTCCTCGGCCGGGGCGACCGCGTCGTCATCGAGGTGCCGACCTACCCGCACGCCATCGAGGCGATCCGCTTGGCCGGCGCACGGTTGGTGCCCATCACGGTCACCGCGCCGGAATCCGGGCCGCACCGCATCGGCGACGAGTCCGATGGCTGGGATGTGGAGGCGATCGAGCAGACGTTCCGCCGCGCCAATCCCGCGCTCGCGTACCTCATCCCCGACTTCCACAATCCGACCGGGGCCACCATGTCGCCCGAGACGCGGGAGCGGGTGCTCGCGGCCGCCGCCGGTCACGGCGCGATCGTTGTCGCCGACGAGACCACGGCGGAGCTCGACATCGACCGGGTCGGCGAGTTCCTGCCGCTGCCGGCCTACGCGGACTCCGCGTCGGCCGGCGCGCCGGTGATCATGATCGGCTCGGCCAGCAAGACGCTCTGGGGCGGCCTCCGCATCGGCTGGATCCGCGCCGAGCGCTCGCACATCCAGCGCCTGATCGCCGCGAAGCCGGCCACCGACCTCGGCACGCCGATGATCGAGCAGCTCGTCGTCGCGCGGATGATCCCGCAGCTTCCCGAGATCATGGAGGAGCGGCGCGAGCAGCTCCGTCTGGGGCGCGAGAACGTCCGACGCCTGGTCGCCGAGACGTTCCCCGACTGGACGATGCCGGTTCAGCACGGCGGACTGACGGCCTGGGTGGGGATCGGCGCCCCGGTCAGTTCGGCACTAGCGCTGGCCGCGCGCAGCCACGGCCTGCTGATCGCCGCCGGACCGCGGTTCGGCATCGACGGCGCCTTCGAGCGCTTCCTGCGCATCCCGATCACCTACACCCCGGACGAGTACGACCGCGCGTTCGCCGCTCTCACCCGGGCGTGGGCCGTCGCCGCGAACGAGCCGGTGCCGTATTTCGACTCCGGCGCGCTGCCCAGCGTGGTGTGACTCGCGCGACCCGGCGGGCCGGGCCGACGGGCACTCCCAGCGGAGTAGCGGGATGTCGTACCCAGGCATGAAGATACCGCCCACCCTGCGATGTCATACTTCCCCTGCGCCAGTGTCGGCGCGGTCCTGAAACCGTCGTCCCCGAGGGGAAACCTGTGCACTTCCTCGCCGTCCTGAGCATGAAGAACCGTGCCCTGATCGCGCTCGTCACGATCGTCGCCGCGGTCTTCGGCGGACTCGCCCTGACCAACCTCAAGCAGGAGCTCGCGCCGTCGATCTCGTTCCCGCAGCTGGTGGTGCTCTCCAGCTACCCGGGCGCATCGCCGGAGGTCGTGAACAACGACGTCAGCACGCCGGTCGAGGCCGCCATCCAGGGCGTTCCCGACCTCGACAGCACCAGCGCGGTCAGCAGCACCAACCAGTCCATCATCACGGCGAAGTTCACCTACGGGACCGACCTCGCCACCGCCGAGCAGAAGATCGACCAGGCGGTCAACCGCATCAAGTCGACCCTGCCGTCGGGCGTCGAGCCGCAGGTGCTCTCGGGCAGCATCGACGACCTGCCCGTCATCCAGCTCGCGGTCACCGGCGGTGACGACCAGCGCGCCCTCGGCGACGACATCACGAAGCTCGTGCTCCCGGACGTCAAGGATGTGAAGGGCGTCAACGACGCGCAGCTGGTCGGCGAGATCGGCCGCCGCATCGCGATCACACCGGACCCGGCGAAGCTCGCCGCCGCCGGCGTCTCGTCATCGGCGATCAAGGACGCGCTGCAGCAGAACGGCGTGCTCATCCCGGGCGGAGACATCACCGAGAACGGGCAGACGCTGTCCGTCCAGTCGGGGACACAGTTGTCGTCGGTCGAGGACATCGCCGGCCTGCCTCTGATCCGTTCGGCAGGCGGCGCGGGCGCGGGTGGTGCCGGGGGCTCGAGCGGAGGAGCGGCCGGGGCAGGTGCCGCAGGCGCGGCGGGAGCGGCCGGCGGGGCTGCGGCCGGCGCAGCTGTCGCTCCGAGCACCCCGCCGACGATCGGCGACGTCGCGACCGTCGCCGAGACGGACGACCCGACCACGTCGCTCTCGCGCGTCGACGGCAAGCCCGCCCTGACGATCGCGGTCACCAAGCTGCCCTCCGCGAACACGGTCGAGGTCTCCCACGCGGTCAACGACCTCATCCCGAGCCTGGAGAAGAAGCTCGGATCCGGCGCGAAGATCACCGTCGTCTTCGACCAGGCGCCGTTCATCACGCAGTCGATCAACTCGCTCACCGAGGAGGGTCTGCTCGGTCTCGCGATGGCGGTCATCGTCATCCTCGTGTTCCTGCTGTCCGTGCGGTCGACGCTGGTGACGGCGATCTCCATCCCGACCAGCGTGCTGATCACGTTCATCGTCATGTGGGCGACCGGCTACACGCTCAACATCATCACGCTGGGCGCTCTGACGATCGCGATCGGGCGTGTGGTGGACGACTCCATCGTCGTGATCGAGAACATCAAACGGCAGCTGGTGCCCGGCGCAGACCGAGCGGTGACCATCGTGCGGGCGGTCCGTGAGGTCGCGGGCGCGATCACCGCATCCACGATCACGACCGTTGCGGTGTTCCTCCCGCTCGCGTTCGTGGGGGATGTGACCGGCGAGCTGTTCCGGCCCTTCGCCCTGACCGTCACGATCGCCCTGTTGTCGTCGCTGCTCGTCGCCCTGACGATCGTGCCGGTGCTCGCCTACTGGTTCCTCCGGGCGCCGAAGGCGCACAAGCACGAGGGCGGCCCCGAGGTCGAGGCTGCTGCTCTGTCGGTGGAGGAGGCTGCGGCATCCGGCATCGACGAGCTCGAGCATCCCTCGCGGCTCCAGGCCGGCTACCTGCCGATCATCCGCTGGACGCTCAAGCGCTCGGGGCTGACCATCACCGCGGCCGTCCTGGTGCTCGTCCTCACGCTCCTCACGGTGCCGTTCCTGAAGACGAACTTCCTCGGGTCGAGCGGGCAGAACTCCCTCACCGTCACGCAGACCCTCGATCCCGGCGCGAGCCTCCAGTCGAAGGACGACGCGGCGAAGGTGGTCGAGAAGAAGCTGCTCGACACTGACGGCGTCAAGACCGTCCAGGTCTCCATCGGCTCCAGCGGCTCGTCGCTGCGGGACGCGTTCACCGGCGGGGGCGGCGGTGGGACGACCTTCTCCATCACGACCGACCCGAACGCCGACCAGGAGAAGCTGCAGAACACCATCGAGGACGAACTGGCCGACATCAAGGACCAGGGAGAGATCACGCTCTCAGCGTCCAGCGGCTTCGGCGGCTCGACCGACATCCAGGTCGACATCTCCGCCAGCAGCAACGCCGACCTGCAGAAGGCGACGGACTCGGTGGTCGCCGAGCTGCGGAAGAAGTCGTCGCTGAAGCAGGTGACCGACAACCTGAGCGCATCGCTGCCCTACGTCTCGGTGGACGTCGATCGATCCAAGGCTGCAGCGGCCGGACTCAGCGAGGTGGCCGTCGGCACCATCGTCTCGCAAGCGGTCCAGCCCACGCAGGCGGGTTCCGTCGCCATCGACGACACCACGCTGAAGATCTACCTGCAGAGCGACAACCCGCCGACGACCGTCGCCGGGCTCGCTCAGCTGTCCATCCCGACGGCGACGGGGATCGTGCCGCTCGACACGCTCGCCAGCGTGAAGGAGGTCAAGGGCCCGGCGACGGTGACCACCCAGCGCGGGCTCCGGACCGCGTCCGTGACCGCCACCCCGGCGACGGACAACCTGACGACAGCGAACGCCGACGTCAACGCGGCCCTCAAGGCGGCGGACCTGCCCTCGGGTGCGACGGCCAAGATCGGCGGCGTCTCCTCGAGCCAGTCGGATGCGTTCCAGCAGCTGGGCCTCGCGCTCCTCGCGGCCATCCTCATCGTGTACATCGTCATGGTGGCGACGTTCCGCTCGCTGCGGCAGCCCCTGCTGCTGCTCGTGTCGGTGCCGTTCGCGGCGACCGGCGCCATCCTGCTCCAGCTCGCCTCGGGCATCCCGCTCGGCGTCGCGTCGCTGATCGGTCTGCTGATGCTGATCGGCATCGTGGTGACCAATGCGATCGTGCTCATCGACCTGGTGAACCAGTACCGACGGCGCGGTCTCGCGGTGGCGGACGCCGTGGCGCACGGTGCATCCCGACGACTGCGCCCCATCCTGATGACGGCGCTGGCCACGATCGCCGCGTTGACCCCGATGGCGATCGGCCTGACGGGGCACGGCGGCTTCATTTCGCAACCGCTCGCGATCGTCGTCATCGGTGGACTCATCTCCTCGACCGTGCTGACGCTCGTCGTGCTGCCGACCCTGTACAACCTGGTCGAGGGGCGACGGGAGCGGAAAGAGGCGCGGAAGGCGGCGAAGGCCGCGGCCGGCGGTGGCGCGGACGGGACCGGGGATGGCGGTGCGGGCGATGGCGGGACGCCGGTCACCGGTGGACCGACCGGGCCGGAGGGTTCGGACGGTACGGGTACACCGACCGCTCCTCAGCCGCCCGTCTTCACGCGGCCGGCCGGAGGGACGCAGGTCTGATCCGACGGTCGCGTCCGGTATCCCAGACGGGCATGCCGGACGCGGCCGCTGCGTTTGCGCCGCCCATCGCTAGGGTCGCGAATATGAGCGCACACGGACTCTCGGTCGACCCGCTGTGGCCGCGCGCGGGCGACTGGCCGCCGCTGGGGGCGGACGGCGCGGACCTGACGCTGATCGGCATCCCGACGCAGGAGACCTCGCTCTCGCCGACCGGTGCGGGTGCCACCCCTGCGGCCGTGCGGGATGCGCTGCGTCGCTACTCGGCGTTCGCAGCGGGAGAGGACGTCGAGGCGCTGCGCTTCGCGGACGCCGGGGACGTGCCGTCACCCGACGGCCCGGAAGGGCGGGAACGTGCGCGTGCGGCAATGGCGGAGGCCTCGTCCCGGTCGCGACTGACGGTCGCGGTCGGCGGCGACAACTCGCTCACGGTCCCGGCGGCGCTCGGGTCGTTCGGCGGGGACCTCGGCGCGGCGGGGCTGATCACGCTCGACGCCCATCACGATCTGCGCGACGGATCGTCCAACGGCTCTCCGGTGCGTGAGCTCATCGAGGCGGGGCTCGACGGCCGGCGGATCGTGCAGATCGGCATCGCCGACTTCGCGAACTCGGCCGCCTACGCCCGCCGCGCGGCGGACTATGGCATCACGGTGATCCTCCGCGACGAGCTGCACACGCGTCCGCTGGACGACGTCATGGCGGAGGCGCTGGAGATCGCAGGGGCGGGCGGCGGTCCGGTCCACGTCGATCTGGACGTGGACGTCTGCGATCGCTCGGTGGCTCCGGGGTGCCCGGCATCCGTCCCGGGCGGACTCGCTGCCTGGGAGCTCCGCCGCTTCGCGCGGCTCGCCGGCGCATCCCCGCTGGTCCGTTCCCTCGACATCGCCGAGGTGGATGCGACTGCCGACGCCCCCGACCAGCGCACGGTCCGCCTCGCGGCGCTCCTCGTCCTCGACGCCGCCGCCGGCCTCGCCTCCCGCTGACCCCACCCGTCCCGTCCCCGTCGCCCCCCGTCGAGTCCGCAAACTTTGCACGCTCGCGGGGCGAATCGTGTGCAAAGTTTGCGGACTCGACGGTGGGGCGAAAGGGACTAGAGGCGGAGGGTGCGCTCGATGAGGGGGACACCGGGCCGGTAGGCGAGGTGGATGTGGCTGGGGGCACGGAGGACCGCCAGGTCGGCCCGCGCTCCGGGTCGCAGGTGCCCGACGTCGTCGCGACGGAGCGCGGCGGCGCCGCCCAGCGTCGCCGCCTGCAGGGCCTCGGCCGGCGTCAGCCCGAGCTCACGCACGGCGAGGGCGATGCAGAACGGCATCGACGACGTGAACGACGACCCCGGGTTGCAGTCGCTCGCGAGCGCAACGGTCGCGCCGGCGCCGAGGAGGCGACGCCCGGACGGGTAGGGATGCCGCGTCGAGAACTCGACGCCGGGCAGCAGCGTCGCGACGGTCCGGGAGGCGGCCAGCCGCTCCACGTCGTCGTCGGTCAGGTAGGTGCAATGGTCGATGCTCGCCGCATCCAGTTCCACAGCGAGGGCGACGCCGTCTCCGGGGCCGAGCTGGGCGGCGTGGATGCGCACGCCCAGTCCGCGTGCGGCCCCCGCCCTCAGGATCCGCTCCGACTGCTCGACGCTGAACGCGCCCGTCTCGCAAAAGACGTCGATCCAGCGCGCGTGCGGCGCGCAGGCGTCGAGCATCGGGCCGGTGACGAGATCCACATAGGTGTCTGGGTCGTCGGCGTACTCGGCCGGGACGACGTGCGCACCCAGGAACGTGGTCTCGTCGGTCACCTCGCGCGCCAGTCGGAGCAGGCGCTCCTCGTCGGCGACGGTCAGTCCGTAGCCGCTCTTGATCTCGAACGTCGTCGTGCCCTGCGCGTGCAGTTCGGCCACCAGCCCGGCGAGCCGCGCGCGCAGTTCGCCGTCCGTCGCGGCGCGTGTCGCTGCGACCGTGGACCGTATGCCGCCAGCGGTATACGGTCGCCCGGCCATGCGCGCCTCGAACTCCTGCGCGCGATCTCCGGCGAAAACGAGGTGGGTGTGCGAGTCCACGAACCCCGGGATCACGGCCGCGCCGGCGACGTCGACGACGCTGTCCGCATCCGATCGGGGGGCTGCGGCCGAGGGTCCGGTCCAGGCCACCCGGCCGTCGACGGCGAGAACGGCCGCATCGCGAACCAGCCCGAGGGGTCCGGGATGCGCCGGGTCGAACGTCGTCAGCTCGCCGATGCCGGTGACGAGGGTGGCGGTCATCGGCCTTCGCGCATCGGGATGCGCAGCCCGCGCTCCTCCGCGACCTCGACAGCGCGCTCGTATCCCGCATCCACATGCCGCATCACGCCCGTGCCCGGATCGTTCGTCAGCACGCGCTCGATCTTCTCCGCGGCGAGTGGCGTGCCGTCGGCGACGACGACCTGCCCGGCGTGGATGCTGCGGCCGATCCCGACGCCGCCACCGTGGTGGAGCGACACCCAGGTCGCGCCGGACGCCGTGTTGAGCAGCGCGTTGAGGAGGGGCCAGTCGGCGATCGCATCGGAGCCGTCCGCCATCGACTCCGTCTCCCGATACGGCGAGGCGACCGAGCCGGAGTCGAGGTGGTCGCGCCCGATCACGACCGGTGCGGACAGCTCGCCCGAGGCGACCATCTCGTTGAAACGGAGGCCGGCCAGGTGCCGCTCCTTGTATCCCAGCCAGCAGATCCGGGCGGGTAGTCCCTCGAAGTGCACCTTTTCGCCCGCCTGGGTGATCCAGCGGCGCAGGTGTTCGTCGTGGGGGAACAGGTCGAGCACGGCGCGGTCCGTCGCGGCGATGTCGGCCGGGTCGCCCGAGAGCGCGGCCCACCGGAACGGTCCCTTGCCCTCGGCGAAGAGCGGACGGATGTACGCGGGCACGAACCCGGGGAAGCCGAACGCGCGGTCGTAGCCGCCCAGCTGGGCCTCCGTGCGGATCGAGTTGCCGTAGTCGAAGACCTCGGAGCCGGCGTCCTGGAAGCCGACCATCGCCTCCACCTGGGCGGCCATCGACCGTCGGGCGTCGTCGGTGAAGCGCTCGGGGTCTGCGGCTGCGCGGTCGTGCCACTCCTCGACCGAGTAGCCGACGGGCAGGTAGCTCAGCGGGTCGTGCGCGCTGGTCTGGTCGGTGACGATATCGATCGGCACACCGCGGCGGAGCAGTTCGGGGAAGACCTCCGCCGCGTTCCCCACCACGCCGACCGAAAGGGCGCGGCGCTCCTCCTTGGCCGCCAGTGCCTGCGCGACCGCGTCGTCGAGGTCGTCCGCCAGCACGTCGAGGTAGCCGTGGTCGACGCGGCGCTGCAGGCGGGTGCGGTCAACATCCACGATGAGCACCGCCCCGCCGTTCATGGTGACCGCGAGCGGCTGCGCTCCGCCCATGCCGCCGCATCCACCGGTCAGCGTGAGGGTGCCGGCGAGGGTGCCCTCGAACCTCTTCCGCGCGACCGCGCCGAACGTTTCGTACGTGCCCTGGAGGATGCCCTGCGAACCGATGTAGATCCACGAACCGGCGGTCATCTGGCCGTACATTGTGAGACCGAGCGCCTCCAGTCGGCGGAACTCGGGCCACGTCGCCCAGTCGCCGACGAGATTGGAGTTGGCGATCAGCACCCGGGGGGCCCACTCGTGCGTGCGGAAGACGCCCACCGGCTTGCCGGACTGCACGAGCAGCGTCTCGTCGGCCTCGAGGTCGCGGAGGGTGCGGATGATCGCGTCGAACGCCTCCCAGCTGCGGGCCGCGCGGCCGGTGCCGCCGTAGACGACCAGGTCGTCGGGGCGCTCGGCGACCTCCGGGTCGAGGTTGTTCATCAGCATCCGCAGCGGGGCCTCGGTCTGCCAGCTCTTGGCGCTGAGCTCGGTGCCTCGCGCCGCGCGCACCGGTCGGGCTCCATCCATGGTTCTCGTTCCTTTCGTTACCCCGTCGAGTCCGCGAAGACTGACGGTTTCGACGCTGATTTCGTGCAGTTTGTGCGTACTCGACGGTGGGGGTCAGGGGAGGTGGGCGGCGGCGCGGAGGGCTCCGGAGGTCACGAGAGCATAGGCGGCCTCGATCTCGGGGGAGAGGTGGCGGTCGGGGCCCGGGCCCGGGACGACCCTCCGCAGTGTCGCGATGACGGCTCCCGTGGCGGGGCCCGGCTGCAGCGGGGCGCGCAGGTCGGCTCCCCGGGCGGCGGTCATGACCTCGATCGCGATCACGCGGGCGAGCCCGTCGATGGCGCGGCGTAGCTTGCGGGCGGCCGCCCATCCCATCGACACGTGGTCCTCCTGCATGGCCGACGAGGGGATGCTGTCCACCGACGCCGGCGCGGCCAGCCGCTTCAGCTCGGAGACGATCCCGGCGGCCGTGTACTGGGCGATCATCAGACCGGAGTCGACGCCGACTTCATGGGCGAGGAATGGCGGCAGCCCCTGGTTGCGCGCAGGGTCGAGGAAGCGGTCGGTGCGGCGCTCCGACATGCTGGCGACGTCGGCGACGGCGATCGCGAGGAAGTCGAGCACGTACGCGACCGGCGCTCCGTGGAAGTTGCCGTTCGACTCCACCCGCCCGTCGAGGGTGAGCACCGGGTTGTCCACGGCCGAGGCCAACTCGCGCTCGGCCACCAGCTCCGCGTGCGCGACGGTGTCGCGTGCGGCGCCGTGCACCTGCGGAGAGCACCGGAGCGAGTAGGCGTCCTGCACCCGGGTGCACTCCGGTCCCTTGTGACTCGCGACGATCGGCGAGCCGGCGAGCAGGGCGCGCAGGTTCGTCGCCGAGACCGCCTGGCCGGCCTGCGGCCGCAGCCGCTGCAGGTCGTCGGCGAACACCGCGTCGGTGCCGAGCAGCGCCTCGACGCTCATCGCGGCGGCGATGTCGGCGTCGGTCAGCAAGCCGTGGAGGTCGTGGATGGCGAGCGCGAGCATCCCGAGCATCCCGTCGGTGCCGTTGATGAGCGCGAGTCCCTCCTTCTCGGCGAGGACCACGGGCTCGACTCCCGCAGCGGCGAGGGCGTCGGCCGCGTCGACCGGTTCGCCGTCGACCCGCACGCGGCCCTCGCCCATCGCCGCCAGGGCGCAGTGGGCGAGCGGCGCGAGGTCGCCGGAGCACCCGAGCGAGCCGTACTCGTGGACGACCGGCGTGATCCCCGCATTGAGGAGGGCGGCGTAGGTCTCGACGGTATGGGGTCGCGCACCCGTGCGCGCGGTCATCAGCGTGGACAGGCGCAGCAGCATGAGGGCACGGACGACCTCGCGCTCGACCTCGGGACCGGATCCGGCCGCGTGCGAGCGCACGAGGCTCGCCTGCAGCTGCGCTCGGCGATCGGCGGGGATGAATGTCGTGGCGAGTGCGCCGAAGCCGGTCGAGATGCCGTAGTGCGGCTCGGTGTCGTCGGCGAGGGCGTCGACGATCGCGCGGGAGGCGGCGACTCCGGCGAGGGCGTCGGGGTCGAGTTCGACGCGGGCGTCGTGGCGCGCGACGGCGACCACGTCGTCGATGGTGAGCGGTCCGGCACCGACGGTGACGGCGGTCTGGGTCTGGAGCATGGTCCGATCCTCGCGCCGCGCGGTCGTGAGCGCTCCGGCTGTAGGCTGCTCGGTGTCCGGGATCCCAGACACGGGCGCGGCTACCGGCGAGGGAGGTGGATGCGGTGAGCAAGGTCCCCGCGGCGGAGAACACCCTCCGCGTCCTCGCCTACCTCGGAGCCCAGCGCGGCCCGGCCCCGGCTGCCGCCATCGCCTCTGCCCTCGGCTTGCCCCGCTCGACCGTCTACCACCTGCTCGCCGTGCTCACCGAGCACGGTTTCGTGCTGCACTTCCCCGAGGCGCGCCGATACGGCTTGGGCGTCGCCGCCTACGAGCTGTCGAGCGCCTTCTCGCGTCAGCAGCCGCTGAGCCGGCTCGGCCGGCCGATCGTGGCGGCGCTGGTGGATGCGATCGGCGAGTCCGGGCACGTCGCCGTACTCCATGGTCGTGATGTCGTCTACATCGTGGAGGAGCGCGCGCCCCGGCGGCCGCGACTGGTGACGGATGTGGGGGTGCGTCTTCCGGCTCACCTGACGGCGAGCGGACGCGCGCTTCTCGCGACCCTGCCGCGCGAGCAGCTGCGCGCGCTCTATCCGGATTCCGGCGCGTTCGAGGACCGCACGGGCTCCGGCCCGCACTCCTACGCCGAGCTGCGCCGAGTCGTGACGGAGGCCCGCGAGCGCGGCTACGCCACCGAGGACGGCGACGTCACCCCGGGCTTCGCCTCCGTCGCGGTGTCGGTGCGCGACCATGCGGGCTGGCCCGCCGCGGGCATCGCGGTCACCTTCCCGCGCGATAACGTTGCGCCGGAGGGGTGGGATGCGCTCGCCGCCCGGGTGCGCGAAGCCGCGGCCGAGCTGTCCCGGCGCATCCGCGGGAGCTGACGCCGGCCGGCGCGGCGGCTAGCGTGTGGGAACGGCGAGCGACTTGGCGTAGCAGACCGACCACGGATCGTCGGCGTACGCCCCGAAGTTCGGGATGCGCACGTAGCCCGAGCGCTCGTACAGTGCGATCGCCGCGTGCTGCAGCGGACCTGTCTCCAGTCGCACCTCGACGATGCCTGCTCCTTCAGCGGCGGACTCGATCGCGCCGAGCAGACGGCGGGCGAGGCCCTGACCGCGGGCGTCCTCGTGCACGAACATGCGCTTGAGCTCGGCGCGGGGGAGGGCGTCGCTCCGCGAGCCGTCCGCGCCCTCGGAACCGTCGGCCACCAGGGCGGCGATGCCCAGCGCACGCCCGTCGACCCGTGCGACGAACACGGTGACGCCCGGGCGCTCGAGTTCGGACACATCCAGCAGGTAGCAGCTCTCGGCCGGGTACAGCGCGAAAGCGAACTCGTCGCTCAAGCGCAGCAGCTCCTCGACCTCCGGCTGCCGGGCCGGTTCGGGGCGGATCTCGATCGGCATGCGTCGATGCTAGCCGCGGCGTGTGTCGCCGGTGTTTCCGGGACCTCCTCGAGGCGCACACGGAAGCGGGCCGACGGCTTCCCGCCGCCGGCCCGCCCCACCGCGTGAACCCGGGCGTCAGGCCCGGCTCGGGGTCCGGTTCTCGGCGCTGACCATCCAGGCGTACTGCTCGAGCCGCTCGATGATCGCGTGCAGCAGGTCCGCAGAGGTCGGGTCCTCCTCATCCACGTCGTCGTGCACGTCGCGCATGGTGCGGACGACCGCCTCGAGGCGCTCGGTGATCAGGTCGACCGTCTCGGTGGTGTCGACCTCGCCGTTGGGGAACTCGGGCAGGCTGGTCTGCTCGGCGACGGTCGCGCTGCGGCCGTCGGGGGTCGCGTGGAGGGCGCGGAGGCGCTCTGCGACGTCGTCGCTGAACTCGCGGGCGGCCTCGACGATCTCGTCGAGCTGGAGGTGGAGGTCGCGGAAGTTGCGTCCGACGACGTTCCAGTGCGCCTGCTTGCCCTGCAGGTGCAGCTCGATCAGGTCGACGTGCACGCGCTGGAGGTTCTGCGCCAGTTCGGCGGAGGCGACGAAGCCGTGCTCGGCGTGCTCGCGGCGGGTCGGGGCGACGCCGACGGCGGCCGTACGACGTACGGAGGCGGTCTTCGGCGCGGTCTTCTTGGCGGTGCTCTTGGTGCTCGTCTTGGTCTGGCTTGCGGCCACGATGGGTCCCTTCCGTTCGATGGACGACGCTGACGGTAGGCCGTCGCCGACGGTTCGGGAAGCGGGTTGACGTGGTCGCAATCCCCTTGGCACTCTCCGGGTGCGAGTGCTAAAATCTGTGGTCGAAAAGAGAGTGCAAAGGGCCTCTCATCAGGTGATCCAGAAGAAAGGGGTACATCCAATGGCCATGTCGTTCGATCCTTTCTCCCAGCTGGACCGGATCGCGCAGAGCATCTTCGACACCAGCCGCCAGCCGCGCATCATGCCGGTGGACCTGTTCCGAGAGGGTGAGCGCTACATCCTGAACGCCGACCTCCCCGGCGCCGATCCCGCGTCGGTCGACGTCGACGTCGACGGGCACCTGCTCACCATCCGGGCGGTCCGCAGTGCGGCCGACCGCGACGGCGCCCGCTGGCTCGCCCAGGAGCGCCCGTACGGCGCGTACATGCGTCAGTTCACGATCGGCGACGACGTCGATCCCGACGGCATCACCGCGTCGTACGACAACGGTGTGCTCAGCGTCATCATCCCGGTGGCCGAGCGGGCGAAGCCGCGGAAGATCGCGGTGGAGTCGTCGGGCTCCAGCGAGACGAAGGCGGTGTCGGCCGGCTGATCGAGCCGGTCTCAGCGCACGAGCCGAGGGCGCGTCGTCACTGGGCGGCGCGCCCTCGCGCCACCCACTCCAAGCGACGCAGCGTCTCCGCGTTGCGCACGTGCAGCATGCTGTCCGCCAGCACGTCCGGGATGCGGGTCACCGGACCGGAGTACGGGAACTCCTCCATCCGCACGACGCAGCCGCCTGCGCGGGGCTTCACGTCGATGATCACCCGCTCGGAGCCGAACGGCCGTGTCTTCGCCTCGAGCACCATCCGGCGCGGCGGGTCCCAGTCGTCGATGCGCGTCTCGTCGTTCAGGACGAGCGGCCAGACGCCGATGGAGTGATGGAGACGGGATCCGACGGCCGGGTACCGGCTGTCGGCGGCGCGCAGTCGCGAGGCGCCGACGACCCAGGTCGGATAGACCCAGGGGTCGGCGAGGACGGCGAAGACCTGCTCGGGCGTGCAGGCCATACGGCGGACGTTGACAGACATGTTCACTGCTCCGGAAGCTCGTGGGGATGGACGGGGTCGGGCAGCGCGGCGACGGGCCGGGCGATGGTCTGGTCGGGCCCCGGCGCCAGGTCCGGCATCCGGGTGAAGCCGAACTCGTGACGCAGGGCGCTGCGTGCGGCGTAGTACCCGCCGAGTCCGTGCACGCCCGGCCCGGGCGCCGCGGACGACGACGCCAGGTAGAGTCCGTGGCCAGGCATGCGCCACGGGTCGGTGGAGAGGACGGGGCGGGCCACCAGTTGACCGAAGTCCGGCGCGCCCGCCGAAATGTCCCCGCCGATGTAGTTCGGATCGTGCTGCTCCATCTGCGCCGCGTTCTTGGTCGCCGTCCCGATGATGAGGTCGCGGAAGCCGGGGGCGAACTCCTCGATGCGCCGGATGATCGCCTCCGTCTGATCCTCCGTCGAACCGCGCGGGACGTGCGTGTACGTCCAGAGGACATGCTTGCCCGCCGGCGCCCGCGTCCCGTCGAACAGGGAGGGCTGGGAGACCAAAACGTACGGTGCGTCGCTGTGCCGCCCGGCGGCGACGGCGTTCTCGGCGCGGGCCGCCTCGGCGCGCGATCCACCCAGGTGCACGGTTGCGGTCTCGTACAGGTCCGGATTCGTCCACGGCACCGGGCCGGAGAGCGCGAAGTCGGCCTTGAACACACCGTTGCCGTCGCGGAACCGGGAGATGCGCCGCAGGTAGCCGCTGGGCAGCCGGTCCTCGGCCAGCTGCGCGGCGTGCTTCACGTGCGTGTCGAAGACGACGATCCGCGAGTCGGGGAGCTCGGCGAGAGACTCGACGGGCGTGTCGGTGACGACCTCGCCACCGTGAGCGACGATGTCGGCGACCATCGCATCCGCGATCGCCTGGCTGCCGCCGACCGGGATGGGCCAGCCGCGTGCGTGCGCGTAGGTCGCCAGCGTCATTCCGGCGGCTGCTCCTGCGACGCTCGGCAGGGGAACGGTCGTGTGGGCGAAGACGCCGGAGAGCAGAGCGCCCGGCGCCTCGGTCCGGAACGGCAGGTCCCACCACGGGCCGCCCTGAGCGATGGCGGTCAGCCCGAACCGGGCGGCGACGAAGGGATGCCGTGGCACCTGCAGCAGCTGCGAACCGGTGAACTGGGCCACGGCGTCCGCGTGTTCGACCAGCGGGCCGAGCAGGGCGCGCCAGGCGAGGCCGTCGACGCCCAGCGCATCCACCGTGCGTTCGAGGTCGAGGTACGCCATCGCGACCCGGCCCCCAGGAAGCGGATTGCCGTACGACGCGGTCGGCACGACGAACGGCACGCGCTGCTCCAGACCGAATCTGCGGAAGAAGCCGGATGCGAAAGCCAGCGGATGGACGGCCGAGCAGACGTCGTGCCGGAAGCCGGGGAGGGTGAGCTCCTCGGTCCGCAGGCCGCCGCCCACCGTCGCGTTGCGCTCGTACACCCGCACCGACAGACCGGCGCGCGCGAGCGTGACGGCGGCGGAGAGACCGTTCGGGCCCGACCCGATTACGACGGCGTCGAGCTTGCCCGCTGCAGGCCGGTTCCCCGAGGGCGTGTTCGCGGAGGGAGCGCTCATACCTCCCTGTATACCCCGCACCTCGGCGCACACGGAGAGGGATCAGCAGTCCGTTCCCAGCATCCATGCACTATCGTGGGGAGGTCGGCTCTTGACACTGCGCGATCTGCGCGGATGGGTTTGTCAGTCAAGTGGGCCGGTTCCGTACCCGATCGGCGGTATGGATCACACAATCGTGAACGGCCCCGGACACAGTTCGCCCGGGAATCATTCGGTGCGCTGCGGCGTGCCGCCGAGCACTCGACATGAACCCAGGAAGAACATCCATGCCCGGATACAACAACGACCGACGATCGCAGAAGCCGTCCCGCGGCGGAGCGCCCAAGAGCAGCAGCAACCCGAGCCCCAAGCACCGCGGCTACCGCGCGGAGGAGCCGGCATCCGGCAAGAAGGCCCGCTGGAGCGCCGACGAGCGTGCCGCGCGCGGCCGTTCGACGTACGGAACCCGCGACGACAGCGCCGGCCGCGGCCGCACCGAGCGCCCCAACTGGGAGCCTCGCGGCAAGGACGCCCGCCGCACCGAGCGGGTGTGGGAGGAGCGCGCGCCGCGCCAGGACCGCCCCCGCCGCGACGGCGACGACCGTCCCCGCCGCAGCTTCGACGACCGCGCGGACCGTCCACGTCGTGACTTCGGTGACCGGACCGAGCGTCCGCGTCGTGAGTACGACGACCGTCCGCGTCGCGATTTCGG